>JAWOGY010000317.1:0-3850 GCA_046496425.1 Vicinamibacterales bacterium
GACGACCTGGCTCAGGATTACTCTCAGGAGGCCTGGATCCGGGCCATCCGGGCCCTTCCCACCTTCCGGGGAGACGCCCGTTTCTCCACCTGGCTGCACAGGATCGGTGTCGACCAGCGACTGTGCGGCGAGCAGGTTGGCCTTCATGCCCATCGCGGCGGCCTCACGCTCCCGCAACCCGCCGGCCGGCGTCACCTGGTTCTTGTCGAGGTCCAGGGTGCCGCCATTCGAGTAGTAGAGTTCCTTCACGTCGCCCGCCGAGTTGGTCATGCGCGACGAGTAGATCACCTGGAAGCCTTTGGCCGGGTCGTCGAGCGGACCGTAGTCGAAGACCGCCGTCATCGTGTCCCAGTTCCGCCGGCCGTCCTTCCAGAGGTAGATGCCGCCGTTGGCCACGACGCTGCGCGGCCGGGGCAGCCCGGTGAACCAGTGCACCGTATCGATCTGGTGGACCAGCCACTGGTCGGGAATGCCCGACGAGTAGGGCCAGAACAGCCGGAACTCGAGGTACTTGCGCGGGTCGAAGGGCTCCGCCGGCCGGTTGAGCAGGTAGCGCGCCCAGTCGGTGTCCTGTTCACGGAGCGTCGGCACGACTGACGGCCGCCGCCAGCGCCCCGGCTGGTTCACGTTCCACGTCATCTCGACCGTCACGATGTCGCCGAATTTCCCGGACTTGATGAACTCGTATGCCTTCTGGTAGACGGGCTCGCTGCGGCGCTGCGTCCCGATCTGGACGATCTTCCCGGTTTCTTTCACCGCCCGCCGGATGGCGCGCGCGTCGTCCATCGTGTTGGCGAGCGGCTTCTCCACGTACGCGTCGCGCCCGGCGCGCACCGCCTCCACGCCGTGGAGCGCGTGCTGGAAGTCGGCCGTGCCGACAATGACGGCGTCCACGTCCTTGCGCGCGTAGAGTTCGTCGTTGTTGCGCACCGGGTCGGGGCGCTTACCGGTGAGCTTTCCGATGTAGTCCGCCCCGGCCTCACGTCGCAGGCTCCAGATGTCCGATACGGCGACAACCTCGAAGTCCAGTTCCTTCGCCTGGCTCAGGAACGCCGGGATGAGCGCCGACCGGGTGCGGTCCGAGAAACCGACGATGCCGACGCGCACGCGTTCGTTGGCGCCGAGGATGCTGGCGTAACTGGACGCACTCGAGGCGATGGCCGTGCCGGCCACGCCGGCGCCCGTCGCCCTCATGAATGTCCGCCGTGAGACGTGGGACATGTAACACCTCCTACCGCGCCCCGCAGGCGAGGGCGTGTTTCAGCATGGCCAGCGAAGGCGGCGCCTGGGACGCGAAATCGGTCGTAGACGCTTCGATGCTCATCCGGCCGGCGTATCCTATCTTGCAGAGATTTTCGAAGAATGGCGCGTACGGCGCTTCGTCCGGGCTCAGTGGATACACTCTGCCCCGGGGATTCGCGATGTGCGTGTGCGCGACCAGGGCCCCGGCATCCAGCAGCACGTCCGGGCTCTCGTGCTCTTCCGACAGGTGATAGAAGTCGACGACCAGCTTGATCTCGGGACGGTCCACCGCCCTGACGAACGCCAGGCCTTCGCGGACCGAGTTGATCAGGTTCGTCTCCTGGCGGCGCAGCGGCTCGAAGGCAATCGTGATGCCGTTGGCGCGCGCCACCGGCGCGAGGCGGCGGCAGAAATCGACCAACTGGTTGAAGGCTTTGTCCTGGGAGAACCCCTCGGGCACGCGGCGTGCGCCCCCGCTGCCGAGCACCACCACCTTCACGCCGAGCCGCTTCAGGCGGGCCAGCGTCGCGGTCACATGGGTCATCTGGCGGGCCGGATCGACTTCGGGCCCGACCAGCTTGATCGACGCGGGAATGAAGACGTTGGCGGCAGCAACCGGGATGCGGAGCTGAGCGACGTTGACCGCCAACTGCTCGAACTCGCTGTCGGAAAGGGCGGCCACCTTCGAGGCGTTGAGCTCGACGTAGTCGAAGCCCGCCGACTGGGCGGCCTCGAACCTGTCCGCGTCGACGCACACACCGACCTGAACACGGCCGGGGGCCTGGCCGTAGGCCAGACAGGGGACGAGCAGGCAGAGGAAGAGCCCGGCCCTGAACTTCACGGCTAAGAGCATACCCGATTCCCGGCTTCTGGATGCTGCAGCCTCGTGGATGGTGCGGGGCGGGCCTGCGGGACAACAGGAGCGTCGTTCGTAAGGCGCCCAGTTATCCCGCAGGGCTCGAGGCGCTAGAACACGATTGTCGCGTCGTTCGAACAGGCGCTCGTGCTGCCGGCGGTGCAGACCTTGTACGTGTAAGTCCCCCCGCCCTTCTTGCCGATGTTGTCCGTGTAGGCGCCGTCGTTCGCGGTGGTAACGATCTTGGCGCCGTCGCGATAGATGTCGACGCTCGTGCCAGTCGCCCCGCTCCACGCGAGGTCAGCGTACATTACGGCCCTCACTTTGCGTCCCGTTGCGCTCAGGGTGAACCCGACAGTCGGGTCGGACACGCTGACGCTCTTCGTCGCCGTGCCGGTGGCTCCGTCGTCGTCCGTCACCGTCAACGTCACGGTGTACGTGCCGGACGCAGCGTAAGTGTGCTCAGGTTTCTCAACATTCGACGCGGCGTATCCGTCGCCGAAGGTCCAGTTCCGCCTCGTGATGGAGCCGTCGGAGTCCGTACTCGTATCGGCAAAATTCGCCGTCAGTCCCACGGTAGTGGAGGTGAAACTCGCCGTGGGTGCGGAATTCGCCGTGTCGCCGCCGTCGAACAGGCTGTAGAGCAAGTGGTTGTTGGTCGTCTTGGAGTTGGCCACGATGCCCTTGCTCGTCGCGGCGTACAACGCGTCGCGCAATTCCTGAGGCGTGGCGTTGGGGTTGGTCTGCAGATAGAGCGCCGCGACCCCCGTGGTGTGCGGGGTGGCCATCGATGTACCGCTTATCGTGCTGGTCGCCGCGATACTTGTGTACCACGCCGACGTGATGCCGACGCCCGGGGCGAACCAGTCGACGCAATTGCCGTAATTGGACCACGAAGCCTTGGTATCCGTATTGTCCGTCGCGCCGATCGTCATCGCCTCAGTGACCCTGGCTGGCGAATAGTTGCAGGCGTCCTGCGCCCGGCCAATGAAGTTTCCGTTGCCGGCGGCCACCGCGTAGCTGATCCCGGTGGCGATGGAATTCCGGACCGCATCATCGAGGGCCGTACTGGCCCCGCCGCCGAGGCTCATGTTGGCCACGGCCGGTCTCGTGGTACTCGCGGTGACCCAGTCGATGCCGGCGATGACGCCCGTGGTCGTCCCGGAGCCGTCGCAGCCCAGGACCCTGACGGCCACGAGCCGCACGTCTTTCGCGACACCGTACTGCTCGCCCCCCACGGTCCCCGCCACGTGGGTGCCATGGCCGTTGCAATCGTCACCAGTGACGCCAATGGCGTCGAAGCCAAACGAGGCACGCCCACCGAAGTCCGAATGATCGAAGCGGATGCCGGTGTCGATGATGTAAGCCGTTACGCCGAGCCCCGTGTCGACGTAGGTGTAGCTCGAGTTGAGCGGGAGACCCCGCTGGTCGATGCGGTCCAGCCCCCACGTCGCGGGCGACTGCGTGGCAATCGCCCAGACGACGGAGTCGGGCTCGACGTAGGCCACATTGGGATTGCGGCGCAAGGCCTCCGCGGCCTGCTCGGGCAGCTCGGCCGCAAACCCCTTGAGCGCATGCTCATAGACGAAGAAGGGCGTCCGGCCGTGCTCTCCAGCCAGCCTGTTGGCAAGACCTGGAATGTCGGCTACCGAGTCGTTGAAGACGACGATGTACTGTCCTGGCACGACCTGCGCCCCGCCGGCCTGCTGGCCAGCCGTCAGGGCCCCGGTCATGACCAGGAAGACCGCGGTC
>JAWOGY010000001.1:0-13793 GCA_046496425.1 Vicinamibacterales bacterium
CGTGTCGCCGGGCTTGATCCGGCCCGTGAGATACGCCTGCTTCATGATGTGCAGCGCCATGCGGTCCTTGATGCTGCCCGTCATGTTCACCTGCTCGTACTTCGCGTAGACGACTCTCGGCTCTCCGCGGACCCTCAGTCGAATCGCGAGCATCGGCGTGTTGCCGATCAGGTACTCGAGCGCCTTGAAGCGCGCGGCGACGATCGGGTCGAGGGGGGCGGCAGGTTCCATCACGGTTCTCCGGCGTCCGGTGCAGACGCGACAGGCAGGCGCGCAACAGCATCCGCATTCTAGCATCGGTCTGAAGGGGGTCCTCCGTGTCCCGCTTGCGCCCCACGGCGGCGCGGCGCCGGGGGCCATCGGGCGCCACCTGCCTGTGGCGGGGCCGCCCGAGGTGTGGTACGATTTTATGTTTGCTGGCGCCATGTCTGCGGCGCCGGCGGCGTCCGCCATCTACGTCCCCATCGTCCAGGGGTTAGGACGTGGCCCTTTCAAGGCCAAAACCCGGGTTCGAATCCCGGTGGGGACGCCAGCCTTCGCTTCCTTCCGGCTTGCCACCTTCCTCAGGAAGCTTCGGCTGGGCAAGTCAGTCGGTCTGATTCCGGCCTGCTGTTCTTCTCGGGACGCTTCGGCTGGGCAAGCCAGCCCTCGCGCGAAGGCTGCCCCGCCGTCACCATCTCGTAATTCCTGCGACGTCGCTCGACTCCACGCCTGGACTGGCGCTTGCTAGGGTTCTCGAGATGCGGGAGAAGCACGTCGTCTACGTGCTGCGAAGCGCACTCGATGCCGACCGATACTACGTGGGCCTCACCTCGGACTTGAGCACGAGACTCGAGACGCACAACTCAGGAGGGTCGGTCCACACGCGGCGAGGCCGGCCCTGGCAACTCGTGGTATCGCTGGAGTTCGCGCGGGTCGAGAGCGCGGTTGCCTTCGAGAGGTATCTGAAGACGGGTTCCGGCCGAGCCTTCGCCAAGCGGCATTACATGGTCGCCGCGCGGAACCGCTGTAGGAACACACGAACGTCTGCCCGAGTTGAGGACGCAGATAGAATTCCTCCCGGTCCTCCCGTTTCCCGAGTCGCCAGATGGTGATGTGCTCCTGCTCACGATGCCCGGCGCCCACTGACGCGTGGAACCCGACGCGCAGCCGCGGGGTCTAACGCGTCAGGTGGGCCCCGCTTCGGCGCAGGCCTGCGTCGTCCTGCAGCGCGGAGCTGAAGACAACGACTGGGAGGAGGCGGTGATGACAACGGCCCGGAAACCGCCCTTCGCCGTGCTGGGCTGGCAGACGTGGGCCATCCTGGTGGGCGTGCTGGCAGTGGTCCTGCTGGCTGGCTTGGCTTTCCTGAACTGGTAGCCGGCCCCAAGCACGCCCCGCGGGCGGAGTATGCGCGCAGCATGGTCGCCGGCCGCGGGGAAAACCGGCGCGATCCGCCAACGGCAGGTGATCGTACGCCCAGGCCGCGCCGCGTAACAATTACGTGGTCGGAAGGACAAGAAGTACCGTCCGCACGACTCCGAAGCCCCGCGGGCCGCCGCCGATCCTGCCTCCCGGCGACGGCCCGGGTGCCCTGGCGGCGCCGATGGCCACCGCAACCCGCTGGGTTCCACCCTGGCACGTTGTCTGCAATAATGTGTCCGGGATGGGCTGCCGGAACGCCGCGAATGACATAGAGGTTCACGATGTGGAAACGGATCGAGGTCCCGCGGCCGCCTGATCGCAGCCGCGAAGCCACGGGTGCTGTGCCTCCCGGACCGCCGGGCGTGCCAAGTGCCCCTCGAGTTCACGAACCGGAAACCGAGGCGATACGCCACATGGACAAGGAAGCTTTCAACGTCGGCAAGTCGGTGGTCTTCAAGGGCGAGCTCAGCGGCAGCGAGGATCTGCTCGTCGAAGGGACGGTGGAAGGCAAAGTCGAGCTCCGCGAGCACGTGCTGACGGTGGGCTCGAACGGCAAGCTCAAGGCCGAGGTGTTCGCCAAGATCGTCATCGTCCTCGGCGAGGTCGTCGGCAACATCACGGCCACCGAGAAGGTGGAGCTTCGCGACACAGGCTCGGTGGACGGCGACATCACGGCGCCGCGCGTCGGGATCGCGGAGGGCGCGCACCTGCGCGGCAGCGTGGACATGCAGAAGAAGCCGGCCGTAGTCGTGGCGCCCGCCCAGGCGGCCAAGCCCGAGCCGAAGCTTGCGCCCATCCCCGCCGGCACGCCGGGGCCAGGCAGCCCGCGCGCCGCCGGGGTGTAACGCCGGCAGACGCACGGTGGTCAGCCTGCGCGGCTTCATCTCACGCCTGGGATCCGCGGGCCGGGCGGAAGCGACACGCCCCGACACCGGTTCGGCGCCGCAGCGGGATGACGGCGCGGTGGTCACCTCGAAGGCGCTGCAGAAGTTCATCGCGCACCTCGGCACCCGTCCTGCGCCCATCCTCCTGGACCTGGGCCCGGTCGTGGGCTCGAACATCGAGTTCTTCGGCGAGCGGCTGAATTGCAAGTTCGTCGTCGAGGATCTCTTCGCGGATCTCGAACGCCACCTGCGTGATGGCACGCCCGGCGAGTTTCCGGCCTTCCTGTCGAACCGCTTCACGCTGCAGGCGGGCACGGTGGACGGCGTGCTGCTGTGGGATCTCTACGACTACCTCGACCGGCCCTCTGCCCAGGCGCTGGCGGCCGCGGTCGTGCGGCTGCTGCGCCACGACGGTGCGCTGCTCGGGCTCTTCGGCGATGCCAGCCATGCCAGCGCCCCGCGCACGAAGTTCGTCGTCCTCGACGACTCGCACGTGCGGCAGCGGCCGCAGCCTTCGGCGCTCGCGCGGCGGGGCCCGCTGCAGAACCGCGACATCATCAAGATGTTCGACGGCATGCGCGTGTCGGACGCCTTCCAGTTGCAGAACGGACGCCGCGAAATGCTGCTCCGCAAGGGCGGCGGCGGCCGGCCGATCATCTAACCTGGCGCGACTGGCCGGGTTCTCAGCCGGGCTCGTGACGTGAGCAGCCAGATCGCCACACCCAGAAACCACGCGAGCGGCACGTATCCAAGGTTATTGACGAGCGACGGCGGCTGATAGTGGTGCGGAAGCGACCAGAACGCCGCGACGCCAATCGCCACGGCCGCCAGTGAGCAGATGCCGGCGACGGTCCGACGCTTCGCGACCAGCCATGCGCCAAGCAGGACGAACCAGACGCCGGCCAGGACGAGCATCGTGTACTCCAGGGGGAACTCGTTGGCGTTGTCAGTCGTGATGTCGTCCAGCGCCAGCCACGAGAATGCCAGCACGGCGAGCGAAACCGTTCCTCGTCCCCGCATCGCAGGCCCCTCCTCGAGTCGACGCGCGCAAGTATAGCGCCATCCGCGAGGGCGCTACCGCTGCTTCCGCACCTCCTTTCGCGCCGCCCCTCCGGCGCGATACACTCTTCTGATAGAGGCACCGTGAAGAACCATACGAAGCACCGCGCTGCGTGGATGGCCCTGGCCGGGGCCGGAGCGATCGTCGTCGCCGCAGCCGCCGGCGCGGCCTGGTATTGGTCCGCGAGCCGGCCGCAGATGGCGGGCGAAGTCGAGTTGGGCGCGCTCCCGTCCGGCGTCAGCCGGGAGTCGCTGAATGTCGTCGTGATCACGCTCGACACCCTGCGCGCCGACCACATCAGCGCCTACGGGTCGACACTGGTCAAGACGCCCGCCATCGATCGGCTCGCCCGCGAAGGGACGATGTTCGGCCAGGCGATGTCGAGCGCGCCTCTCACGCTGCCGGCGCACGCGAGCATGTTCACCGGCCTTTTCCCTCCCGAGCACGGCGTGCGCGACAACGGCGGGTTCTTCCTGTCGCCGGAGCAGACGACCCTCGCGGAGATGTTGAAGGAGAACGGGTTCGCGACCGGCGGTTTCATCGCCGCCTTCGTGCTCGACGCCAAATGGGGCATCGACCAGGGCTTCGACGAGTACTTCGACGACTTCGACATCTCGGAGCGCCGCGGCCGCTCGCTCGGGAACATCCAGCGTCCGGGCAACGAGGTTGTCGACAAGGCGCTCCCGTGGATCGACTCGGTGAAAGACAGCCGGTTCTTCGCCTGGATTCATCTCTACGACCCGCACACGCCTTACGACCCGCCGGAGCCCCAGAAATCCGAGTACAAGGGCCATCCCTACCGGGGCGAAGTGGCCTTCACCGATGCGCAGGTTGGACGGGTCATCAGCTTTCTGGAAGAGCGCGGCCTGCTCGACAGGACGGTGGTGGCGGTGCTGGGCGACCACGGGGAGAGCCTCGGCGACCACGGCGAAGAGTCTCACGGATTCTTCATCTACGAAAGCGTCACCCACGTCCCCTTCATCGTCCGCGCCCCGTTCGTGAAGACGGGTCCGCGCGTGGTCGCCGACCCCGTGCGCATCGTCGATCTGGCGCCGACACTGCTCGAGCTTGCGGGCGCCGCCGTGCCGGCAGGCCTTTCGGGCAAGAGCCTGGTCCCCCTGATGACCGGCGCCGCCCTCGAACTGGGACTCGAAGGCTACGCCGAGGCCATGTATCCCCTGCACCACTTCGGCTGGAGCGACCTCAGGGCGCTCCGTGCGGGCCGCTACAAGCTCATCGACGCGCCGAGGCCGGAACTGTTCGACATCGAGAGCGACCCCGGGGAAACGACCAACATCTACGACGAGCGGCGGACCGTGGGCGACGGCATGGTGGCGCGCCTGCGCGAGATGGAGGCCGCGTTCGAGAAGGCCCCGACGGCGGCGCCGGCCGAGGACGTGGATCCGGAGGTGCGCCAGCGACTGGCGGCGCTCGGGTACGTCGGGTCGTTCGTGGCCACCGCGAACGACCCGAGGAGCGACCGGGCGGACCCGAAGGATAAGATCGACCTGTTCAACCTGATGGGCACGGCCCGCGATCTCGGGCGGGAGGAGGGCGGGTTCGACCGCGCCGTGGGCATGCTGACTCAGGTGGTCGAGGCCGACGCCAACGTGATCGACGCCTGGTTCTCGCTCGGCAATCTCTACTTCAAGGAAGGCCGCTATCGGGAATCGCTCGACCACTTCCGGAAGACGCTGGAACTCAAGCCCGACTACGATATCGCGGTCATCAACATGGCGCACGCGTACCGGCGCCTGGGAGACGACAAGGCCGCCATGGCGGGCTACGAGCGCTACCTCGAGCTCGATCCCCGGG
Organism: Vicinamibacterales bacterium; assembly: GCA_046496425.1. Lineage (GTDB taxonomy): Bacteria > Acidobacteriota > Vicinamibacteria > Vicinamibacterales > JAKQTR01 > JAKQTR01. The sequence continues at coordinate 5,164 of JAWOGY010000001.1, forward strand.
ATGCGTACGTCCGTTACCAGGTCGGCGAGGTCTTCCTCGACCGGGGCGACATCGATCGGGCCGAGCAGGTGTTCAGGCAGACGCTCGAACTGGACCCCAAGGTCGCCTCCGCGACGAACGCCTTAGGGGTTATCGCGTACCGGCGGGGCGATGCGATTGCGGCCGAGAAACTCATCCGCGAGGCCATCGCGGTGAAGGAGGACGTCAGGCTGGCCCGCTTCAACCTGGCGCTCCTCGCCGAGGGGCGCGGAGACCTTCTGGCCGCCGAACGGGAATACCTCGAGGAGCTGAAGCTGCATCCCGACAGCTACATGGCGGCATTCAACCTCTCCCTGCTGTACGAGCGCACCGGGCAACGCGACCTCCGGATCGACGCGCTGAAGCAGTCCATCGACGGAAACCCCGCGTTCGCCGAGGGGCATATCTTTCTGGCGAAAGCGTATCTCGAGCGCGGGTCCAACCTCAGCGAGGCCGCCGAACTGGCGCGGAAGGGTCTCACCCTCACGCCGAGCCCCGAAGTGGAGCCGCTTGGCCACTACGTCCTGGCCGACATCTACAATCGGCAGGGCCGGCCGACAGACGCCGCCAGGGAAGCGGCGCAGGGCCGCGCCCTCGAAAGTCGGCTGCGGCGCGGCGCACGCTAGATTTTCCAACCGTACAGCAAAGAGCCCCGGAGGCCGCAAGGCCTCCGGGGCGTTCTCGTCAGGCGGCGGCGCGGGCCGCCACGCCGGTGTGCGCTAGAAGCTCCAGCGAACGCCGAAGGTCATCTGGACTGGCGAGACCAGCGAAATCGGCGACTTGTACTTCACCCGCTGCGAGGTCGACTTCCCGAGCTCTTCGTCGAAGTACGTAATCGCCCGGTCAGGCACGCGCGTCTGGACGGACGTAATCGTGTCGTTGTTGAACAGGTTCGCGATGTCAAAGAACACCCCGAACCGATGGACGTCGACCTTGAACTCCTTCTCGACCTTGAGGTCGACCAGATGCTGCGTCTCGAGCCGCTGACTCCCGCGAGCATCGAGATTGATGTTCACGGAGCCTGTCCAATTCAGCACGCTGGAGGACCCGCTGACGAGCGCCAGCGGCGTGTAGTTCGCTCCGCTGATTGCCCGGTAGTAGGCGTTCAGCCCAACTTCGATCTTCGGGACTGTGTATCCGCCCATCAGCTTGAACTCGTGCGGGCGGTTCTGCTCCATGCGCCCGAACGAGTTGACCAGCGCGGTGTTCGCGTTTCGGAACCCGTTGCTGCCGAGGCCAATCCCGGAGTTGCTGATGTTGCCCTCCGACTTCGAATACACGTAGGAGAACTGGCCCTGCCACCGGTTCGAGAGCGTCTTGGTGAGGACGAACATGACGCCCTTGTAGTTTCGCGAGGGGTCGGCCGTCCCCAGCACATTGCCGCTCGGGTCCTTGTACTGGAAGCCGGTATAGTTGGTGACCACCGCGTCGGGCGACTCCGTCCGGTTGGCCCACCTGTACAGGGTGAAAGGCTTCGTCGTGTCCGGGTTGGAGGGATCGGGGAGATCCCGCGTGAACGGGGTCCACGTGGACCCGTTGATCACGGCGCCCACGAAGTTGTCCCACTTCCGCCAGATGCCCGTCACGGCGACGCGCAGGTCACGCCGCAACTGCTGTTCGAAACCGACGGTGGCCTCGTCCAGGCTGAAGTGCTTGACACCCGAGGCGACCGTCCAGTTGCCGCCGATGACGGTCTCGTCGAACAGCTCCAGCTGCCCGTTCGACAGCACCTCGTACGACTGGAACGGCGTCCAGCCTCCGACGGCCTGGTTGTAGGGGTTGAAGGCCGCGCCCTCGTAGTAGCGTCCCCAGGAAGCGCGCAGCACACTGTTTCCGGTGCCCGTCACGTCGAAGGTGGCGCCCAGGCGAGGCCCGAAGGCCCAGTCCGGGGAGTAGACCGTCTTGTTCAATTCCGGGCTGTAGCCTGCGATGTGATCGAGCCTGACGCCCAGGTTCGCCGTCAGCCGGCCGGCCCGCCACTGGTCCTGCGCGTAGAAGGACTCGCGTTTGTTCGTCCCCCTGACGTCGTAGCTGTAGCCGTAGGCCAGGTAGGGACCACCGTAGTCGTAGAAATAAACGCCATTGGTGTAGCCAAACTGGCTCCGCACGCCGCTGCGCTCGATTTCCATGCCGAACTTGAAGTTGTGCTGGCCGTACGCATTGGCAAAGGTCGAGAACGAGATGTTCGCCTGATTCCGGTCGCGATCGGCATAGTAGTAATAGCCGGCGCCGCCGGAGAACGCTCCGGTCTCGCCGTCGTAGCGGGCCGAGTCCGACCTGACCGGATCCAGATAGTAGTAACCCCAGTAGCCGGTGTACTTCGCCTCCAGGAAGGCGGATGAGCCGAACAGCTTACGGTATTGGAGGTTCCATACCGCCTCGGGGGAATCCTGGTCCACCGTCTGCGTCTCGTCGGCGGCGTACGACGGGATCCACGCGTACCGCCCGGTCACGTTGTAGTTGTCGTACTGGAACGACCCAGTGAGCGTGTCGCTGGGCGTGAGGTTCCACGTGAGCTTCGCGTTGTAGCGAGGGCTGACCTCGGTCGCGAGCTTGCTCGGTCCGGCCGGGTCACGCTCGAAGGCGTACCGCTGCACGCTGAACCACCAGAACGCCTTGTCCTTGCTGAACGGACCGCCCAACTGAACGGTGAAGTCGTTCAGTTTCGTGATCACGCTGGGCGATCCCAGCGACTTGTTCAGGTCGAGATACTTCTGCGGAACATTGTCCCCGGCGAGTCCATCGTTGGTGTGCCGATAGTCGAAGAGGCCCGAAAACCGGTTGCCTCCCGACTTCGTGATCGTGTTCACGACGGCGCCGCTGAACCCGCCGTACTCGGCCGGGGCTCCCACGCCGCCCACCTGCACTTCCTCGATGATGTTGTAGTTGTAGAACACCCACGCGGAACCCGCCTCCGGGTCGCGCGTGTCCACGCCATCGATGAGCAGCGCGTTGCCGTAACTGGCATCGCCGCCGAACGCGGACCCGCTGTTGATGCCGGGAGCGTAGTTCATGACGCTCGTCGCGGCGTTGAAGTTGCCGAGGTTGATCGGCATGTTGGCCAGCAGGTCCTGGGAGAGCGAGTTGTCGGAGGCCGTCGATGCGGTGTCGATCGTCGAGGCGTTCGCCACGACCTCGACCGTCTCGGCCAGGCCGCCGACCCTCAGCGTGAACGGCACCGTCACCGTCCTGCCGATGCCGACGTCCAAATTGCGCTCCGTGCGCGGTGTGAAGCCCGACAGTTCGGTCTTCACTTCGTACGGCCCCGGATTGAGGCCGACGAACCGGTATTCGCCCTTTGCGTCGGTGACCGTCACCTGCGCGCCGGTCCGGCCGGTCAGGGTCACGGTGACGCCGGGCAGCACGCCGCCCTGCTCGTCGACGACTCTGCCGGCAATGGTCCCCGTCAGGGACTGGGCCGTGGCGGCCCCGATGCCTGCGACCAGCAGGAGGAGCGCCACCAACACTGTGAGTCGTTTCATGGTGCTGTGTCCTCCTACTTGGACGGTGACTTGATGCGGTCGTTACTGGTGGAGTAGAGGGCGGCGCCCGTCCCCACTCCCACGAGCACGAGCGCGATGATGCCAGCCGGCGACTTGAAGAAGCTCTTCGATTCGAGCTGGTTCACCTGCGCGCCGGGATCCTGCTTCGCCGCGGCTGTGGAGGCTCTCGCCTTCCCCATCTTCGCGGATTCCGCCGCCACCGCCTTCTGGATCGAGGCTGCGAGCGTGGGGGTGGACCCGCCAGGCGGCGGCTCACCCGCCAGGCAGTCGGCAGGGACGGCGCCAGCAACCAGCACGAGCACGAGCGCTCGCGCCAGCAGGCGCCGCCACGGAGACTGGAAGTACCTCACATTGCCCTCCTCACGTTGAATATTCAGACACATGGCTTCCTTCGGCCCGTCAAGACCTAAGGGCGGGGCTGTCGGATTATAGCAGAGCAAGTTCCTGCAAGATCAAGCGTTAGCTGCGGTCACCGACCTTCGAGGTCGGGTTCGCGGCCTCGTCACCGGTTGGTCAGGCGCATGCGCAACCGGTAGCGCACGGGCTCACCGTCGCGCGTCGCGGGACGGAAACGCCACGACTTGATGGCGCTCAACATCATCGACGGCAAGACGCCGGCCTGTTCGGTGACCAGCTTCACCGACTCGACCTCACCAGCCGCCGACACCACGATCTCCACCTCCGGGAGCGCGTCGGCGCGAACACCCGGGGGCGGGTCCGCGGGGAGCCGCGAACGCACAAGGGCTGGCGGCACGACCTCCGTGTCGACGTTCGAATACACGGTGGTGTCCGGCGTCGTCGGAGGCGGCATGGAGTCCATGCCGAAGGCCGGCGTGGGCGCGGCCGGCACCGGTTTGCGCGCGGCGGGCCTGCGTGCCGGCGTGCTTCCGGGCGTGGCGGGCGCCTCGACGGCCTCGACGGCGGGCACGGCCGTCGGTCTGTCGGTGGCCACGAGGCCGAACCAGCGCGCGACGGTTCGCGCACTGCCCGCCGCCGCGTCCGACACCGACTCCCCCGCCGCCGACACGGCGCGCGCCACCGGCCCTCGGCGGTCGACAGAGCCCGGCGGCGGCGGCGACGCCGCCCGCCACAGCCACGCTGAGCCGGCAGCGAGGAACAGGACGGTCAACGCCGTAGCGCCCGCGATATGAACGGCCCGCCTGCGCCACCACGCCTCCGGCTGCGGCGCCGGCGCGCTGGCGGCCTGAATCGCAGGCACGTTCTCCTCGTCACGCGGAGGCAGACGCTGAAACCGCTCGTACACCCCGCGGATCAGGCTGGCGCGGCCGGGCCGCTCGTACAACGCAAGCCGCGTCGAGAATTCCAGCGTCGACGCGCAGCTTGGCGACGGCGACAGCTCCTGCAAAACCAGGAGCCTGAGCTGCACGGGCTGGCCCTGCGCCCCTTCGGTCAGCGCATGAAGCAGGCGCGCGAGCCTCGTTGAGGGCGTGTCCAGACGTCCTTCGGCAAGCAGTTCGATCCCGCCCTCAGGCGTGATCGCGACCGCATCGGCGTCAGGCACTCCCCGCCCTGATGCCGGCGCGTCCAGGAGCAGCGCCGAGCAGATGCCTTCGGTGATCGCCACGGCCTCGTACCAGTCGATCGGCGTCTGTCGCGCGATCACCTGCGCGAGCAACGCCCCGCGGGCCGGAGCCGGACGCCGGCGTGCTTTCGCTTCCGGCGGCGAATCCGCGTTGAGTCCGCGCGCGCGCGCCTCCCGGTCCGCGGGGCCGCCGGGCGCCGCATCGGCTCGAGGCTGCGGCGGCACCTGCGCGGACGGTGCCGCCGCCGGTGTCGAAGGCGTCTCCAGTGAGCCGACGTCCCATGGATCGGCCTCTGCGTCCGTATCCCAGAAGGCCCCGGCGGCGGGGCTGCCCGCCGCCGCGCGCGCCGTGTTCCCGCCCTCTTCTTTCGCCGACGGCCACGGCGCCACCTCTCTGGCTGGCCGCGGTGCCTGCGCCTCGCGAAGCGCCCCCCGATCACCGACGCCCAACGCCGCGCGCCTGACAAATCCCGCCCTGCCTTCGATGACCGCGTGCGACCCGCGCGCCGCCGCGGCCCTTCCCGGCTTCAGGGCGCGCCGGGTCCTGAGGATGGTTCCATCGGCGCCGACGAAGGCGACGTCAACGGGCGATCTCGCGAAGATCGTGTGGGTCCAGCTGCCGGGGGAGACCACCACGAACTCTCCGCCATCCGCCTGGCCGTGCGCGAGGCGCTTCCTTCCCGGCCGCGCCTCCTCCCCCACGGCGACGCGCGACGCCAGCACGGCTCCGCTGTCGACGTGCACCAGCTCGAGCCGGCGGCTCGCTCTGGCGGAAACGTGGCCGAGAAAAGAAGGCGTGTTCATGGGCGCAGCAGCCGCGGTCGTTCTGGCGAGTCTACATCGCCGCACGCCGATTCAGCATATGTCCCGGCCCGGCGCCCTCATTCACTGGTTCGTGAGTGGAACGACCAGCCGGTACCGCACCGGGCGGCCGGCGCGCGTCGCGGGCGCGAAGCGCCACGCTTTGATCACGCTCAGCATCATCGCCGGCCCGACGCCTGCGCGTTCTGATACGAGCTTCACCGACTCGACCTCGCCGGTCTCAGACACGACCACCTCGACCTGCGGCAGGTCCTCCGCCCGGACACCCGGTCTTGGACTCTCCGGAAGACGCGGCCTCACCAGCACGGGCGGAACGACCCCCACGTCAGCGCGCGTAAAGATCATCGTCCCGATCGCGCTCGCGCTCGTGTCTGCCGCGGCAGCCGGCACCCGCAATGCCGCGGGACCACTCGGGGCGGCGGGAGCGGGAGGACGATTCACGGGTGGCGCCAGGATGACGGGCTCGGCGCCCGGCAAGTCGGCAGGCGCCACGCCCGGCGCCGGTTGGGCGGACGGAGCCTCCCGTGAGCGCCAGATTCGACGCGCCGTCGCCCAGATCCTCTCGACGTCCGCCGCCGACAACGACTCCGCCACGGCCCCGGCCTCCGAATCCCGCCGATCTCCCTGACGGGAGAGCATCGGCGCGACAGCCTGCCATAGCCACGCCAGCGCCACACCGGCCGCCACCAGCACCGCGATCGACGCGGCGGCGGTTCGCACCGGGCGGCTTCGCCACCACGGCGGGCGTGCCGCCGCTCGGGCGGGATGAGGCCGCACCGGCTGCGGCGTCGGCCGCTCGACGTCACGAGCGGGCAGGGCCGTGACGCGTTCGTAGAGGTCGCGGATGGTCTGGCGGCGGTTGGGCCGCTCGAACGGCGCCAGGCGGCCGGCCAGGTCGCGGAGCGTCGCGCAACCGGGCGTCGGCGAGACCTCCTGCAGGGCAAGCAGCCGCAACTGGACCGGCAGCGCGTGCGCTCCCTCGATCAGTGCCAGCAGCAGGTGCGCGACCTGGGCGACTGTCGGCACACCCCCCACGCCGCCGCGCACATCAACGCCACCCTCGGACGTGATGGCCACGTCGCCCGGCTCGAGCACAGCCCGGGGACCAGCCCCGCGCCCGTCCGGGACGAGCGCGCACAACTCCTGCACGATCGCCGCCGCCTCGAACCACTCGATTGGCGTCTGCCGGTCGATGAGCGTCGCGAGTACCAGCGACGAAGTTCGCCAGGCAGCGGGGTCGACGAAGCCGGGAGTGCTCATGGGTGCAGTCCCCTTCGCGCTGACGCCAGTTTACACCCGCGGCGGCAGGAAACTCCTTGACATCCCCGCGCGCCGACGAATACTTGGATGAACTGGAGGCGCCTCCAACGCGCCGCCGTCCATCGGAGAGGATGCCGCTTGGATCTCACGACGTTCGTCGACTACTACGAGCTGCTCCAGGTCAGCCCCAACGCCGACGATGACACGATTCAGCGCGTGTTCCGGCACCTGGCCAAGAGGTACCACCCCGACCATCAGCACGCGCCCGACGATGACGAACGGTTCCGCCGGCTGGTGGAGGCCCACCGGGTGCTGACCGACCCTGAGACGCGGGCCGGCTACGACGCGGGGTACCAGGAGTACTGGAACCGCAAGTGGAAGCTGGTCTCCGAGTCGGGCGACGGTGCCGCCTTCGACCAGGACCGGGACATGCGCGAGCGGATGCTCTCGCTGTTCTACGTCCAGCGGCGCCGGAGCATGGCGCTGCCGGGCATCGGCGAGTACGAAGTCGCCCGGCTCATGCGAACCCCTCTCGAACTGGTCGAGTTCCACATCTGGTACCTGCGGGCGAAGGGCTGGCTCGAGCGCCTCGATTCGGGCATGCTGGCCATCAGCGCGGCCGGCGTCGATGAGGTCGAGCAGGGCCGGCTGAAGCCGGGGCACGAGCGGCTCCTGGAGGCCCACGGCAACGGGGCCGACGTCGAAGACCGCGGGCCGTCAGCGTGATCCCGCTGGGCGGTACTTTTCATCCCGGAGGTCGGACGTGAAGCGAGCGTTGGTATGCGGGGCGGGCGGATTCATCGGCATGCACCTCGTGAAGAAGCTGCGGGGGCTCGGCTACTGGGTGCGCGGCGTCGACCTCAAGCGGCACGAGTGGTCGCCCGAGGGGGCCGACGAGTTCAAAGAGCTCGATCTCCGCGTCGAGGCCAACTGCAGGGAGGCGCTCACGGTCGGCGGCGGCACCGTCGACGAGGTCTACCAGCTAGCGGCCGACATGGGCGGCATGGGGTTCATCCACTCGGCCGAAACCGAGATCATGCACAACAGCGCGCTCATCAACATCTATATGACCGACCAGGCCGCCCGGCTGGGCGTGCCGCGCTACTTTTTCTCCTCCTCCGTCTGCGTCTACCGCGACATGCAGCCGGGCGAACCGGAGATGACGGAGGCCGAAGCCGTGCCGGCGAACCCGGACAACGAGTACGGGTGGGAGAAGCTCTACTCGGAGCGCATCGCCGAAGCGTACGAGCGGCGGTACGGGATGCAGGTGCGCATCGCGCGTTTCCAGAACTGCTACGGGCCGGAGGGCACCTAGATCGGCGGCCGCGAGAAGGCGCCGGCGGCCATGTGCCGCAAGGTGGCGGAAGTGGAAGACGGGGGCACGATTGATGTTTGGGGGGACGGCACAGCGGTGCGCTCCTACACATACATCGACGACATGGTTGACGGGATTTATCGTCTGATGCAATCCGACATTGCCGAGC
>JAWOGY010000030.1:0-12551 GCA_046496425.1 Vicinamibacterales bacterium
GATGCCCACCACTGGTGGGGTCAGCGCTGGACCAGCCGGCGGGACTGCTGCGCGCGGCGTCCGACGCGATGCGGATTGGAGACGTCACCGATCCGCACCTCGGCGGCCGGCTGCCGGCCTACCGGGACGCCCTCGCCGCCACCGGCCTCTTCGGCCCGCGGGAGGGCGGCTGTTCCTCGTACGGCGCGTGCCGCGATTGCGCGTACCTGGGGTATTGCGGCGTGTGCCCGCTGTCGATCGCGCTCTTGCCCGGCGCATCCGACCCGGAGCGCGTGCCGGATTTCATCTGCGCCTTCACCAGAGCGTCGCTGAAGTACCGGCACCGTTTCCCGCGGCAGCCGGACCGCTGACCGCTGGCTCGCGTTGCTCCCGCCTGAGCCACGAACGGGGGCGTGGCCGCGCGGGCTCGCCCGTGGCAGAATGCGCGTCATGAAGCGATGCTCGATCGTCTGCCTGGTCCTCGTTTCGGCCGTGGCGTCTGGCCCATGGGCGCTGGCGCGGCAGGCGGAGCCGCCCGCCACGCCCACGCCGTCGATGCGCGTCCTCCGCGCGGACGACTTCACCGTCGACGGCACGGGCGCGTCGCCCGCCTGGTCGAAGGCCGGGTGGCAACCGCTCAGCCCGCGTGCGGCCGGAGAGGATCCCCATCCCACTCGCGTCAAGGTGCTCTACTCCGCCACCGGCTTGTATGTACTGATGGACGGCGAAGACAGCGTCGTCTCAGCGACGATGGGGGAGGACTTCCTCGACTTGTGGACCGAGGACGTCTTCGAGTTCTTCCTGTGGCCGGACGAGGCGCACCCTGTGTACTTCGAGTACGAGATCTCGCCGCTCGGGTTCGAGCTGCCCATCCTCGTGCCGAACTTCGGCGGCCGGTTCTACGGCTGGCGCCCATGGCACTACGAGGGCCCGCGGAAGATTCAGAAGGCGGTGTCCGTCAGGGGCGGCCCGGCGAAGACCGGCGCCCGCATCACGGGCTGGACGGCAGAGGTGTTCGTGCCGTACGACCTGCTGAAGCCGCTGCAGAACGTGCCGCCGCAAAGCGGCACCAGGTGGCGCGCCAATTTCTACCGCATGGACTACGACGGCGGCCGCACCGCCAGCTGGAACTGGGCGGCCGTCCGGGGAACGTTCCACCAGCCTGAGCGATTCGGCACGCTGGTGTTCGAGTAGCACGCGAATGGGGTCAGATTCGCGTTGCCGGGCGCGACCAACGCGAGTCTGACCCCGTTCGCTCCCTACAGCTCTTTGATCCGGATGTTGCGGAACTCGACGTGCGCGCCGTGGCCCAGGAACCCGATGTGGCCCTTCGTGTTCGCGATCCCGCGCGAGCCCTCGGGCTTGGTCAGGTCGCGGTGCGCCTTCAGCACGGCCGGGTCCGTCACCTCGTCCAGGTCCGCGTCGACAATCACCGTGCCGTTCAGCGTGATGGTGATCCGCCGGCCGTTGGCGACGATCTCCTCCGTGTTCCACTCGCCGACGGGTTTCTGGAAGCCCCGCTTCGCGGGCACCACCTTGTAGATGGATCCGTGGTACTGGCCCGGCTCGAGCTTCGTGTACATCGAGCCGCCATCGTCGAGCACCTGGATCTCCATGCCCACGTAGGCCGCGTCGCCGACGAGCGGCGCCCGGATGCCGATGCCGTTGTTGGCGTTCTCGGTGAGCCGGAACTCGAAGCGGAACGCGAAGTTCGCGTATTCCTTCGCGGTGTAGAGGTTCCCGCCGTCGTCCTTTGTCGAGTAGAGCACGCCGTTCTCGATCTGGTAGCCCTTGCCCGACTTGTTCTCGGTGCCGTTGGCGCGCTGCCCGTAGACCCACCCGGTGAAATCCTTGCCGTTGAACAGCTGCGTGAAGCCCGGCTCGGCCTGCCGCGGCGCGGGCGCCGCCTGAAGCCAAGCCATCGAGAGCGCGGCGACCAGGAAGAGGACGAGTGCGGCGAATGTTCGTGATGTCGTCATGATCGGCTCCTTGCGCGGCCATGATACCGCGATTCGCCCGGCACTGGCCCCTTCCGCCCGCAGCATGCGGCGGCCGCCATCAGCCGTTGCGCCGGTGCGGGGGTCAGCCCCGGCCGGGAAGAGGGCCGGCCAGGCGCAGGCGGGGGATGTCGGCGAAGTCGCGGGGGTTCAGCGTCCAGAGCGCTGCGTCGTGCAGGATGGCGGTGGCGGCGATGGCGAGGTCGATCTCGCGGCCGCGCGGCCGGCGGACCGCGCGATACAGCTCCGCGGCGAGGGCGGCTTCGGCGTGCCCGAACGGCGCGGCGTGGGCCGAGGGGAACAGCACGTCCTGGATGCGGACCTCCTCGGTCAGGCGCGGCCCGCGCAGCCACTCGTAGAGGACGAGCGCCGACAACGAGATGCGCTCCCCGTCCGCGATGCGCGCGCGGAGCGCCGGCGCGGAGCGGCGCGGGCCCGTCAGCGCGTCCACCAGCACGCACGTGTCGAGGTGGATCACGGCCGGCCGGCCCCGCGGCGGCCGCCGCGCCGCCGCGCCGCGCGAAGCGCCCGCAGTTCCGCGTCCACGGCCGCGGCCGTCCTGCGCGGCGGCGCCGCCGGCAGCAGCCGGTCGAAGGCGCGCAGCATGTCGGCGCGCTCGTCGTCGCCGAGCCGGCCGACGCGGGCGGCGTACTCCGCGATGGCCTCGCGCACGACCTGGCTCTGCGGGAGCCGCACGCGCCCGGCGGTCGTGCGGAGCCGCGCGACCGTCTCCTCGTCGAGTGAAAAGGTCAGCTTCACTGATGCCATACTGATGCCATACTACCATACTACGCTGCTATGGCTCTGCGACCGCCGGTCAGCCGGAAGTACGACACACAGGTCGTGGTCTACTTCCGATGGGAAGGCCCTCCAGGCAGGCACCGCCTCGCCGCACGCTGGCGCGGGCCAGGCGGAGCCACCGAGCGGGTCGTTCGCATTCGAGGTCGTCGATGCCGATCCGCCGCCGGCGGAGATGCGCAGACAGCCTCTCGACCCGGCCGCGATCTACGACCGGGCCCGGCAGCTGTATGCGGTCATCGTGACGCTCCCTGACGGGTCCGAGCGACTGGCGGAAGCGATGGTGGCATGGGGTGGATCGGGGCAGGCCGTGGGTTCGCTCGCCCAACAGTTCGCGCAGGCCTTGTCGGGCCTGGGGATGCATGGCGACCAGATCATCCCGCTGTCGGCGCTGCCGTGGCAGTCTGCCGCCGAGCCGGTCACGATCGCGGAGCTTCGGCGCCGGGGTGTCCTGATGCCCCCGGTGACGGGCGACCACGTGTTGAGCGGCGGGTTTGCACGCGAAATCGCGAGGTCGACAACCCTCCGGCCGGTTGACCAACGTGACGAATACTCTGCGCGCGAGGGCGGCGCCGAGAGCAAGCCGAATGAGCCTCAGGCGACGGTCGGGCGCGCGGGGCCCGAGGCGTCCGCGCGCCCGATGATCGTCGACGCGGTTTCCTACTTCGGCTTGGCGTAATTGGTGGCGCCGTGCCAGTCGATGCCGACAACGGCCTCGTCACCCACCACCCATGCGTCGTGCCCGGCGGGCAGGTGCGACACGGAACCCGGCCCGAGCACGGACTCTGTGCCGTCTTTCATCTTGATGTGGAGGCGTCCGGAGACGACGTACTGAAAGTGCGGCGCCTCGCACCACTCGGTGCCGGCAATGGGCTTGACGTCGTTCGACCAGCGCCAGCCCGGCTCGAGGGTCATGCGGCCGACGGTGCCGCCGGCGACGTGAAGCAACTCGATGCGACCGTGCGGGAAGGTGCGGACCTCGTCTGGCCGGGCGAAGTCCTTCCACTCGACTGGGGGCATACGTGTCCCTCCTGGGGGTTGGAGACCCACGTGATTGTGAGTGTACCCGGACTATGCGCCCCGGGCCGCGCGCGGGTCAAGCGCCGCGTTGACACCCCGGCGGGCGGGGCCTATGCTGGCCTTGAACTGGAGCCCCCCGGAAAGGCCTGGCCATGACGCCCACGGGCCGGTTCGTCGCCCGCGCCGCGCTGCTTCTTCTGCTTCCGCTCGCCGCAAGCTGCAGTTCGGAGTCCTCGCCGACATCCGCTTCCTCGGATTCCCCGGCGTCATCGTCGCCCGCCGCCGCCGTCATCGAGATCACGATCGAGGTGGCGCCGAACGTGCTGAACCTCCAGAGCGAGGGGCAGGTCGTCACGATCCACACCAGCCTCGCCTACGGCAGCGTGGTGGCGTCGAGCGTCACGATGAACGGCGTGACGATCAGCAGCTCGAAGGCGGACAACCAGGGACAGTTCGTCGCCAAGTTCGTGATGGAGGCCATCAAGGACCTGCCGCTCAAAATCGGCGAGTCCAACACGCTCCGGATCGAGGGCCGGACAACGACCGGCGCCTCGTTCTGGGGATCGAAGGCGATTCTCGTCGTCAACAACACCGCCGGGAAGTAGACCGGGCGCGCGGGGCCCGAGGCGTCCGCGCGCCCGGCGACGGCTCTCCCGGGAGACTACTTGCTGGCCGCCCCGCCGGTGGTGCCGGACCAGTCAACACCGACAACAGGCTCGTTGCCGACTACCCAGGCGTCGTGCCCGGGCGGAAGCTGCGCCACGGACCCGGGGCCGAGCAGGGTCTCGGCGCCGTCCTTCATCTTGATCTGGACGTGACCCGAAGAGATGAACAGGAAGTGGGGCACCTCGCACCACTCGGTGCCGACGGTGGGCTTCTCGTCCGTCGACCAGCGCCATCCAGGCTGAAAGGTCATCCGGCCGACGGTGCCGCCCGAGACGTGCAGCAGCTCGATGCGGGCGTTGGGAAAGGTGACGACTTCGTCCGCGTTCGCGAAGTTCTTCGACTCGACTGGGGGCATACGTGTCCCTCCTGGGGGCGGGAGACCCACGTGATTGTGAGTGTACTTAAACTATGCCTCCCGGGTCGCCGAAGGGTCAAGCGGCGCCGCGGTCCGCGCAGCCACGGTCCTTGCAGCCATTGACGCTGCGCCCTCGCCGCGCGTATCGTGAGTCGATGACACGTGGGTGTCATCGCGCCGAAACAACCTGACGCCGCGAGCCACGAAGGCCCGCCCCTCAAGGCGCCGGGTCAGTTGGTCCGCGTCAACCTGGACGGATCGCGGACGGTCGTGTACGCGAGCCTCTTCTATCCGGGCGGGGTCGCCATCGGGCCGGACGGGGCGGCTTACGTCACGAACTTCGGCATCGTGCCTGGCAAGATTCCAAACGCCTTCCCTGACGGCGGTCAGGTTCTGCGCATCGAACTGTACTGACCCTGAACGCGCGCCGGCACCGCGCCGGCGCGCGGCAACGTGCGGCGCACCCCCGGCTCACACGCGGCGGCGCGAAATCTTCGCGACGACGACGCGCGTGGGATCGGGGCAGCGGATGAACTCCGTGGTGAGGCCGTCCGGGTCGATCACCTTCTGGTACGGCGTGCCCGCATACAGCCACGGGAGCGTGCCGCCGTGCTCGAGGACGCGAATCGCGCCGTTCATCGCGTCCATCAGCCACGGGCAGATCTTGCCTTTTTCGTCCGGGTACTTGATCGTCTGGCCCGCCTGGTGGGGCTGACACTTGCCTTCCACGATCTCGACCTCGAACGCGTACTGCGGCCTCCGCACCTGCGGCGCGCGCGGGTCGGACGGGGCGGCCTGGCCGGGCAAGGGCGGTGGCGGCGGCGGTGGCGGCGGTTGCTGCTGCTGCCCGGCGGCAGCAATCCCGGCAACCGAGATTCCAGCCATACTCGCTCCCGCGCACGCGCCGGAGCACTTCAGGAACTCGCGCCTGTTCATGGGGCCCTCCCAGTGGGCGGTCGGGGGCGGTTGTGGCAAGCGACGGCGACGGCGACGGCGACGGCGACGGGCCGAGTATAACGGATCGGCGTGCGGCAAACGGCCTGGAAGGTGCGCCTGTTGTTCCGCCGACGGAGTATGATTCAGGCACCCGATACACATCGAGCCGAGGAGACTCTCTCGCGCTCCGGCCGGCGCGCGTGACGCCGCAACACACGACGAAAGGCACATGATGCTGATGGCATTCCGGGACCTGGTGTGGCGCGCAGGCGGCGCCGCCGCGGGCGCGGCGCTCTGCGCGGTGCTCGTGCTGGCGCAGTCGGACTTCACGCCTGTCCAGCCGCTCCGGACCGCGCCCACGGAGAAGTTCACCGTGAATCCCGGCTTCAGGGATTGGGCCCCGACGACGATCGCCGGCACCATCATCCTGGGCGGCAACTCGTCGAACAAAGGCGGCTTGTTTGCCGTCGATACGCTCACCGGCAAAGTGAAGTGGGCCGCTCGCCCCGCCGGAACCGCTCACGGAAACCCGTTTGTCTCCACCGCCCCCGCTGTCTCCGGCGACGTCGTCGTCACACCCATGGGGAACACGCTGGTGGCCGTGTCGCTCGCCACGGGCAAGGAAGTGTGGCGCGGTCCCGTCACCGAGCAGGGAGCGACCGTCGCCGTCGGCTCCGGGCTGGCCTATGTGATGGGAGAAGACACCGCGTTTTACGCGTTGGACGCGTCGACCGGTCGTGAAAAATGGAAGGTGGCCTTCGCTCGCAGCGGCTCGTGTGGTTCGGTGCCGATCGTACGCGATGGCACCGTTTACGTGAGCGGAAGCGTCATCGTGACGCCGGCCGACGCGAACAGGCCGGCGAGCAAGTACTGGCATCTCTTCGCCCTGGACGCGACGACAGGACGGGAACGTTGGCGGTCCCCCTCAGCGCCACTGGGCGGCACGGGCGGCGTCTGCCTCAGCCACCCCATCGTCACGGCGGACACCTTCTACGGTTTGGAGGGCTCGAGGCTCCACGCTGTGGACCTGGCGACCGGACGCGAACGATGGAAGCCCGTCGAGGTTCGCCTGCCAGTGGAAGGGCGGGAGCGAGCAGTCGAGGTGCACAATCTGGTCGACGCGGTTTCCGCTCTGGTGGGCCTCACCTCGACGAGCCTCATTGCCTTCGACAAAGCCTCGGGTCAGACGGTGTGGAAGGTTCCCGGTCAATACCGTAAGTTCTTTCCGTCGATGGCGGTGGCGGGCAGAGTGCTCTACGTACACGGCCACCCCGGCGCGAGTCCGGCGGCGGAGGTTCAGGGTTCCATCCGCTACTCGGGGGGCAAACCCGTCGTTGAGGCGCCGGTGCTGCCGGCCGGCACGCTGAACGCGATCGACCTCGACACGCGCGCCATCCTGTGGTCGTTCTCACGCCAGACGGCGGAGCCCAACTGGCCCTTCGGATTCATCAGGCCCGTCGATGGCGGACTGTGGGTGGATTCCTATCAGGCGCTCGTGAAGCTGCAGTGACGGGACGAGCATGGTACGATTGCCCATGCTTCGATCCCTGTTCGTCCGCGGCGCTGCCGCAACGGTCGTCGCCCAGCTGGCCGCCTGCGGCCTGGCGGCGGCGCAACCGCCGGCTGGAGCCCGTGCGGATCCTGCGGCGGCCATCGCGGCCGCGCACAAGAAAATAGACGACGAGTACTTGCGCGCGCGGATGTCGCCGTTCACCGCGGTCGCCGTGCAGTACTTCGAGCCCGGGCAAACGCACCGCCTTGGCGTGGGACCGGTCGAGGCAGCCTTTGATCCTCCGGGGAAGGCGACCGACATCATCGAAATCACGCTCGAGGCGGGCGCGTTCCGGGTGTCGCCTGTGGCGGGTGCCAAGCCGCCCGTCATCCTGGGCAAGAACGCCGAAGGCGACGTCGTGGTGTCGCCGGGAACACCGCTGAAGGCGCGAACGAAGATCGGGAACCGCGACGTCGTGGGAATGGGCCGCTACGTCGTCGAGTTCCTGCCGGGGACGGACCTGGGCAACGTCCGGGTGTTCGATCCGGACGCTCCCACGCGAAAGGCCTACGCCGGCTTGAAGTGGTTCCCTCCGAGCGTGGCACTCCAGGTCAAAGCGGCCTTCGAACCCATCGCGCAGCCCGACGCGGTCGTCATGGCGACGAGCCGGGGGCTGAAAAAGACGTATTACCGCGTGGGCATCCTCCGCTTCTCGATCGGCGGAACGCCGCTGACGTTGACGGCGCTCGCCGTCTCGGCCGCCCCGAAGGCGGGCGACGAACTGTTCGTGCCGTTCCGCGACGCCACGACGGGCGTCGAGACGTACGAAGTGGGCCGCTACCTCACGCTGCCGCTCCAGCGGCCCGGGGCGCCATACGTGCTCGACTTCAACGCGGCCACCAATCCGCTCTGCAACTACTCGCCGTATTACAACTGCCCGATCCCGCCCCGGGAGAACAGGCTCGCGGTGCCCATCCGCGCGGGCGAGATGACCTATCCGAAGGTGCACTGAACCGGCAGGCCCGGGACGGCTGCCGGACGTCATGGAAAGGGAGATCCGATGATGCACACACGCCGTGAATTCATCCAGGACAGCGCCGCCGTGCTCGCCGGGGCGGCCGTGCTGGGCGACTCGACCGCGCTGCTTGCCGCGCCGCCGCGGGCCGTGGCATGGCCGGTCGGCTGCCTCAACAGGCCGTGGACGAAGTGGACCTTCGACGAGACCCTGAAAGCGATCAAGGCCGCGGGCTACTCGACGACTGGCCTCCTCACGCGTACGAAGCTCGACCCGTTCATCGCCGCCGACGCGACGCCGGAATACCTCGACGGCCTGAAACGCGCCATCGCCGCAAGCGGCCTCACGGCCAACATGGGCGCCCTGCGCAGCCGCCATGACATCCCGCTCGAGGACACGGTCAAGAGCCTCCGCAAGGAGATCGACAACGCCGCATTCCTCGGACTCGAGTACGTGATGACGTTCGGCATCGACAACCCCGCGCAGTTCGACCACTACTTCAAGGCGATGGCGGCTGCCGCGGCCTACGGCGCGGAGAAGCGCGTGCAGGTGGTAATGAAGCCGCACGGCGGGAGCAGCGGCGCGTCGGACGAGATCATCGCGGCGATGAAGAAGGTGGGCCACCCGAACTTCAAAATCTGGTACGACGCCGGCAATATCATCTACTACACGGGCAAGGACCCCATCGAGGAGCTGAAGCCCATCGTCCAGTACGTCACCGGGTTCTGCGCGAAGGACTGCGCCGAGCCGAAGGGCGACGTGATGATCCAGTTCGGCGCCGGCAAGGTGGACTTCAAGGGCGTGTTCGGGGTGCTGAAGTCCGCGGGCTTCAACGGGCCGATCATGGTCGAGTGCTGCGCCGTCGGCGACACCGCCGAGGCGACCGCCGCCAACGCCCGCGCGAACCGCGAGTTCCTCGAGAAGGTGCTCGCGACGCTCTGAGTTCAGACGAGACGTCGGGCGGCGTCGAGCCAGGCGATGGCCAGCGCGGTGGCCAGCGCGCTTCGTGCCCTGTCGGAGTCGCCCGTCGCGTGGCGCAGCTCCTTCTCCAGCCGGCGCAGCGTGAGCGAAACGAAGCCGGCGAACTCGGCGGTGAGATCCCACGACCCGTCCGCGCGCTGCAGCTGCACGAGCACATCGAGCGGCCGGACCGCCTGCGCCCGGGACGGCGGAACGCGCTGATCGAACGACGGTGGCGGCGCGGTTCCCTGGTAGCGAGGCCCGTGCGCGGGCGCCAGGCGGCCGCCGGCTGTCCGGGGCGGGCGCCGCGTGCGGATCTCGTCGAGGGACAGGCCGCTTTCCTGCCACGCCTTCACCTCGAGCAGGCGGTCGAGGTGCGGCCGGCCGTCCCTACGGGCGCGACGGCGCGCCAATGGTCCAGAGCGGGGTGATGCTGGCGGGCTCCACGTGGAACCACTCGTAGAGGACGGGGATCGACGTGAACATCAGGAGCACGAAGGCCGCGAGGCAGACCGCCGTGTAGATCACGAATCCGCGCTCGCGGTGCAGGCGTTCGGGGTGCTGCGCCGGACTGTCGGACTGCATGCCGATCTTGAAGTAGTAGGCCATGAAGCCCGCCAGCAACGGCACGAACAGAATCAGCTCCAGCCGGTAGCGGACGATGAAGATGCCGCCGAAGAGCGCGCAGGTCGAGGCGTAGAAGAGGATGCTGACCAGCAGGCGCTCCTCGGTGTAGTGGCGGAACGACCTGCGGTATGCCCCGAGCGCGCCGCGATCCCGGATGTGGCGCAGTTCGGCCAGGCGCTTCATCGCCATGAAGAAGGCGCCGATCATCCAGTACGACAGCGCGAGGGAGACCGGAGGGAACCGATCGGGGATCAGGGCGAACCAGCCCAGCGCGAGCCTGAGCGGGTTGTTGAACGACTCGCTGAGCACATCGAGATACGGCCACTCCTTCAGGCGCACGGGGGGCACGTTGTACGCCAGTCCCATCACCCAGAGGGCCGCCGCCGACGCGGCGAACAGGCGGCCGACCGCGGCGGCCAGCGCCAGCCCGGCGGCGGCAAGGAGCAGCCACTCGACGTACCCCAGCCAGGGGCGGATTTGCCCCGACGGGACGGGCCGATGGCGCCTGTCGGGATGCGAAAGATCCTGCGGGGCGTCGAGCAGCTCGTTCAGCACGTAGTTGCTCGACGCCACGAGGCACGTGGCGGCCACGGCCAGCGCGATCGACAGCAGGCTCCCCCTCGACAGGACCTCGGGCCGGTAGAACGCCGCGAGCAGCACACCGAGGAGCATGAAGGCGTTCTTGACCCAGTGGTCCGGCCGCGCGATGCGGAGATACGGTATCAGCGGCACGGGCGGGAGAATAGCACACCCCTGCCGGCACCCTTCCGCCGAACGCGAGCGCCGTGCCGCCGGCGGTGGTGATCCCGCGGATCGGCGAAGCGGCGTCTTGTTGCCGGAAGGGAGTCAGGACGATAATGCGGTCGACTACACACACCGCCGGGCGGGCAGGCCGCCCGGACCCGCGGAGGATCTACCATGCGGCACGCGCGCGTCCGCACGAAACCCGGGATCGCGGCCCTCGCTGCGCTCGTGGCGGCTGTCATCGGCGGCTGCCAGGGTGGCGCTCCGGCGGGGGGCCCCGGCGCGGCGGCCCCGCCGCAGGCGCCTGTTCAGGCCCGCGAGGCGCTCAACGCCCGGGCCCGATTGCTCGAGCTCGATACGCCGTACGTGCCGCCGCCAGGCGACCCGCTCGAGCACCAGACGGCCGGGTTCGCCAAGGTCATGTGCTCGGCCGTATTCATCACGGGCCTCGATCCCGATTTCGCCGCCGAGAACGTGGGCTACTTCACGGGCCCCTACCTGGAACGCGCGAGGGTCGGCAAACCGGTCGTCGATCGTGCCGCCAAGACCGTCCGCGTCACGATCCCCGGCGGACCGACGCTGACGGCGAAGTACCTCGGCAGCCAGGGATGCGTCACCCTTCCGCCCGGGCGGCGCACGGTGCACTTCACGCCGGTCCAGGTGCGGAGCGCGCTGCCCGAACAGTCGGCACAGCCATGGCCGATGGGGGACGTGCTGCCGGACGGGCCGCTTCCCGCGGCCCTCGACGCGGTCAGGCTGAAGCAGGCCGTGGACGCCGCGTTCGAGCCCGAGGCCGGGATGACGGCGGCGTTCGTGGTGACGTGGAACGGGCGTCTCGTCGCCGAGCGCTACGGCGCGGGCATCACGGCGCGCACGCCGCTCGAGAGCTGGTCGATGGGCAAGAGCGTCACCGCGACGCTGATGGGCATCCTGATCCGGCAGGGTGTCTACCAGCTGACGCAACCGGCGCCGATCCCGGAGTGGCAGGACCCGGGGGATCCCCGCCGCGGGATTCGCATCGCGGATCTTCTGAACATGTCGAGCGGCCTGCGCATCAGGGCGCCGCAGGACCCTGATTACGACCTGGCTGGGCCGTATCCCGATCACCTGTATCTCTACACGGGCAGGGTCAACGCGTTCCACTACGCGGCTTCGCGGCCGCTGCAGTGGCCGCCCGGGCAGGTGGGCCGGTATCGCAACACGGACCCGGTGCTTGTCAACCACCTCATCCGGCTCGCCGTCGAGCGGCGCGGCGAGGAGTACCTGTCATTCCCGCAGCGCGCGCTCTTCGACAGGATCGGCATCCGGACGATGGTGCTCGAGACGGACCCGTACGGCAATTTCCTGGCGCAGGGCTACGACCTCATGTCGGCGCGAGACTGGGCGCGGCTGGGCAATCTCTATCTGCAGGATGGCGTCTGGAACGGTGAGCGGATCCTGCCCGAGGGGTACGTGAGGTTCGTGAGCACGGTGGCGCCCGCGTGGGCCGCCGACAGGCGCCCGATCTACGGGGGCTTCTTCTGGATCAACGGGGACGGCACGTTCCCCGTCCCGAAGGAGGCCTACTTCATGTCCGGCGCCGGCGGCCAGACGACGCTGATTATCCCGTCGCACGGCCTGGTCGTCGTGCGACTCGGTCACTACAAGGGCAGCATGGCTGGCACGGCGAGCCTCAGGAAGGCGCTGGCGATCCTCATCGAGGCCGTTCCGCCTCGGCCGTGACGGATCGCCACGACCGGAGCGGGGCCTCGCCTTGTGCCCGATCGCTGCGCACGCCAGGCCCGTGTACGGGGGCGGGTCGCGAGGCTGCGCGTCAAAGCGATCGCGCGTGCGCCATCAGTTCGCGAACGAGCCCGGGTTGGCGCGCACGCCCATTGAGGCGCGCGGCAGCGTCCGGCTGCACCGGGAACCTCCTGCGGAGGTCCAGCAGCGTCCAATTGAAGGCGCAGAGGTAGTCGGGGA
>JAWOGY010000058.1:0-9502 GCA_046496425.1 Vicinamibacterales bacterium
TCCGGATCCGGAACTCCGGATCGGGGGCTACAGAAGCTTGGAGCGTGCACCGCGCGATCCCGCGACATTTGCCGGATTTCCCAGACAGTTCCCAGGAAGCGATCTGGCTCGGGTCTTGCCATCGTTTTGTCATGGGCTGGAGCGGGCACGGAGTGATGGCCAGGTTGA
Source organism: Vicinamibacterales bacterium (assembly GCA_046496425.1). GTDB lineage: Bacteria > Acidobacteriota > Vicinamibacteria > Vicinamibacterales > JAKQTR01 > JAKQTR01. The sequence continues at coordinate 169 of JAWOGY010000058.1, forward strand.
TTCTACGTGAGGTAGTGCATTGAAGCGGCGGCGCCGCGCCCGGCTGCCGCAGATTTGTCACTTCCTTCTTGCATCCCCGTCCGCCCCTGGGGTAGAGTGCGCGCAATTATCGGTTTCAGCAGTTGAATCAACTTTGATACACCCGGATCTCATTGATCCTCAGCGGTTTCGTGTTCGACACGGCAGCGGTTCGGGGTGATTGGCTGGGCGGTCTTTCCCGGCCTGTCGCTCCCTTCCCAGTTGAACACGGGAAGTCCGTGCCGCTCGATGTGCTCTTTGCAGTCAGCGCAGTGCTCTCGGAACGGGGCCGCCGGACGTCGGGCCGGCGTTGCCCTCTCGCGGTGGCGTCACAGTCGGGTCGCATCGTCTGAGTCTGACAGAGGAGGGAGATTTCATGAGTTGCAGCCTGCAAGCAGCAAGAAGAGTCTTGCTCATTGCCCTGGCGCTGGTGATGGCCGCCTCACCGGCATTCGCCCAGGGCACCGGCTCGTCGACCACGCTGTCCGGCCTGGTCGTTGACGCCCAGAAAGCCGTCATCCCGGGCGCGGACGTCCTGGCCAAGAACAACGCGACGGGCGCGGAGTTCATGACGGTCACAAACGAGGGGGGGCGCTTCACGATCGCCGCCGTACCTCCGGGCACGTATACCGTGACGGTCTCCCTGATGGGCTTCAAGACCGCCCAGTTGCCCGACGTCACCGTCCTGACCGCCACCCCGGCGTCCGTGAACGTGACGCTCGACGTCGGCCAGCTCGAGGAGACAGTCGTCGTGACGGGCGCCACCGAGATCGTGCAGACGCAGAGCGCGACCGTGGCGACCACGCTTCAGGTGAAGCAGCTCCAGCAGCTGCCGGTCATCACGCACACGGCGCTCGACGCGGTCGTCAGCCTGCCGGGCGTCGAGACGGCGGGCAGCAACACGCGCGGGTCCACGGTCAACGGCCTGCCGACGACAGCCATCGCCATCACCCTGGACGGCGTCAACGTGCAGGACAAGCGCGGCAGTGAAGGCTTCTTCATGTACATCCGGCCGATGATGGACTCGGTCGAGGAAATCACCGTGTCGACCTCGACGCCCGGCGCCGAAGCCAGCGGCGGCGGGTCGGCCGTGGTCCGCATGGAGACCCGGGCGGGGTCCAACCGCTTCAGCGGGTCGGTGTACAACTCGTGGCGCAACCAGGCCGGCACGACCGAGGAAGACTCGATCGCCCGGACGAAGAAGTCGAGCTGGCTGTGGCGGCTGAACACGCCGTACTGGTTCAACAAGCGCGACCTCCCGAAGACGGCCGCGGGCGAGTACTTCATCAACGACGTCCGCCTGCAGACGCCCGGTTTCCGCGTCGGCGGCCCGATCATCAGGGACAAGCTGTTCTACTTCTTCAACTACGAGGAATTCAGGCTGCCCGAGTCGCGCTCCCGCACCCGCTACATCCTGAACCCGTCGTCGCAGCAGGGCCTGTTCACCTATCCCGCCGCGAACGGGACCACGCAGACGGTCAACCTGCTGGCCATCGCGGCGGCCAACGGGCAGACGGCCACCGCGGACCCGTCGATTGCCAAGCTGCTCGCCGACATCCGGTCGGCCACCGGCACGACGGGCGGCGTCAGCTCCTACAACCAGCTGGTCGACCAGTACGACTTCGTGCCCTCGGCCGAGCAGAAGCGGTTCTTCCCCACCGTGCGCGTCGACTACAACATCACGAACGCGCACCGGCTGACGGCCTCCTACCGGTACAACGACTTCAACTCGACGCCCGACTTCCTGAACAGCGCCGAGGCCCGGTACCCCGGCTTCCCGAACCTGGCGGGCCAGGTATCGGGGCGCTACATGTGGCAGGGGACGTTGCGGTCAACGTTCGGCAAGAACGTCATCAACGAGTTCCGCGTCGGCGGGACCGACGCCACGGGCCTTGGCACGTACTTCGGCAAGGGCGTGGACGAAACGCAGTTCAACTGCTCGGGCCTCGGTTGCCAGAGCGCGGGCGGCCTCGGCTGGAACTTCGTGTTCCCGTCGGTGGGCGGCGTCACGCTGACGAGCGCGACGGCCTACGGCGGCCAGAGTTCGAGCGTCGCGGCGCAGTTCTCGGTCGAGAACAACATGACCTGGCTGAAGGGCGCGCACAGCATCAGCGTGGGCGGGAGCTTCGCCAGGATCAACACGCGGACCTGGAACTCGACGCCCTACGAAGCCTCTCTCTCGTTCGGGACACCCTCGGTCGACACCGTGGCGTACGGCATGCTGGACGCGACGTCGGGGAATTACCCCGGCGGCATCAGCACGACGTGGGCGGGGTACGCCAGGAACCTCTACGGGTTCCTCACGGGCCGGGTGACCAACTTCGGGGGCACCGCTTATCTGGGCGACGATGGGAACTACGATTACATGGGCGAGCGGACGGGCGGGGCCATTGCCGACTCTATGGGGCTCTTCGTGCAGGATTCCTGGCGCTGGAAGCCGAACCTCACGATTAACGCCGGCGTCCGCTACCAGGTGCAGTTCCCGATGACCACCACCTACCAGTACTCCCGGCCGGAGACCTGGCAGATGGTGTACGGCATCACGGGTGCGGGGTCGGGCAAGCTCGGGCAGGGCAACCTCTACAAGCCCGGCACCATGACCGGTGTCAACCCGTCGGTCGTCGCGTACAAGGACAACGACCCCGCGTACAACACCGACTGGAACAACGTCGCGCCGAGCGTCGGGGCCACGTGGCGGCCGAACATCGGCGACGGGTTCCTGAGCAAGATCCTGAGCTCCGACCCGGTGTTCCGCGGCGGGTACTCGATCAGCTTCAACCAGCTGGGCACGAGCTTCTTCGTGAGCAACTACGGCACGAACCCCGGGCGGACCCGGGCAGCCAGCCGGGGCGTGACAACGGGAACTCCGACGCTCGGCGTCGGCGGCTGGCCCGTGCTGCTGCGCGACACGGCCAGGCTCTACCCCTCGGAGTTCCCTGACGCGCCGACTTATCCTCTGACCCCGGCCATCAACGAGAGCATCGACATCCACTACCCGGACTGGCCGGTCACGAACACGCACCAGTACAGCTTCGGCATCCAGCGTGAACTCGGCAAGTCGATGGCCCTCGACATCCGCTATGTCGGCAACACGAATGTCAGCGGCTGGACGAGCTGGAACATCCAGAGCCCGGCGCAGTGGTCCATGCTGGAGAACGGATTCTACGACGAGTACATGAAGGCCAAGGCCAACCTCCACTCGAACATCGTCGCGGGCAAGGGGAACACCTTCGCCTACACGGGCGCGCCCGGCACCGTGCCGCTCCCGATCTTCCAGGCGTACTTCGCCGGCACGCCGCTCAGTGACGCGGCCAATCAGAATCCGGCGAACTACACATCAGCGAACTACAGAAGCTCGTCCTGGTACAACAATCTGTCGATGTACCAGAACATCACGAACGTCAATAGCTCGCCGTTCACGGCAATCGCTGGCACTGGCACGAGCGGTCTGCAGAACGGGATCGGCTCGGGGACCGGCCTCGACGCCAACCGCGTCAAGGCGGGGCTCCCGATCAACTTCTTCATGGCCAACCCCGCCATCGCCCAGGGCGCCGCCTACCTGGAGACGAACGGGGGCAACACGCGCTACAACGCGATGCAGATCGAGCTGCGCCGGCGGATGAGCAACGGGCTCCTCGTCCAGAGCAGCTACAGCTACGCGTTCGGGCGGCAAACCTGGTCGTGGCGGTCGCTCCGCGAGGACTGGCATTACGTCCCCAGCACCGGCGGACCCGACCATGCCTTCAAGCTCAACTGGGTGTACGAACTGCCCTTCGGCCAGGGCAAGAAGTGGGGCAGCGGAGCCGGCACGTTGCTGAACGCCTTGATCGGCGGCTGGGAATGGGACGGCGTCAGCCGCGTCCAGAGCGGCGCGAAGTTCAACTACGGGGGCTATCGCCTGGTGGGGATGTCCGACGACGAGTTCCAGGACATCTTCAAGTTCTACCACGAGACGGATGCGAACGGTCTCGAGCGCGTCTACATGTTCCCGCAGGACGTGATCCAGAACTCCATCCTCGCCCTCTACACCGCGTCGCCGACCTCGGCGACGGGTTACTCCGGTGCGCTCCCGGCCGGCCGCTACATCGCGCCGAACAGCGGCCCGGACTGCGTGCAGTACATGTCCGGGATGTGCCCGGGCACGGCCGAAACGCGCATCGTCAGAGGGCCGATGTACTGGAAGGTCGACATGAGCTTCGTGAAGCGGTTCCAGCTGCCGCGCCGCATGTCGGTCGAGGCGCGCATGGACCTGTTCAACGTGTTCGACACGATCAACTTCAACGCGACGAGCGGGATGGGAAGCTCCATCAACAACTGGCAGGTTACCTCCGCCGCGACCGACGTGAACGCGTCGCAGGATCCGGGCGGCCGCATCACCTCGTTCGGGCTGCGGTTCACCTGGTAGCGTGATTGGGGACCCCGGGGCTGACCTGTCCTGAGCGAGCGCGACTGACGCGCGAGTCGAAGGAAGCCCCGGGGCTCCACCTGATCCACTACGGGCGGCCGGGCAACGAGCCCCGCCGCCCTTTTTTTGCGCGTCGCTCACCTCAGGGTGGTGTCGGCGCGGCCGACGAGGTCGGATCCGAAGTCGTACACGACGAACCGGATGTTCTGTGCGCCGCGGATGGCGGGGAATGAAATCGCGTAAGGTAGCCCGTCCTTGAGGAAGCGCGCGTACTCCTCGTCGCTGAACTTCAGCGGCAACTCCTGCACCTGCACGCCCATCGGATTGCCGCCATTGTCGAAGCCGAAGACGGCGACATTGAGCAGGCCGACGCGCGAGCCGTCCACCGTCGCGAGCGTGACCTTCGACAGGGTGATCTTGCCGTCCACGACGAGCGTGTCGGCTCCGCGCTGCGAGGCAGAGACTTTCACCTTGATGTCGCTCACCTCGCGCCGGAAGCTCCCGGCCTGGGCCAGCCGATCATTGGTGACGAACCCGCGCCGGTTGAACCCGCCGATTTCCTGCGCGCGGTAGTAGCCGCGCCGGTACAGCACCTTGACGTCGGGGCGGTTCACCTTCACGGCAATCGTCCGGTAGTTGCCGTCCCACGACGCGTTCGAGGCCCGGTAGCCGAGCACGTAGCCCGTCCTCGTGATCGCGTCCAGCCGGTCGAGCGCGTCCTGCCCCTTTTCGGCAATCGCCGCCACGCCGCCCGTGAGATCCGAGATCGCCCTGAGGCTCCGCAGCGACAGCGACTGCTGCACGGTCGTCTTCGCGCCTTCGTTCGCGCCCCGCGCGAGCATGCCGCCGGTTTCGAGAGCGTGAATGGACGCCCGCGCGTCGTTCGCGACGGTGGCCAGCGCCTGATCGCCCGCGTCGCTCGGCCAGCGCAGGCCGTTCTCGGTGACGAAGAGCACGTGCTTGTGGCCCTCGAAGCGCCGCAGGTACTCCAGCAGCGCCATCAGGTTGCCCTGATCCTGGAGCGTGGTGGCAGTCGATGCCACGAACTGGTCGAGGGATACTCTCTCGAAGGCTTCATGGTCGATCACCTCGTCCGGCCACGGCACAACCGGCGCCGCGCCGGGTCCGAACATCATCTCGTCAATTTTCGTCTGCAGCTTCTTCGGAAGCACCCGCGTGCCGTAGAGCGGCGCCATCCCGGTGTCGCCCAGCTGCTGACCCAGCGCGAAGTCCACGTCCTCGTGCGACTTCTTGAACCGTTCGAGCGTCTCGGCGACCTTCTGGTGGTCGGTCGTGAAGGGAAGCGCGCGATCGTAGGCGACAATCGCCACCTGATCCTGCGGCAGCAGTTGAGTGCTGACGAAGCGCAACAGCGCCGTGACGTATCCCGACGGTTGATCGAGCCGGCCCCGGCCGAGCAGGATCGCGAACATGCGGCCGCTCTGAGGGGTGAGCGCGACGCCCTTGCGGAGGGCCGGCGCCGCCCCTGGCTCCGAGGCGCCGGAGTCGAGCGCCAGCGGCGCGAAACTCCGCACCTGCTGCGGCACACCGTCCTCGAGCACGGTGAAGTCTTCCTGTTTCAGGTCGGCGACGGGCTTGCCGGACCGGTCGACCACGTAGACGTCCACGGGCACGAGATCCTGCGCGGCTGGCCCGGCCGGCGTCTGCGGGATCGCGTGCGCGGCCGGGAAGCCGAGGAGGAAGATCGCCGTGAGGAACACGCCGACTGGGCACAGGCGCTGCGGCATCGAGCACCTCTCTGGGGATGGAGACAGACGACAGTCTGCGGGGCCTACTATAGCGCGGCCTCTCACATCGTCACACCTCTTCCCAGTTCGCAACTTCCGGGGCGTGCCCGGCGGCGGCGGCGTGGCGGTGGGGGTTCAGGACAAGCGCAGGACCGGCGATGGACGGGTCGGCCAGCGGGAAGACACGGCTTTCGCGACCGTATCGGGCCCTGAGGTCTTCGTACTCTCCGTAATCGAGCGCCCTCGCCGGGCACGCCGCGACACAGGCCGGCGGCAGGCCGGCGTCGAGGTCCTCGGCGCAGAAGTCGCACTTGCGCACGGCATCGGCGTCGGCGTCCCAGCCGATCGCGCCGTACGGGCAGTCGTGCACGCACTTGTGGCACCTCGTGCACTTGCTGTCGTCGATGAAGACGATGCCGTCGGCGCGCTTCCAGATGGCCTCGGTCGAACACTGCTGGGCGCAGACGGGCGTCTGGCAGTGAAAGCACGAGACCGAGAGGTAGTACGCCGCCACCGCCGGCACCCACGTGGCGCCCTTCTGTTGCCAGTTTCCCGCGGTGATTTCGTACACACGCCGCCAGTGCACGCCGGCCCGGGTGTCGTGGCGGTCCTTGCACGCCACCTGGCACGTCTTGCAGCCGGAGCAGGCGTCCGAATTCACGAAAAACGCGTATTGGCTCACACCTTCCTCACGTCGACCATGGCGGTGTGCTGCGCGTTGCCGAACGCCATCGGTGTCCACCGCTCGCTCGTGAGCACGTTGATCGAGCCGCGCGTGTCGACGCCCTGCGCATCGGGCGTCCACCATGCGCCCTGCGGGATCGCCACCACGCCCGGAAGAATCCGCTGCGTCACGCGGCATCGCAGCCGGATTTCTCCTCGCTCGTTGAAAACCCTGACGGTATCGCCGTTCGAGATGCCGCGGGCGGCCGTGTCCACCGGGTTCATGAACACCCGCTGCGGAAAGGCCTCCTCGAGCCAGTCCACGCCTTCCAGCGTCGAATGGGCGCGGGCCATTGAATGATGGCCGATGGCCTGCAGCGGGTGCGTCTTCGCCTCGGGCCCGAACGGGCTCTCCCATTCCTGGATGTACTTCGGGACTGCCGGAATCTCCTTCGGCTTGCCGAGGGCATGAAGCGTTGCCGAGAAGATCTCGATCTTTCCTGATGCCGTGCGAAGCGGGTTCTGCGCCGGATCGCGCCGGAAGTCGGCGAAAGCCACCGCGGGAGTCCCGACCGGGATGACGTGGACGCCGGCATTGCCGGCCTCGAACGCCGCCACGTCCGGCGTGCCCAGGTAGCGCGCCTCCCGGTAGCGCGTGAGCGACCACTCCACCCAGTCGCGCTCGGTCCGGCCTTCCGTGTACGCCTGGCCGATGCCGAGCCTCCCGGCGATGTCCGCACAGATGCGATAGTCGCTCCGCGCCTCGCCCGGCGGTTCGACGATCTTCGGCGAGAGGAATACCTCGTCGCCGTACTTCCAGCCGTCGGCCACGCCCCATGTCTCGAACTGCGTGCAGGCCGGCAACACGAGGTCCGCGAAGCGCGCGGTTGGCGTCAGGAAGTTGTCCTGCACGGCGATGAATTCGACGAGCCGCTCGTCCCGCAGGATCTTCGCGGTCCTGTTGATGTTCGCGTGCTGGTTGACAAGCGCGTTTGACGCGACGGCATAGACGAGCTTGATGTTCCGGTCGAGCCGGTCGGCGCCTCTCACGCCATGCTCCGGCCCCAGTTCCGTCCCGCGGGTGACGGCTTCAGTCCACAGGAAGGTGGGGATCGAGGCTTTGACGGAGTTCGACCCGGCCGGAAACACGGTCCACCGGGGCCCGCCGTCGGGCGCCTGGAATCCCATGCCGCTGGCCCAGCCGCCAGAAAGGCCCACGTTCCCGGTGAGGGCGGCGAGCACGCATCCGGCGCGCACCACCTGCTCGCCGTATGCGCGCCGCTGCATGCCGTACCCCTGGTAGAGGATGCCCGGCTTGCGCGCGGCGTACTCGCGGGCGAGGCGCGCGATCGTGTCGCGCGGAACGCCGGTGATGCGCTCGGCCCAGGCGGGGGTCTTGGGTGTGCCGTCTCGTCCTCCGAGGATGTAGTCCGTGTAGCTCTCTTCGCCTTCGAGGCCGGGGGGCATCTGCGCGGCGTCGAACCCCGAGCAATGCGTCGTCACGAACGCGGCATCGTAGAGCCGTTCCGAGATCATTACGTGGGCCATCGCCGACATCATCGCGGTGTCGGTCCCCGGCCTGACGGGGACCCACTCGTCCGCGAGGGCCACCGCGCTCGGCGTCATCCGCGGGTCGATGCACACGATGCGCGCGCCGCGATCGCGCGCGGCACGGAGGTAGTACTCCGTGTTGGTGCCGTCGCGCATCTCGCTGGGGTTCCACCCCCACATGAGGATGTGCTTCGCGTTCACCCAGTCCTGGCGCTGATTGCCGGTGATGTTCGTGCCGTAGACGGTCTCGGTCGCCGCCGCCATCGACGCCCATGAGTAGTTGTTGTAGTGCCCCAGCGAGCCGCCGAAGAGGTTCAGCAGCCGCTGGGCCGTCTGACGGCCGTTGGTCTGGCTGAAACTGCCCGTGCCGTACGGGACAAACAGCGCCGCGTTGCCATATGCCGCCTTGACCCGGGTCAACTCGGCGGCCATGCGATCGAGCGCCTCGTCCCACGTGATCCGTTGGAACCGCCCTTCGCCGCGTGTGCCGAGCCGCTTCAGCGGGTGGAGGAGACGATCGGGGTGGTACTGGCGCCGGCGATACGCACGGCCCCGGGCGCAGGCGCGAAGCTGCGGGGCCTCGAGGGTGTCGGATGGCCGATCGTCGGTGCCGATGCGCACGATGACGCCGTCGCGCACATGCAGTGCGAGCACGCAGCGGCCGCCGCAGTTGTGGGAGGGACAGCCGGCGCGGATGATGCGGGTGCCGGGAGTCCCGGCCTGGTCAGAGGCCGCCTCCAGAACGTCAGACGGCCAGCCGAGCACGGAAAGCCGCGGCCCTGAGAGGACCCAGGCGCCGGCCGTGGCGCTCCATCTGAGAAAACAGCGCCTGTTGATCGACGGTGGCTCTGCCCCGCGGTGCATGGCGTGGTGATCGTATCGCAGAGGGGGGGGCGCGCGTCGTCGATCGATACGGTCATGGCAAGCGATCCTCTCCGTCTGCTTCCGC
>JAWOGY010000130.1:0-2757 GCA_046496425.1 Vicinamibacterales bacterium
CCGGCGGCGATCCAGGGTCGGTACTGCACTGCCGCCACGATGAGAAAGACGCACACCGCGCAGAAGACGATCGTGGTCGCCGGGTAGCCGAAGGCGCGGTAGGGGCGAGGGACGCCCGGCTCGCGAAGCCGCAGGACGAGTACCGCGGCGCTGGTCGCGAGGTAGAAGAGATAGACCGCTGCCGCCGTGTACATCACCGCGTCGAGGAAGGACCCGAGGGCAAAGATCAACGTCAGCGACAGCGCGCCCTGGACGATCATGGCCCGGAGCGGCGTGCCGGCGTGCCGTGACCAGCGGCCGAGGGAGCGGAACAGACGGTGGTCGCGGCCGACGGCGTATGAGATGCGGGCTCCCGCGAAGACGAGTCCGTTGACCGCGCCGAGGGCGCACAAGGCGATGAGCGCACTCACGAGAGAGCCGGCGTGCTGCGGAAGCGCCCGCGCCACGGTGTCGGTGGCCACGGCAGAGGACGAGCGCAGGCCGGGCAAGGTGAGCACGCGCAGGAATGCGGTGTTGAGGGCAAGGTAGATGACGGTCACGACCCCCATGCCGAGAGCCATCGCGCGCACGATGTTGCGCGTGGGATGCCTGACCTCGGCGGCGACGTAGACCATCTCGTTCCAGCCGCCGAAGGAGAAGAGGACCAGGATCACGGCGACGGCGAGGGGCAGCGGATCGGTCGTCGTGGGGAAGGCTCCCGCGGTCGGCGGGTGGACGGATGCGGCAAATGGCACGACGACGATGAGTGACACACCGATGAGCTTGACGACGGTCAGGGCGTTCTGCGTCCACACGCCGCTGCGAACGCCCAGGGCGTTGACCGCAGTGAGGACGACGACGGCGGCCGCGGCAAGCGCCGGCCGCCCGGCCCATGGCTGCTCAAGGAGCCTCTCGGCGTAGGTGGCGAACACGAACGCCATCACCGCGATGTCTCCGGGACGGACGACCAGAGTCTGGATCCAGCCGAACAGGAATCCGGCCCAGCGACCGTAGGCGCGGGTGAGATAGACGTAGTCTCCACCAGCTTCCGGGTAGGCGGAGGCCAGCTCGGCGTAGCCCAGGGCGCCGCAGAGGGACAGCAGTCCGCCGGCCAGCCACAGGGCGAGCAGGGCCGGTCCCGATCCGGCGGCCCTGGCCACCTCGGGCGCGGCGACGAAGACCCCGGCGCCGACGATGATGCCGACGATCAGGCTCGTGGTGTCGAAGAGGGACAGGACCCGTTTCGGTCGACCCTCCGTCATCGGCTCATTCCGCCGCACGGTAGACCACGAAGTACTGCTCGGGCAGGAAGTCGTACGATTCGGCAACGACGAACCCGGACTCGGCCATCTCGCGGTCGAGGGTCTCGCGGGGAACCTGCTGCTCGGGGGGAGGGGCGAACTCGCGCTTCGCCTCGGGGTCGTAGCGGAAGTCGATGACGACGACCCGGCCGCCCGGCGCCAGCGCCGGCTTGAGCTTGCGCGCGTAGCCCGCGCGGTCCTTCACGTAGTGGATCACGTCGACCATGAGCACGGTGTCGATCGTGCCGGCCGGCAATCCGGGCTCTGTCGGCTCGACCTTGAGCAGCGTGACGTTCGCGAGCTCTTCCTCGTGCAGGCGCGCCGCGATGTGGTCGAGCATCTCCTGACGGATGTCGGTCGCGATCACCTTCCCTTGCGGGCCGACGGCCCGGGCGAGGGGAATCGTGAAGTAGCCCGAGCCGGCCCCGACGTCGGCCACCACCGTGCCCGGCTCAATGGCCAGCAACTCCATGATGCGCGCCGGGTGCTGCATGGCGTCGCGGGTGTCCCGTTCGAGCATCGAAATGTACTGCTTCGTCCACGCCGCCCGAACCCGGCCCTGGAACTCCTCGGTCGAGCTGATCCAGGCGATGTCCGGATCCTGCTTCAGCCGGCGGTAGTCCCAGTACCCGGCGTCGAGCATGGTCTGGAGCGTCTCGAGGGCCTTCGTCTCGTCCTTGCGCAGGCAGTGGATGCGCAGCAGCTCGTAGCGCGCGTCGAGGTATTCGACGAGCTCGGCGAAGGAGACCTGCTCGGCGAGCTCGGCGCCGATCTCGAGGTCGCCCGCGGCGAGAGCCGTCTGCAGGCGGCGAGCGATGTCGGAGCGGTCGGACGGTTTTTCGTCGGCGGCGAAACACACCGACGCGCCGGCCAGAACGGCGATCACTGCTCCTGCGACCATTCGATGAGGGAACGATGTGCGGTGGTTCACGCAGACCTCCGAAAGCTGTTTTCGTCGCCCGCGCTGCGACGTGAGCACAGGGTGGGCCTGGTTACCGCGGGAAGTCCTGAAGTTTTCCTGATGGCCGGCAAATATCCTGCCGCGGTATCCTGATGACCGTGCCGCCGGCCTCGTCACGCATCGAGCGACCGCTGGATTCCCGGGGGTTCGTCCTCGGTGGCCGGTGGCGGATCTTCCCGGACCTCAACCGCGTCCGCGACGGCGAGGTCGAGCAGCAGATCCCCGACAAGCTCATGCAGGTGCTCATGGTGCTCGCCGCGCGCGGCGGGGGCGTCGTCAGCCGACGTGAGCTCTTCGACCAGGTGTGGCCGGACACGGTGGTGGTGGAGGAGGCGCTGACTCGGGTGATCTCGGGCCTGCGCAAGCTGTTCGACGACGACCCGAGCGCCCCCAGGATCATCGAGACCATTCCGAAGAAGGGCTATCGGCTGCTCGCATCCGTCGAAGCGCTCGAGCCGGAGGCTGCCGATTTGCCCCAGGTCGGGAGGGTCCCGGTCCGGACGCATCCTCCTCGAG
>JAWOGY010000139.1:0-25540 GCA_046496425.1 Vicinamibacterales bacterium
GGCACCTCGAGGTCCATCCGCCCGCCGCAGTCGCGCGCGGGCCGAGGCGGCGGCGCAGCGGCGGCCGCGCCCCAGGCAGGACGCGGCGGCCAGGCCGGCGCCCCTGCGGGCGGCGGCGACCGGACCAACTGGGACGCGCCCTACATCATCAGCCCGCACTCGCCGAAGCGGCTCTACTGGGCGAGCAACCGCCTCTATCGCACCGATGACCGGGGCGACTCGTGGACGGTCGTCAGCCCCGATCTCTCGCGCAATCTGAACCGGGACGAGATCCCGATCATGGGCAAGCTGTGGCCGGCCGACTCGATCGCGCGCAACACGTCGACCACCGCGCTCAGCAACATCGTCTCGCTCGACGAGTCGCCGCTATTGGAAGGCCTCATCTACGTCGGCACCGACGACGGGCTGGTCCAGGCGACCGAGGACGGCGGCAAGAACTGGCGCCGGGTCGAGGACTTCCCGGGTGTGCCGAAGTGGACGTACGTGACCGACGTCTTCGCGTCGCCGCGTGACGCCAACACGGTATTCGCGACGCTCAACAACTGGCAGCGCGGCGACTACGCGCCGTACATCGTCAAGAGCGCCGACCGCGGACGCACCTGGACGAATGTCACCGGCAACCTGCCCGCGCGCCACGACGTGTGGTCGATCATCCAGGATCACGTGAACGGCGACCTGCTGTTCGCGGGAACCGAGTTCGGGTTGTTCGCGTCGTTCGACGGCGGGAAGGCCTGGGTGCAGCTCAAGGGCGGCATGCCTCCGATCCAGGTGCGCGACATGACGGTCCAGCGTCGCGAGAACGATCTCGTGCTCGCGACGTTCGGCCGCGGGTTCTACATCCTCGACGACTACAGCGCGTTGCGCGAGATCTCTGCGCAGACGCTGGCAGCCGACGCCAGGCTCTTCCCGCTGCGCGACGCGCCGCTGTTCAGCCTGACCGGCCTCTCCCCGGCCGGCACGGCGGGCATCGGCCCGCTGGCCGGGAACTGGACCGCGTCCAATCCGGCCTTCGGGGCCGTGTTCACGTACTCGGTCGCGAAGGCACCGGCCGGCGACGCCACACTGGTGCTGACGATTACCGACGAAACCGGCAAACAGGTGCGCAGGCTCGACCTCGACAAATCGGTCGGACTGCGCAGGGTGCCATGGAACCTCCGGGGCGACCCGCCGGCCGCTCCCGCGTCGGGCGCGAGCGGCGGCCCGGGCCAGGCCGCCGGAGGGCCTGCCGGATTCGGCCGCGGCCAGATGGCGCCGCCCGTGGCAGCGGGGCGCTATCGCGCGACGCTCGGCACGCTGGTCGGCGACAAGGTCACCCCGATCGGCGAGCCGCAGGCGTTCCAGGTCTTCGTGATTCCGCAGTAGGAACCGGCCTCAGATCGTCGTCCGGCCCCGGCTCCGCGCTCCTGCGCAGAGCCGGGGCCGTGACTTGCCCGCCCGATTCGACAACCAACGCAAACTGGTCAGTCCTGTTGTCGCCGCCGAGCCATCTGCGCCCCTTGACACGATGCCATGCGCGCGCATAACGTGTGCAAAGTGGATTGGCCTGTACTGCCTGGCTTCTTGTGTGGTCAGACCAAATGGGCCGGAGATCGCCATGTCGGACGCCCAGATCGATCACGCTCGTGAATTCACCGGACAGACGGTGGCCATCACCGGGGGCACGGGAATCCTCGGCGGGGAGATGGCGTGCGCGCTGGCCTGGCTTGGTGCGAACGTCGTGCTGCTCGACCGGAACGTGGCCCACGCCCCGGCCCTGCTCGAGAGGATGGGCCCGCACGCGAGCCGGGCCGCCGTCATCGAGACCGACGTGCTCAACCGCGCCAGCCTGGAAGGGGCCCTGGACGGCCTGCTCTCCAGGTTCGGCAGGGTCGACGCGCTCATCAACGGCGCCGGCGGCAACCACCCGAACGCGACCACGGACGCGAACGCCGCGTTTTTCGACATCCCCCCCGACGCCCTCCGGTGGGTCGTCGATTTGAACCTCATCGGCACCATCCTGCCGTCCCAGGTGTTCGGTCGCGCGATGGCCAAGGAAGGTGCCGGCACGATCCTGAACGTGTCGTCGATGAACGCGTTCAGGCCGCTCACGCGCATCGCCGCGTACTCGGCCGCGAAAGCGGCCGTGAGCAACTTCACGCAGTGGCTCGCCGTCCACATGGCGCAGGAGTACTCTCCGCGCATCCGCGTGAACGCGATCGCGCCCGGCTTCTTCCTCACCGACCAGAACCGCTTCCTGCTCACCGACGAAAAGACCGGCGAACTCACGGACCGGGGCCGGGCCATCGTCAGCCACACGCCGATGGGCCGCTTCGGCCGGCCGGAGGACCTGCTGGGGGCCGTGATCTGGCTCCTCTCGCCGGCGTCCGCCTTCGTGACGGGCATCATCGTGCCCATCGACGGCGGCTTCTCGGCTTTCAGCGGGGTGTAGCACGCGAGGGTCCAGACCGATGGTCATCGGGCACGGCGACACCACCAGTTACCTCTCGGATGCCGAGGTCCGCCGCATCGTTGCCGACGGGTTCGCCCGGGAGGCCATCGACGGCAAGCGCCTGCTCGTCCTCATTCCGGACGCCACACGGACGATGCCGATGCCGCTGATGTTCGAGGCGCTGGTCGACGTTGTCGGCCCGCGCGCGGCCGCACTGGACTTCCTGGTCGCCCTGGGCACGCACCAGCCGCTGTCGGACGAACAACTGGGCCGCCTCCTGGGGCGGCCGGTCGACGACGGGCGGGCCGGCCGGAGCCGGGTGTTCAACCACCGCTGGGACCTCGAGGGCACCTTCGTCGCGCTGGGGACCATTCCCGCCGCGGACATCGCGGAACTCTCGGGCGGGCTGCTCGAGGTCGACGTCCCGGTATCGCTCAACCGGTTGCTGCTCGACTACGACCATCTCGTCATCTGCGGCCCGGTCTTTCCGCACGAGGTGGTCGGTTTCTCCGGCGGCACGAAGTACCTGGTCCCCGGCGTGGCCGGCCCCGACATCATCAACTTCACGCACTGGCTCGGCGCCGTCATCACGAGCAGCGCGGTGATCGGGGCGGGCTACACGCCCGTCCGGGCGGTCATCGACCGCGCCGCCTCGATGGTGGACCGCCCCGTGACCTGCCTCAGCCTCGTGGTGACGCACGACGGGACCGCCGGGCTCTTCGTCGGGCCGCCGCGCGAGTCGTGGGAGGCGGCCTCGGCGCTCTCCTCCCGCACGCACATCGTGCGGGTCGAACGGCCGCTCACCCGCGTGCTGTCGGTGATGCCGGCCATGTACGACGACCTCTGGACGGCCGCCAAGGGAATGTACAAGATGGAGCCCGCGATGGCCGACGGCGGCGAGATCGTCATCTTCGCGCCGCACATCACGGAAGTCAGCTACACGCACGGCCGCATTATCGACGACGTCGGGTACCACTGCCGCGACTACTTCCTGGCGCAGTGGGACCGTTTCGGGCGTTATCCGGGCGGCGTGCTGGCGCACTCGACGCACGTCAAGGGCCTCGGGACCTACGACGCTGCGGCGGGCGTCGAGACGCCACGCATCACGGTGACGCTGGCCACGGGCATCCCGGAGGCCCGATGCCGACGGATCAACCTCGGCTACATGGACCCGGACGAGATCCGGCTGGAGGAGTGGACGGGCCGCGAGGCCGATGGCATCATCGTCGTGCCGCGCGCCGGAGAGATGCTGTACCGCCTGCACCCGGCGCCCGCCACGGGAGCGTCACATGCACGGTGACATCGGTGTCGTCGGCCTCGGAGTGATGGGCGCCAACCTGGCGCTCAACATGGAGCGCAACGGTTTCCGCATCGCCGGCTACGATCTCGAGACCGCCAAAGGGCGGGCGTTCGCGGCCGGGCCGGCCGCGGGCCGGCACGTCGAGGTGGCGGAATCGCCCGACCGGCTGATGGCGACGCTGAAGCGCCCGCGCCGCGTCCTGGTGATGGTGCCCGCCGGCGCCGCCGTCGACAGCGCCATCGCGCATCTCAAGCCGCACCTGCAGGCCGGCGACATCCTGATTGACGGCGGCAATTCCTGGTTCCTCGACACCGAGCGCCGGAACACGGAACTGGCCGCCGACGGTTTCCATTTCGTCGGCACGGGCGTGTCCGGCGGCGAGCAGGGCGCGCTATGGGGCCCCGCCATCATGCCGGGCGGGCAGCGCGAGGCGTGGGAGGCGATCGCGCCGATCCTGCGGGCGATCGCGGCGAAAGCGGACGACGGCGAGCCGTGCGTGGACTACATGGGGCCGGGCGGCGCCGGACACTTCGTCAAGATGGTCCACAACGGCATCGAGTACGGCGACATGCAGCTCATCGCCGAGGCGTACGACCTGCTCGCGCGAGGGTTGCGGCTGCCGGCGAGGAACCTCAGTGCGATCTTCGAAGAGTGGAACGCCGGCGACCTGCGATCGTACCTCATCGAGATCACGGCCGAGGTGCTCGCGCGGACGGACCCGGAGACGGGCCGCCCGCTGGTCGACCTCATCCTCGACGAGGCGCAGCAGAAGGGCACCGGCAAGTGGACCAGCCAGCACGCCTTCGACATCGGCGCGCCGATTCCCACCATCAATGCCGCCGTCGAGAGCCGCATCCTGTCGTCGCTCAAGGCCGAGCGCGTCCACGCGAGCCGCATCCTGCACGGGCCGCCGCCGCACTACCACGGCCGGCGCGAGCGCCTGATCGAGGCGGTGAAGGCAGCCCTGTACGCGAGCAAGGTGACGTCGTACGCGCAGGGGTTCGGCCTGCTGCGCATGGCGTCGGCGGAGTACGGATACGGCTTGCAGGCCGGGACGATCGCGCGGATCTGGCGCGCGGGCTGCATCATCCGCGCCTCGCTGCTCGGCGACATCATGGCGGCCTACGAGCGCGACCCGGCGCTTCCCAACCTCCTGCTCGACGACGCGTTCAGGCAGGCGGTCGAGAGCCGGCAGGGCTCGTGGCGGTTCGCGGTCCAGGTGGCGGTGGAGCTGGGGATCCCCGTCCCCGCGATGAGCGCGTCGCTCGCCTACTACGACGCGTACCGCAGCGAGCGGCTGCCGGCCAACCTGACGCAGGGGCAGCGCGACTACTTCGGCGCACACACGTACCGGCGCGTCGACAAGCCCGGCGTGTTCCACACCGAGTGGTAGACGCAGGGGACGATTGGGCCCCGGGGAGCTGACGAGATGGCACACGGGCTGACGATTCGCGAGGACGGCGCGCTCGACTTCCTGTCGCTCGGGGCGCTCGTGCACCGCCTCGACCCGGGCATCGTGCCTTTCCGCAAGGCGTCCTCCTGCGCCATTCACGTGAGCGGCGGCGAGTTCAACGTCGCGGCGAACCTGGCCGACTGCTTCCGGCTGAAGGCCGCGGTGGCGACGGCCATGGTCGACTATCCCATCGGCGATCTCATCGCCGAACGCGTCCGCGCGATGGGCGTCATCCCCCACTACAAGCGGTTCGCGCACAACGGGGTCAACGGGCCCAACATGGCCACGGTGTACAGCGACCGCGGGTTCGGCGTCCGGCCGCCGGTGGTCTTCTACAACCGCGCGCACGAGGCCGCCGCGCTCCTCAAGCCCGGCGACTTCGACTGGCCGGCCCTCTTCGCGGGCGGCGTGCGGTGGTTCCACAGCGGCGGGATCTTCGCGTCGCTCTCGGAGACAACCGGCGAGCTGATCATCGAAGGGATGAAGGCCGCGAAAGCCGCCGGCGCAGTCACGTCGTTCGACCTCAACTTCCGCGAGAAGCTCTGGAGCATCTGGGGCGGGGCCTCCCGCGCGGCCGGCGTCATCGGGCGCATCGTCGAGCACGTGGATGTGCTCGTGGGAAACGAGGAGGACCTGCAGAAAGGCCTCGGTATCCCCGGGCCCGAGATCCGGGCCGCGTCGAAGCTCGACCCGGCCGTGTTCTTCGCGATGATTGACGGCGTCGTGACGAAGCACCCGAACGTGAAGGCCGTCGCCACCACGCTGCGCGAGGTGCAGTCGACGAGCCGGCACGGCTGGAGCGCGGTGGCCTGGGTGAACGGCGAGACCTTCGCCGCGCCGGCGTGCGACCTCGACGTCTGCGATCGCGTGGGCGGCGGCGACGGTTTCGCCGCAGGGTTCGTCTACGGCATGCTGGCGGGCGAGCCGCCCGCGGAGGCGGTGAAGCTCGGCTGGGCGCACGGCGCGCTGCTGACGACGTTCCCCGGCGACACGACGATGGCCACGGTGGAACAGGTGCGCGCGTTCGCGACGGGCGGATCGGCGCGGATCCAGCGTTAGCGGCGTTGTGGAACCCGGGGGTTCGCCGGCGCCTCGACGTTCGAGCGGACCGTCCGTCCTGGCACTTGCGCGACGCAGGCGTCCATCAAGCCGTTGCGGCACGGCTCGGAGGCCCCGAACCGCGACACGACGGCGCCGTCAGTCAGCGCTTCGAACCTGAAGCGGCGGCTCTCCCGGGTCACCGACGCCGTCTTCCCCGCCACCGTGATCACCGACGGCGTCGCTCCGTCGGTGGCCAGCATCGGCCAGTACTGCCGGACCGTATCGACGTCGCCGTCCACCCGATGGTCGATTTCGACCCGCTCCGGCGTCACGACCACGTGCTCCGCAACGGCGGTTGCGCCGCCGCGCAGGCGGCCGCGGTAGGTCAGCCGGATCTCGGCCCGCGTGGTTGACGCCGAGATCAGCGCGAACTCGGCGGGCTCAAGGTCGTCCCGGCCATGGTCGGCGAGCGCGTGCCAGACGCCGGCGCGGTCCCGCCACTCCGGGCCCAAGGCCAGAGACCGTGTCGGCTTCCCGGGCAACTGGTACGATGCGGCCTTCGTCACTCCGTCAGACAGCGTCTCTGGCGGCACACCGCGGCGGTGGACACGCAGGATGCCCGTCGGGTTGTAGTGGAGGTCGGCCCCCGTGTCGATTTCCAGATAGAACTCGGGGACGTTGGCGAAGACCTTGTGGAACGCCGGCTGCAGCGAGAAGGCGAAGCCGCCGACGATCGCCGGGCATGGCGCCGCGGCGATGCCATCGTCCGCGCGCGTCCAGGCGATGGCCAGCATCGCGGCGGCCAGCAGGTTGTATTGCGAGTGGAACGAGTAAGACTCGTAGCCGTGGCGCGCCGACGGATCCATGCGGTTCTTGACGATCCAGAGCGCGTCCGACGGCCTCTGCCATCGAATCATCGACAAGTTCGAACGGGAAGCCGCCCATTTGCAGGCCCCGGCCGCTGGCAGGTCGCCGCGCCGCGCGAACCGTGAGGCCCACGACTCGAACGTCACCGCCTGCTGGGCCTCGTTCCACTGGTGGTGCGCGCTGCGGCCGCCGCACGGCAGGTCGCCCCATGGCGATTGCATGAGCAGCGACGTCCACGCGCCTCGTTCGACCAGTTCCTCCAGCACCGCTGCGTGGGGGCCCCGGTAGCCCTCGTCGAGCAGGTCGAGCGCCCACAGGCGCGCGAAGTGGTCGTAGGCCATCGGGTCGTTGGGATCGCGGTACATGCCCCACGGCGTGAACAGCTCGAGCTGGCGCTCGAGAGACGCGTCGATCCACGGCAGCGAATTTCCAAGGCCGGCCTTCGTGCGCATCCACTCGCCTGCCGCCGCCACGAGATTCCAGTTGTTCGTCGTCGCATCGGTCGGCTGGCGGCGATAGATCTTCTCCGGGACAATGCGGGCGAGATCGCGGCGCCAGGCCGTCGACGTCGACTCCGGCACGAGCGGCGCCAGCAGACGGTCGGCATGCATCAGCAGGACGGTGTAGAAGTCGGCGTGGCCGTCCGCCGCCTTCCCGTCCGCCAGCGTTGCGCACGCGAACGCCATCGCGCGGACAACGGCCGGGAGCGGGACCGTCCCTCGCTGACCGGCTGACTGGAGCGCGGCACCTGCCAGCGCGAACGCGGGCGTGGAGTACTGCTTCTCCGCGTGCTCGTAGGGATCGATGACCGCGCCCCGCGCGTCCTGGTGCGCCGCGAAGAACCTGGCGACGCGGTCTATCGTGCCCAGATAGGTGCTTCGTCCCTCCGACCAGTGCTCGTGCCGGGCGCGCGCCTGATCCGCTCGGAACTGCCGCACGACCCCGGCGAGCGGGAATTCGCCGAACCGTTCCTGCGCCTCATCAGCCGAGCGGGGACGGACTGCCAGGCCCATCCCGGCCGCGCCGGCGGCCAGGCTGGTGACGAATCGCCGCCGGGTCCAGATCATTCGGGCCTCCCGTCGCCGGCTATCGCGCGAGCGCGTGCACGGCGCTCCCGGCGAGCAGGAAGGCGCCCGTGCCGTACACCTCGGTGCTCTCGAACGTCGCCGACCCGGGCTCGGCGCCAATCTGCTGCACCCATCCCAGCATCCCGTCGGGGTGGACCGCGCGGACCAGCGCGTCCCACCCCTTCATGACGGCCGGCTCGAAGGTCCCACGATTGAGAAGGCCTTCCTGCACGCCCCACCCCAGGGCGAAGACGAAGAACCCGGTGCCGCTGGTCTCGGGGTTCGGGCGGCTCGCCGGGTCGAGCAGGCTCGACCGCCAGTAGCCATCCGCGCTCTGGGCCGCGAGCACGGCCGCGGCCATCTCGCGGAAAAGCGTGACGTAGCGGTCGCGGCCGCGGAAGTCGGCAGGCATGTCCTGCAGCAGGCGGGCGAGACCGGCAATCACCCAGCCGTTGCCCCGGCTCCAGAAGACCCTCCTGCCGTTCGGCTCGCGCTGATTGAAGTAGCGGCTGTCGCGGTAATAGAGGTGCTCGGTGCGGTCGTACAGGTAGCCGGTGGTTTTCCACCACAGCCGGTCCGCGAGGTCGAGATAGCGGCGATCGCCTGTCACCGCGCTGACGGCGGCCAATGCCGGCGGCCCCATGAAGAGCGCGTCGCACCAGGCCAGTTCGCGGTTCTCGATGCCGCCGCCCCAGACAAGAGGGTCGTCGAAGCGCCTGGAGAGCAGGAAATTGAACAGGGCCAGCGACGGCCCCAGCATCGCCTTGTTCTTCTCCCGATGGAACAGCTGCGCGTAGGTGGCCACCACCGCGTAGTCGTCGGCGTGCCCGGGGCGTGGGCCCGGCCGCCACTGGTTCCGCTCCCCCATCGCCTTCATCGCGTCGATGTACTTCGGGGCGTCGGTGATGCCGGCAAACGCCATCAGGCCGGTGTAGAACGCCGCCTGCGTCCAGTCGTACGGCGCGTGCGCGGACGGGTGCGCCAGCTGCCAGTCGGCGACCGCCGACATCACCGTCACGACAGCCGCCTTCTCGGCGGCGGCGGAAAAGGTCCGTGCGGGCGCCGCCGGGGGCTGAGCCCAGGCCACGCTCGCCGCAAGCGCGCACAGCGCGCCGCCCATCAATACGCTCCCGCTTCTGACGTGCCTCATGGCAGACCCCCCGCGCAGCGCCGCGCGTCACTGCGGGCGCGGCCCATTATCGCCGATTCCCGCGGAGCGCCGGGGCCACGCCCTTGATAGAATGCAGGCCGCGGTGCGCGGACGCTGAAACCGGTCCGCGGTTCTGGAAGGCCCATGGACATTGAAATCGCCGTCGTCCCCGTCGCCGGCCTCGGCACCCGCCTGCTGCCGGCGACGAAATCCCAGCCGAAGGAGATGCTGCCGGTCGGGCGGAAGCCCGTCGTGCAGTACGTCGTCGAGGAACTGACCCGCGTCGGCACGAAGCAGGTGCTCTTTGTCACGGGCCCGGGCAAGGCCTCGATCGAGAACCACTTCGATCTCAACGCCGAGCTCATCCAGACGCTGCGCGAGAGCGGCAAAGAAGAGCTCCTGGCGGAACTGGCCTTCGAACGGTCGGCGGTCCAGTACTTCTACACGCGGCAGCGGCAGCTGCTCGGCCTCGGGCACGCCGTGCTGTCGGCGAAGTCGTTCGTCGGACGGCGTCCGTTCATCGTCGCGCTCGGCGACTCGATCATCGGCATGCACGCCGAGAGCGACGTCGTGCGGCGGATGGTGCGCTGCTTCCTCGAGCGGGACGCGGTGGCCGTCGTCGCGTTCGAGGAGGTGCCGCGCGAGGAGGTCTCGCACTACGGCGTCGCGTCGCCGGTCTCGTCGGGCGACATCTTCCAGCTGGCCGACCTCGTCGAGAAGCCGTCGCCGGACGAAGCGCCGAGCACGCTGGCGATTGCGGCCCGCTACGTGCTCTCGCCGGCGGTCTTCGACGCGCTCGAGACGACGGCCCCGGGCAAGGGCGGGGAAATCCAGCTGACCGACGCGTTGCGCGCGCTCATCCGCCAGGGCGGCAACGCCTACGGCGTCCGCCTGACGGGCGGGGAACGGCGCTACGACATCGGCAACTTCGACGCGTACTTCCAGGCGTTTGTCGAGTTCGCCCTGGCCGACGCGCGGCACGGCGAGGCGCTGCGGCGGCACCTGGAGGGGCTGCTCCATGTTCCTCACGCGTAAGCGCGCCTACGCACGGGCCGGGCTGCTCGGCAACCCGTCGGACGGGTACCACGGGAAGACCATCTCGTTCAGCGTGCGCGGCTTCTTCGCCGAGGTCGTGCTCTACGAATGGGACTCGGTGGACATCGTGCTGGCCGAGGGCGACCGCGCGCGATTCAACTCCGTGCAGGACCTCGCGCGCGACGTGCGGCTCCATGGATACTACGGCGGCATCCGGCTGATCAAGGCCACCATCAAGCGGTTCGTCGAGTTCTGCGACGCGCGGGGCATCGCGCTGCACGGCCGGAACTTCTCGGTCCGCTACCAGACGACCATCCCCCGGCAGGTGGGGCTTGCCGGCTCGAGCGCCCTGATTGTCGCCACGCTGCGCTGCCTGATGGAGTACTACCAGATCGAGATCCCGATCGAGGCGCAGCCGACCTTCGTGCTGAACGTGGAGCAGGAGGAGTTGGGCATCACGGCGGGGCTGCAGGACCGCGTGATCCAGGTCTACGAAGGCCTTGTCTACATGGACTTCGACAAGGCGCGCGAGCGCGTCGTGGCGGGACTGCCCTGCTACCACTACGAGCGGCTCGACCCGGCGCTGCTGCCGCCGGTCTACGTCGCGCATCACGTGAGCATGGGCGAGCCCACCGAGGTCTTCCACAACGCCATCCGCGACCGCTACAACCGCGGCGAGGCGCTGGTCGTGGACGCCATGTCGCACTTCGCGTCGCTGGCCGCGGACGGGCGCGAGGCCATCCGCGCGGGCGATCACGACAGGCTGTCGGCGCTTGTCAACGAGAACTTCGACACGCGGCGCCGCATCTACAACCTGGCGCCGTGGCAAGTCGCCCAGGTCGACGCGGCCCGCCGGTGCGGCGCGAGCGCGAAGTTCGCCGGGTCCGGCGGCGCGATTGTCGGGACGTTCCGCGACGCGGCGATGTTCGAGGCCCTCAAGGAAGCGCTCGCCGCCATCGGATCGCGGACGATCGTGCCGGAAATCGCCTAGCCTCAGCGCTCGACGCCATCCGCGGCGCGCCCGAGCGGGAACCCGAAGTACTCGCGCGCGTTGAAGAAGCAGACGTTGCGGACCAGGCGGCCGAGGAGTTCACCATCGTCGGGCAGGCGGCCGCGCCGGACGTCCTCGCCGACGAGATTGCACAGGAGCCGGCGGAAGTACTCGTGGCGCGAGTAGGAGAGGAAGCTCCGCGAGTCGGTCACCATGCCGACAAAGCGCGCCAGGAGGCCCATGTTCGACAGCGCGTCCATCTGGTCCGTCATCCCGTCGAGCTGGTCGAGGAACCACCAGGCCGAGCCGTACTGCATCTTGCCCGGCACCGACCCGTCCTGGAAGTTGCCGATCATGGCCGCGACGAGCGCGTTGTCGCGGGGGTTCAGGTTGTAGAGTATCGTCTTCGCGAGCTGGTTCGTGTCGTCGAGGCGGTCGAGGAAACGCGCGAGCGGCCGGGCGAGTTCGACGTCGCCGATGGAGTCGAAACCCGTGTCCGGCCCGAGAGTGCGGCGCATGCGCGTATTGGTGTTGCGCAGCGCCCCCAGGTGGAACTGCTGGACCCAGCCGCGGGCGTGGTCGAGGAGCGCGAGTTCGTGGAGGAGCGCCGACTTGAGCTTGAGGGCGGCGGCGGCGCCTGGCGCCCGCCCCGCACGCAGCGCGTCGAAGGCCGCGTCGAGCTCGGCGGCGGTCGCCGGCTCGACATACAGCGTGTCCAGCCCGTGATCGGAGGCGCGGCACCCCCTGGCATGGAACGCGTCGTGGCGGGCCTCGAGCGCCTCGAGGAGCGAAGAGAAGCGCCCGCCCACCGCCCTGCCCGAGGCCTGCTCGAGACACGTCACGTAGGCGCCGAATGCCGCCGCGTCTTCGACCGCGAAGATTCTGTCGGGGCGCCACGTGGGGTAGACGCGCGTCGCGGGATCCGGGCGCTCCGCCAGGCGCCGGTGGTGCCGGAGGTCGTCGGTGGGGTCGTCGGTCGTGCACACGACCGCGACGCGGAAGCCGCGCAGCAGGCCGAGCGCCGTGAACCCCTCCTCCTGCAGCCGCTCGTTGCAGCGGTCGTAAATGCGCCGCGCGGTGGAAGGCGACAGGCGCTCGCCAACGCCGAAGGGCTTCCCGAGCTCCATGTGGGTCCAGTGATAGAGCGGGCTCCGCAGCGTGTCGGGCACGGTCCGGGCCCACGCCTCGAACTTCTCCCACGCTGTCGCGTTCCCGGTGCAATACCGCTCGTCGACCCCGTTGGCCCGCATCGCCCGCCACTTGTAGTGGTCGCCGTCGAGCCAGATCTCCGTGATGGACCCGAACCGGTGGTCGTCCGCCATCTGCTCCGGCGACAGGTGGCAGTGATAGTCGATGATGGGCAGCGCGGCCGCGCACCGGTGGTAGAGGTCCGCCGCGGCCGGGCTCTCGAGCAGGAAGTCGTCTGACAGGAACCTGGTCACGATGCTGCTCCTTCCTCTTCGGCCTGCGTGCGGTACGCGCGTTCGAGGTGATCCCGCATGGCGCGGCTCGCGCGCTCGGAGTCGCGGGCGCGCAGCGCCACGTAGATGGCGCGGTGCTCGTCGGCGGCCTGCTTGAGGTCGTGCGCGCGGTTGATGCTCTCCTGCCGCTGCTCGCGGAACTGCTCGGCCACCATGTTGACCAGCGCCGACAGCACCGGGTTGCCGCTGCCCGCCGCCACGGCCCGGTGAAACGCGATGTCGTGACCCAGGAAGGCCTGCGGATCGTCGAGGGACGCGAACATGCCGGTCGCTTCCTCGCTGACGGCAATCATGTCCTCCGGCGCCGCATGCCGCGCCGCGAGCCCGGCCACGGCCACTTCCAGCACGAGACGGGCCTGGAACATCTGGTCGCGCGTGAACCCGTGGAGCGCCGCCTGGAAGCGCAGCGCATTGGTGCCGAACGCGGGCGGCCCCCCCGCGATGAACGAGCCGGCGCCGGGCCGGATGACAACCACGCCCATCTCCGCCAGGGACCGCAGCCCGGCCCTCAGGCTCGGCCGGCTGACGCCAAGCTCCCGCGCCAGGTCGCGCTCGGCGGGCAGCCGCTCGCCGCCCTTGAACGCACCGCGGTCGAGCAGGCCGCGCACGTGCGCCACGACCAGCGCGCTGGCGTCGGATTCCCGATGGCCTCGCATGACGTGAATTCCTCTCAGGTCAGACCAGGACAGGCTCAATGCGCGACCACAAGTAGCACTTGGCCAGAACACTGTCAAGGATGAGCGCATGTGGTCTTACCGTAGACCGGCGCCGACTGACCGGCTGGCGCGGCGGCACCGTCCGGCGCAGTCGGGTACAATGGCGAAGCCGCTGGAATCTTCATGCACCCGATCGACGAACTCCGGGCCGATCACGACGTGATCGAGTGGTGGAACGAATGGGAGTGGGACCAGTTCGAGGATCGCGTGAGCGGCGGCTGATGGAACCCGCGCAGGACGCGTATTCGTTCATCGCCCACCAGTACGACCGGCTGCTCGGCCCGTTCCTCGGCGGCCTGAGGCGCGCGGGGCTGGACCTCTGGCCGCCCCAGCGCGGCTGGAGGGTGCTCGACGTGGGCTGCGGCACCGGCGCGCAGCTCGAGGTGTACCAGCAGGCCGGATGCGCCGTCGCCGGCATCGAGGCGTCCCCCGCGATGGCGCAGGTGGCCCGCCGCCGTCTTGGCGAGCACGCCGCGCTCGAGCTGGCGGACGCGTCGCGCATGCCCTTCGCGCCGGCGTCGTTCGACCTCGTGCTCGCCTCGATGATGCTGCACGAACTGGATACGGTCACGCGCGATGCGATCCTGGACGAATGCGCGCGCGTCCTGCGCCCGGGCGGCCGCCTTCTCGTGATCGACTATCACCCCGGGCCGCTCCGCATCCCGCACGGCTGGCTGGTGCGTCCCTTCATCCTCGCCGCCGAACGGCTGGCCGGGCGCGAACACTACCGGAATCACCTCGCGTTCCTTGCCGCCGGCGGCATGCCGGCGCTCGCCGGGCCGCGCGGCTTCGCGATCCAGCGCGCCCGGGTACGCCGGGGCGGCACCTTCGGCGTCTACCTGCTCGCCCGTTCCGCTACTTCAGCCCGCGTTTCCTGAGCAGCGGCTCCACGCTGGGCTCGCGGCCCCGGAACGCCTTGTAGAGGACCATCGGGTCCTCCGTGCCCACCTTCTCGAGGATCGTGCGGAATCCGCGGGCCGTCGCCTGGTCGAACAGCCCCTTCTCGCGGAACGCCTCGAACGCATCCTGGTCGAGGACCTCGCTCCAGATGTAGGCGTAGTAGCCGGACGAATAGCCGCCGCCCGGCCCGAAGATGTGGTTGAAGTAGGTGCTCCGGTACCGCGGGACGATCTCCCCTGGCAGCCGGACTTTGGCCATCGAGGCGTTCTCGAAGGCCGTGGTGTCCTGGACGGGCCCGGCGCCCAGCGTGTGCCAGTCCATGTCCAGGAGGCACGCGGCCAGGTACTCCACCGTGATGAAGCCCTGGTCGAACTGCTCGGCCTTCTTGATCTTCTCGACGAACTCCGCCGGGATCACCGCTCCGGTCTTGTAGTGCTTCGCGTAGACGTTCAGCACCTCGGGCTCGAGCGCCCAGTTCTCCATGATCTGCGAGGGCACTTCGACGAAGTCGCGGGGGAAGCCGCCCAGCCCCCGATACGGGCTCTTCGAGAGCAGCGAGTTCAACGCATGGCCGAATTCGTGGAAGAGCGTGCCGACCTCCTCGAGCGTCAACAGCGCCGGCTCGTCGCCCGCGGGCCGCGAGAAGTTGCACACGTTCACGACGACGGGGGTGATCCGTTTGCCGTCTTTCATGCGCGTGCCGCGGAACGTGCTGCTCCACGCGCCCACGCGCTTGCCCGGGCGCGGGTGGTAGTCGGTGTAGAAGATGCCCACGTGCGACCCGTCGGCCTCCTTCACCTCGAAGGCCTGCACTTCGGGGTGATACGTCGGCAGGTCCGGCCGCGGCACGACCGTGAGACCGTACAGCTTGTTTGCGACGTGGAAGGCGCCCTGCCGGACGTTGTCGAGCTTGAAGTAGGGCCGCAGCGCCTGTTCGTCGAGCGCGAAGCGCTGCTGCTTGATCTTCTCCTGGTGGTAGCGCCAGTCCGCCGCCTCGAGCGTGAAGGTCCCGCCCGACGCCTTGACGAGGGCCTGCTGGTCGGCGGCCTCCCGGATGGCCATCGCCCGGGCCGGCTCCCAGAGCTGGTTCAGCAGCGCGTAGACCTTGTCAGGGGTCTTCGCCATGTTCTCCTCGAGCACGAAATCCGCGTGGGACTTGTACCCGAGCAGCCGGGCTCGCTCCGCGCGCAACGCGGCCTGCCGGGCGACGATGGCCTTGTTGTCGTACTCGCCGCCGCGATCGTTGCGCGTGGTGTAAGCCGTCAGGATCTGCCGCCTGAGTTCGCGATTGTCCGCGTACTGCAGGAACGGCCAGATGCTGGGCGCCTGCAGCGTGTACACCCACTTCCCTGCCAGCCCGGCGGCCTTGGCGGCCTCGGCGCCGGCGGCCACCACCGACGGGGGCAGCCCCTTCAGGTCGGCGGCGCTCTCGACGACCAGCCGGAAGCTGTTGGTGTCGTGCAGCAGGTTGTCGCCGAACTTGATCCCGAGGGCTGACAGCTCGCCGTTGATCGCCCGGAACCGCTCTTTCTGCTCCGGCGACAGGGTGGCCCCGCCTCGCACGAAGCTCTTGTACTGCTCCTCGAGGAGCCGGGCCTGCACCGGCGGCAGCTTCAGCGACTCGCGTGCGTCCCACAGCGCCTTCACGCGCGCGAAGAGCGCGGGGTTCAGGCGGATGTCGTCGCGCAGGGCGGTCAGCAGCGGCGCCACCTCGCGGTTGATCGCCTGCAACTGTTCGGTCGTGTTCGACGACTGCATGTTCGAGAAGACGGGGCTGACTTTCGACAGCAGCTCGCCCGCGTCCTCCATAGCCTCGAGCGTGTTCGCGAAGGTCGGCGGCTGCGGATTGTTCGCAATCGCGTCGACCTCCTGGCGCTGCTGCGCGATGCCGGCCTTGATGGCCGGCAGGAAATGCTCGGCCTTGATCTCGCCAAACGGCGGCACGCCAAACGGCGTCGCCCATGCCCGAAGCAGCGGGTTCGAGCCGCCCGCGGGCGGGGCGGGCTGCTGGCCCGAAAGCACGGCGCCGAGCGCGCAGGTGAGGAGAACGAGGACAGCGGTTCGAACAATCATGGCCTGGCCTTTCAGAATGGAGCAGACAGTCCGACCGGCAGGGGGGCGCACAGAATCTACCTTCCGGCTCTCCGGCGGTCAAGAGGCAGCAGGTGTGGGAGGCTGAACGTCTTGACTGCCCGCCGGGGAGGCCGGATACTGAGGCTGCGTTTCCACGTAGAAGGACCCGGTCGATGGCGGAACTGTACCGCGGCACGGCGCCCCTCCCTCCCGACGCGGCCTATCGGGTGGCAAGAACCAGTGCGCGCCCGGTGACACTCCTGCCCGGTCACGACCGGGCGTGGAGAACGGCTCAGCGCATCCAGTGGGGTCCTCCCAGGTACCGCACGACGTTTCGCGCGCTGTGGAACGACGGGGGTCTGGCTGTCCGGTTCGATGCCTGCGACGACGGTTCGTGGCACACGATGACGAAGCTCGACGATCCGATCTGGGAGGAGGAGGTCGTCGAGATCTTCCTCGACCCGGCCAGCCTCGGCCGCCACTACGCCGAGGTCGAGATCAGCCCCGTCAACGTGGTCACCGACCTGCACATCCATGAGCCGCACCCCAGGCTCCGGGGGGACGCCGGGTGGAACTGGCAGGGCCTGGAAAGCACGGTGGTGCCAGGCTCGTGCAGCGGCCTGACCCCGGGCGGCTGGGTCGCCCTTGCCTGGCTGCCCTGGAACGGCCTGGCGTCGCTCGGCCCGGAGGTTGCCGCGCGCGTGCCGCCTGCGCCTGGCGATGCCTGGCAATTCAACGTGTTCCGCATCAAGCGTCCGAACGGTCCGGCAGATCCCGAGCGCGACGCGGTGTACGCCGCCTGGTCCACCCCTGGCGGGCCGAGCTTTCATGAGCCAGCGGCGTTCCGGAGAATGGAATTCTCACCCGCGTAGCCGCGGCCTTGCTCGCCGCGGCGCTCCGAGGACCGGCGCCGGACTAGGTGCGCCTAGGCCGACGGATTCGGCCATTTGGCCGCCTTCATGCTAAGATGAGAGGTCAGGTGGAAGCCCGCCTTCTGTAGCATCCGCGTTGAGAGCCGAATCGAGTCGCCTTCGACTCGCTCCTGCCGCGTAGTTTCCGCTCAGTCACGAGCTGCCATCGAGGGGCGATTTGTCTGGAATCGCCGAGTGTGAATGACGGCCGGGAGCGCCCGCCGTCCAGAGTCTCGTGAAAAGAGACGAGGAGCAATCGCAATGGGTAGAAAGCTGTATGTCGGCAACCTTCCTTACACGACCGGCGAGCAGGATCTCCAGGACCTGTTCTCGCAGTACGGGCAGGTTGACTCGGTGAGCGTGATGCGCGACATGGCCACGGGCCGTGCCCGCGGGTTCGCGTTCGTCGAGATGGCCACCGACGCCGACGCGCAGAAGGCCATCACCGAGCTGCACGACAAGCCGTTCGGCGGCCGCAACCTCACGGTCAACGAGGCGCGTCCGCGCACCGAGCGGCCGGGCGGGTTCGGCGGGAACGACCGCGGCGGCCGCGGGCCTCGGCGTGAGTCGCGCTGGTAGGACGCTCCTCTCTGACGTCAACGGGGGGCCGGCGTCCTGCGCCCGCCCCCCGTTCTTCTTTCCCGAACAATCGTCCCCGCGTCCGCCTGCGCGGAGGCCCCCGCGAATGGAGTCGCTGTGAACCGAGCCCGGCCGTCCTTTCAGAAACGTGAGCGGGAGAAAGCCAAGCGCGAGAAGCAGGCCGCCAAGGCCGCGAGGCGCGCCGAGACGAAGGTCCGCAAGCCCTCTGGCGGCGGCATGGACGACTCGGATCTCGCGGCGATCATTCCGGGGCCGCAGCCAAAGCCCTGGGAGGACGAGAACCCCTAACGCGCGACGACGACCAGGTCTGTCGAGTCGTGATCGGCGTACGGCACCTGTCCCATCGTGCCGAACAGTTCGTGTGTGGTGAAGCCGGCCGCATCCAGCGCCGCTTCCATCTCGGCCCGTTTCCATCCCCGCAGCGGCACGTTGTGGCTCGTGATGACCTCGAGCGCCGGGTCGCCGTCCTTCCGGTAGCGCAGCAGCGACGGCGTGAAGGTGACGGTCCCGTCGTCGTGGTGCGTCATCACCCGCAGGAAGATCGCCTCGCCGTCCTCGTCCTGGATGAAGGTGAGCGGCAGGCACCGCTGGCCGCTGTGCACCAGGCGATCGTAGTTCAGCACCTGGATGACGAGCGGGGCGCCGGGCAGCAGCACGGAGCGCACGCCCGTGAAGAGTTGCGTGAGCGCGGCCTGATCCATGATGTGCGCCAGGGTGTTGCCGAGGCAGACCGCGCCGCCGAACCGGCCCGAGACGACCGACTCGACGTGGACCAGGTCGCCGAGCAGGAACTGCACGCCGGCGGGCGCGCCGGCCTCGCGGGCCTGCGCCAGCATGGTGTCGGATACGTCGACGCCGACGACCTCGAAACCCTTCTCCGCGAAGAACCGCGCATGTTCGCCGGTCCCGCAGCCGAGGTCGAGCAGCCGACGCGACGGGAGCGCCCCGAGCGGCGCCGACAGGAACGCCCACTCCCGTTCGAGGCGCTTCGGCCACGCGATCATCTTGCGGTAGTCGATATGTGCGTAGTGATTCGTCGAACTCATCCCAGCCCCCCTGAGTCCGACTCTACGGCCGGCGGCGCACCGGCGTCAATACTTCCGCCTTCGCCGCAGTCCGGGGGGCCATGCGTTCCTCCCGCGGCTGGGGCCGTCTCGACCTTTTCTGTTTGACGAAACCGCCCACGCTGCGTAAGTTGGTGGGCGGATGGACACTCCGGTCCGCGTCGAAACCAGGCTCCCGGACGTCGGCGTCAGCATCTTCGCCGTGATGACGCGGCTGGCCCTCGAGCATGACGCCATCAACCTCTCGCAGGGCTTCCCCGACTTCTCCTGCGATCCGGAACTGGTCGAGGCCGTTGCGCGGCACATGCGGGCCGGCGAGAACCAGTACGCCCCGATGCCGGGCGTGCTCGCGCTGCGCGAGGCGCTCTCGGCCAAGATTCGCCGGCTCTATGGCGCCGAGTACGACCCGGCCACCGAGTTGACGGTGACCTCGGGGGCCACCGAGGCGCTGTTTGACATCATCTCGGCGTTTGTCCGCCCGGGCGACGAGGTCATCCTCTTCGAGCCGTGCTACGACTCGTACGTGCCGGTGGTGCGGCTCAACGGCGGCACGCCCCGTTTCGTGACCCTCCGCGCGCCGGACTACCGCATCGACTGGTCCGAGGTCCGCCGGCTCCTCTCGCCGCGCACGCGCCTGCTGGTGGTCAACTCTCCCCACAACCCCACCGGGTCGATCCTGCAGTCCGACGATCTGCGGGCGCTCTCGGCCGCCCTCGACGGCACGGGCGTCATTGTCCTGAGCGACGAAGTGTACGAACACATCGTCTTCGACCACGCGCGGCACGAGAGCGCGGCCCGGCATCCCGCGCTCCGGGAGCGCGCGTGCGTCGTCAGCTCCTTCGGCAAGACGTACCACACCACCGGCTGGAAGGTCGGTTACGTCGCGGCGCCGCAGGCGCTGACCGCCGAGATCCAGCGCGTGCACCAGTTCGTCACGTTCGCCACGAACACGCCGGCGCAGCTGGCCTACGCCGAGTTCACCAGGCGCCGCGCGCACTACGACGACCTGGCCGCGTTCTACCAGGAGAAGCGCGACCGCTTCCTCGAGTTGCTCGACGGCTCGCGCTTCACGCCGGTGCCGAGCCGCGGCACGTATTTCCAGCTGCTCGACTACTCGGCGATTAGCGCGGAGGGCGACGCGGCGTTCGCGATGCGCCTGCTGCGGGAGTACGGCGTGGCGTCGATCCCGACATCGGCGTTCCTCTACGCCAGCGAGGCGCCGCGTGTGCTGCGGTTCTGCTTCGCGAAGAAGGACGAGACACTCGAACGGGCGGCAGAGCGGCTGCGCGCTGTGTGAGGGCGCGCGACACGGAGGGGATGATGGCGGCGGGTCCGGTGGTCATCGGCGTGGCGGGCGGCTCGGGCTCGGGCAAGACGACCGTCGTGCGGCGCATCGTGGAGAGCCTCGGCACCGACCAGGTGACCGTGCTCGAGCACGACCGCTACTACCGCGACCGCGGGGACCTGCGCCTCGAGGAGCGGGCCGCCCTCAACTACGACCACCCCGACTCGCTCGAAACGGATCTGATGGTGCGGCACCTCGAGCAGCTGCGGGCGGGCCGGCCCGTCGAGGCGCCCCTCTACGACTTCGCCCGCTACGCGCGGCTGGCCGCCACCGATCTGGTGCAGCCGCGCCGCGCCATCATCGTCGAGGGCATCCTCATCTTCACCGACGCGGCGCTGCGCGGCCTGCTGGACATCAAGGTCTTCGTGGACGCCGACGACGACATCCGCTTCATCCGGCGCCTGCGGCGCGACGTCGCCGAGCGGGGCCGGACCATGGAGTCGGTGGTCGAGCAGTACCTGGGCACGGTCAAGCCCATGCACCTGGATTTCGTCGAGCCGAGCAAGCGGTACGCGGACGTCATCGTGCCGCAGGGCGGGCACAACGTGGTGGCGATTGACATGCTGCTGACGCTGATTCGAAGCCAGGCGCACGGATAGCGCAGCCGGGAACGGAGCATCGGCGCGGAGGAGGGGGACATGAGGTGGCAGCGGGGCACGAGCGGTGCCGACATCGAGGACCGCCGCGCATCGAGCGGTGGCGGCGGGTTCGGGCGGTTCCCGGGCGGCGGAGGCCTGCGCCTCGGCCTCGGCGGACTCATTCTCATCGGCGTCCTGAGCCTGGTCTTCAAGCAGAACTTCTTCGCGCTGCTCGGCGACCTCCCCACGGACACCTCCATGACGCAGACGGAGGCGCCGGTCGCGACAACGGCGGAGGAAGACGAGCGCTTCGAGTTCGTGAAGTTCGTGCTGAACGACGTGCAGGACACCTGGACGTCGGTGCTGCCGAGGGAAACCAACAGTCAGTACCCGAGAGCGACGCTGGTCGTGTTCAGGGGGGCGATCCAGTCGGCGTGCGGGTTCGCGGAATCCGCCTCGGGCCCGTTCTACTGCCCGGGCGACAACAAGGTGTACATCGACCTGAGCTTCTACGACGAACTGCATTCCCGCTTCGGGGCCTCGGGAGACTTCGCCCAGGCGTACGTCATCGCCCACGAGATCGGCCACCACATCCAGAACGTCCTCGGCATCGACAGCCAGATGCGGAGGGCGCAGCAGCAGAGGCCCGACCTGGCCAACCAGCTGTCGGTGCGCCTCGAACTTCAAGCCGACTGCCTGGCCGGCGTGTGGGGCCACTCGACCGCGCAGCGCAATCTGCTCGAACAGGGCGACATCGAGGAGGGCCTGAACGCGGCCGCGGCCATCGGGGACGACCGGATCCAGAGCAGGTCGGGGCGAGGCGTGCAGCCCGACAAGTTCACCCACGGCTCGTCGGCGCAGCGCCTCGAGTGGTTCAGGCGCGGCCTCGAGTCAGGCCGGATGGCCGCCTGCGACACGTTCGGGCAGTAAGAGCAACTCCCTCACGCGCCGCTGGCGGAAGCGGAAGATCCCGTCGAGCTGGCGGCGAATGAGCGGGAGCGCCAGGCGGCCGATCGGGTCGAGCGGCAGCCGGTAGCGCACCTCGTCGTCGATGACGGTCCCGCCGTCTTCTGCGTCACGAAACCGGTGCGTGTGGATCCACTGCGCGTACGGGCCCTTCAGCTGCTCGTCGACGAAGGCGTCGGGTGGCGACCAGCGCGAGATGCGCGTGCGCCACGTCATCGGGAAGCCGTTCACCGCAATCCGGTAGTCGATGAGCGTGCCCGGCGCCATGGCAATTGGATCGGGCGTCAGGATCTGGAACTTCAGTCCCGCCGGTGTGATCGTTTCGAGGTTGCGAGCGTCGGAGAAAAACGTGAACACGTCGGCGCGCGGCGTCGGCAGCCGCATCGACGCCCGCAGGATGTAGGTGCCGGGCTCGCCGTCCACCCGCTCGTGGATGATGCGATCGTCGTCCATGATGCCTGGCGCTCCGTCTAAATCGTCACGGCCAGCCCGTCATCGGCGGCGTCGAGGCCGAGCGCCGCCGCGCGCGCCAGCATCTCCGGTCCCATGTGCGTGAGCAGCAGGCGGCGGCACGTCAGCGCGGGCCGGTGCGCCTCGAGCGTCCGGTAGTCCAGATGATGCGGCGGCGCCGTCTCGAAGCCGAAGCACTCGCACACGAACAGGTCTGCGCCGGCTGAGAGCGCGATGAGCGTCTCGGTCCACTCCGTGTCGCCGGAGAACGCCACGACGCACCCATCCACCTCGATCCGCAGCCCGTAACACGGCGTGACGGCCGAGTGCCGCACGGGAAACGGCGTGACCGTCGCCGGGCCCGCCGAAGCGGCCTCCCTGTCGCTCCACTCCCTGTAGGTCACCTGAAACCGCGGCGTGAGCTTCCCCGAACCCGGGAACAGCGCCTCGTGCGCCCGCGCGACGGCGGCCTCGACGCCGGCCGGCCCCGCGATGAGCAGCGGCCGCGCGCGGCCACTGGCGTAATGCGCCTCCATCAGCAGGAACGGCACGCCGCCGAAGTGGTCCCCGTGAAGGTGCGTGAGCACGATGGCGTCCACCGCGTTCGGGTCGAGCGCGGCGCGACGCATCGCCGCGAGCGTGGACGGCCCGCAATCCACCAGCAGGTTGCCGCCGGCCGAACGGATGTGCGCGGAGGTGTGGAGGCGCCCGCCGCTGCCGAACGCGTCTCCGGTCCCGAGGAATCGAAGTTGGACTCCGCTCATCCCTCTCCCCCTCCTGGCGCGCGCACGCCTGTCGACGCGGGCCGGAGCCCGGACCTACCGGCCCGCGAGGCGCGCCACGGCGGCAACGGCAACCCGGACGGCGTTGGATTCGCCGATCTCGAGAGCGGCTTTCGTCACGTTCTCGCCACGGGCGCGGTTGACGACGACGCCCGCGACGCACCCGCCGCGCAGCCCCATCGACGCGGTCAGCGTCAGCACCGTCGAGGACTCCATCTCGTAGTTCAGGACGTGCAGGCGTCGCCACTCTTCCGTGATGCCCTGGAAGCGGCGGGGCACGTACCCGGAGTAGGAGTCGTAGCGTTCCTGGCCGGGGTAGAACGTGTCGCAGGACGCGCTCACTCCCGCCCGGAACGGAACGCCGAGCGCGGCGGCAGCCACCGTCGCCGCCTGGACGACGTCCGGATGCGCCACCGCGGGGTACTCGATCGGCGCGTAATGCGTGGACGCGCCGTCGAGACGAACGGCCCCGGTGGTGATGATGACGGTGCCGATGTCGATGTCCTCCTGGATGGCACCGGTGGTGCCGACGCGCAGGAACGTCCGCACGCCGAGCTGGGCCAGTTCGTCGATGGCGATCGAGGCGGACGGCCCGCCGATCCCGGTCGAGGTGACGAGCACGGGCGTCAGGCCGATGTAGGCAATCCAGGTGCGGTACTCGCGCTTGCTCGCGAGTTCCCGCCCGCGCTCGAGGGGCGCGCTGAGAGCCAGGCCTTGCACGCGGCCGGGGTCTCCGGGCAGAAGCGCCACGGTTGCGCCCTCGACCTGGTCCGAGTCGATGTTCAGGTGATACACCGTGCGCAGCGGCATGCAGGCCTCCTCGCCATGTGACGTCCGGTCGCGGGCCGCGAATCGCGGGCGTCTTTCTAGAACCGCGTGTCGACGTCGAGTGCCGCTCCGAGCTCACCGAGGTACTGATCCCTGGGGATCTCCACGGCGCCGCAGGAGGCGAGAAACGGCGTCAGCCACTGGATGTCCAGCAGCGCGAACGCATGTTGGCGCAGGCGTTCGATTAGGGCCCAGAGCGCCACCTTCGACGCGTCGCTCACGCGGTGGAACATCGACTCGCCGAAAAACGCGCCCCCCAGCGACACGCCGTACAGGCCGCCGACCAGTTCCCCGCCGTCCCAGACCTCCACCGAGTGCGCGAGACCGAGTTCGTGGAGGGCGGCGTAGCTCGCGAGGATCTCCCCGTCGATCCACGTCCCGTCCTCGCGATCGGCGGCGCACCCCTCCATCACGCCGCGGAACGCACGGTCGATGGAGATCTCGAAGCGTCGCGACCTGACCACGCGGAGCAGGCGCCTCGGCGCGTGAAATCGATCGAGCGGCAGCACGCCCCGCGGATCGGGAGAATACCACCGGATCTCGCCATCCTCCATGGCCATCGGGAAGTAGCCGGCCTGGTAAGCCGCGACGAGCAGCGACGGCGGGAGCATGCGGGAGTCAGGACGGGATGAGCTCGCTCACGATCGGCTCGAGGGGAGCCCAGGTGTCTGGGTCCTGCACCAGTAGCGTCAGCAGGTAGATACGGACATCCGCCGGCGGGAAGGCCGCCAGCAGGGCGGCGGCCGCCCCGCGAAGCTTCGCCGCGTCGGGCGCGGCCTTTTCGCCCTCGGCGATGAGCCCGTCCTCGTGCGTGATGCCGAGCGAGTCGAGAAACGCTTCGAGCATCGGCCGGCGCGAGGTGAGGTGGTACACGACGAGGGCGCGGCTCGCCAACGACTCGGATACCGTGCGCAGGGCGGCCAGATGCCTCGCCCGCTTCTCGGGGGCCAGCTTCAGCACGCTCTGAGGCCTGAATCGGAGCTGGCGGGCGATGGCCTGCACGGACTCGGCCTGCTGCGGCACCGAGTCGGCGTCGGACCACAGCGCGCCGGCCGCTGCCAAGCGCTGCTCCGCGGTCATCTCACGCCAGATGTGGGCGGGGGTCATGGGCGCATCGTGTTGTGACACCGGTTGCTCCTCGACGCCGGCCCGCCACCCGGGCGGGCCATTTCTCTGAGCTTAGCATGTAGCTTAAGATGCCGTCGTACACCAGTGGCGCGCCGCGAGGAGATCCGATGAGCCTGTCTCGATGGTGGCGGGAATGGCGATTCGAGGAGTCGTTCCGCCGTGCGATCCGCGCCGACCTGGCGCGGATCGGCAAGGAGTACGAAGCGAAGTTCAAGCGGCTGGCGACGGGGAACGACTTCGACGCGACCATGGCCGACTACCTGGCGGCATGCCGACTTCCTGACCTCCGCCTCGAGACGCTCCGCAGCCGCCGGCTGCACCGCAGGGCCGACGCGGCCGGGATCGACATGCCACGGGAATGGTGGGAGCACGACGAAGAATACGAC
>JAWOGY010000154.1:0-45569 GCA_046496425.1 Vicinamibacterales bacterium
GAATCGCCGCGGGCCGGCAGGTGCGGCAGTGTACCACTCCGGTTTGTTTGACCTCAAGTAGTTTGACCTCAAACTTCTATGCTAGACTGGCCGGCGCCTGACCGCGACGGTCCCGGTCTCGCCGACGGAGGGGCACGACGTGCGACACGTTTCGAAGCCCGGCCCGCGCCCCGGCGCGGCGCAAGACGACGGCGGGATGCCGGCGTTCGGCGACGTGCTGGAGTTCATGCGGCTCATCTGGGGCATCAGCCACGGCCTGCAGGCCACCTCCAAGCGCATGGAGGCCGAGCAGGGCATCACCGGGCCCCAGCGGCTCGTCGTGCGCATCGTCGGCCGCGCGCCGGGACTCGCGGCAGGCAAGCTCGCGAACGTGCTGCACCTGCACCCCAGCACCCTGACCGGCGTCCTCCGCCGGCTGGAGGACCGGGGGGTGATCACGCGCCGGCCCGGCGAGCGGGACCGCCGCCAGGCGCGCCTGTACCTGACCGCCGCGGGGGCGACCATCGACCGGCGCCACGCGGGCACCGTCGAGGCCGCCGTCCGCCGGGCCCTCGCCGGACTCGACTCCGACTCGATCGACGCCGCCACCGAGGTTCTGCACGCGCTGGAAACCGCACTCGGCGGGAAGCCCGGTTCGGGCCCGCGCGCGTTCCACCCGTCCACTAGAGGAGACCGATGATGTTTCAACCGAACCTGCCGCGAGTCCTGCTCCGCCGCGCGATGAAGACGACCATGCTGACCGTCCTGCTCTCGTCCGCCGTGCTCGCGTGGGGCCATGCGTCCCTGTCGGCAGGCAGCCCTGCGGTCGCGCCGGAGGCGCAGGCGCCCACCGCGCGCGTCTTCGCCTCGGACGCCGGCATGATCCTGAACGCCATCAAAGCCGACAAGACCGAGGACTTCGAAGCGGTGCTGGCGAAAGTGAAGGAGGCGCTGCAGAAGAGCGCCAAACCCGAGCGTCAGCAGCAGGCGGCCAGCTGGCGCGTGTTCAAGGCCGCGGAACGGGGTGCCAACAACAGCGCGATCTATGTCTTCTGGATCGATCCTCCGGTGAAGGACGCCGACTACGCCGTCTCGACCATCCTGACGGAGGTCTTCCCGGCGGAGGCCCGGGACCTGTACCAGAAGTTCAGCGACGCCTATGTCGGCGGCCAGAACGTCATCAACCTGCACCTCTTCTCCCGCATGGGCGACTGAGGCACGGCGCGAGCCCGCGCGGCTGGTGCGGCGCGTGACGCACCGGGTCCGCACGGGATGCCGCAGCCGCCCCGGGACGATCTACAGTAGGCATGCGGCCGGGGCCCGCATCGCGAACGCCGGAAGCCGGGCGGCATCGCGGGCGCGGCCGCAGGGAGAGGTGTGGCCATGAGTGATTTCCATCAGAACGGCCCCATCACGGCGCTGCCGCTGCTGGGGGCCCGCCCGATCGAGGACCTCGAGCGGGAGATCAGCACGCTGACACCGAAGTTCCCCGTGTCGCTCGTCATCCCGATGATCCCGTCCGAACTCGACCGGCCAGCGCTTGCGGGAATCCTGGCGGAACTCTGTCACGTCGGCTACCTCGACTCGCTGGTCATCTCGCTCAACAAGGCCACACTCGAGGATTACGAGCGGACGCTGCGTTACTTCGAGCCCTACACCGGCAAGCTGGTCGTCGTCTGGAGCGAGTCGCCGGCCGTGACGCGGTTCCTGGACGGCCTGGAGGACGCCGGGCTGTCTGTCGGCACGCCGGGCAAGGGCCGCGCCTGCTGGCTGGCGATCGGGTATCTCCTCGCCGAGGAGCGGGCCGACTACATGGTCTTTCTCGACGCGGACGTGGTCACCTTCGGCCGCGAGATGCTGGCGCGCCTGGTCCTCCCGGCGCTCGATCCCATCGTGGATTTCGACTTCGTCAAGGCCTATTACGCGCGGTTCTCCGACCGCCTCCACGGCCGTGTGACGCGCCTCTTCGTCTCGCCCCTGCTGGCGGCGTTCGCCCGCCTGATCGGCCAGGACCCCTACATCCGCTATCTGGCGTCGTTCCGCTACCCGCTCTCCGGCGAGTTCGCCGTGCAGCGCGACCTGGTGTCACGCATGCGCCTTCCGTCTGACTGGGGCCTCGAAGTCGTCACGCTCTTCGAGGCCCTCCGGCACCGCGCACCCGTGCGCATCTGCCAGGTCGAGATCGCCGACCGCTACGAGCACAAGCACCAGAGCCTCTCGGCCGAGGACCCGGCGCGGGGCCTCAACCGCATGGCGCGCGACGTGGGAACGCACCTGCTGCGCACCCTCGCGGCGGCCGGCGTCATCCTGTCGGCCGGGCTGCTGGAGAGCCTGCTGGCGGCCTATCAGCGGGAAGCCGAAGATGCCGTCGCCGACAGCTACGCCGTCGCCGCCATCAACGGCCTGAAATACGATCGGCACCAGGAAGAGCTCAATGTCTTCACGTTTCTCAACGCGCTGCGCGGCGCAATCGAAGAGTTTCATCGCGACCCGCTCGGCCCGCCGCTGGTGCCCAACTGGGCCCGTGTGTGGGCAGGCGTGCACGATGCCGGGCCGCAGCTGATGGCGGCGGTGGCCGAGGGTGCGGCCGGCGTCAGGACGGATCGTCGCGCGGGCTGACGCGAAGCCGGACGGTCGAGCGGTCGGTCCCGGGCGGCGCCGTGGCGACCGGCAGTTCGCCCGTCCCGAGCTCCTGCTGGATTTGCAGCCTGGCCGACTCAGCCGTCCGCTTCGGCATGCTTTCCGGCAGTTCGAGGGCGACGCCGAGGTCCGGGTGCTCGGCCAGCATCGCCCGCAGATCTCTGAGCGCCGGCTCGTCACCGCCGATGACGGTCCCGGCCCGGGATACCCTGACGGTCACCACCGACGGAACCCATCGCAGCGTGCACCGGCCTTCGCCGATGCGTGTGCGGGACGCCAGCAGGCGCACCAGCATCGTGCGCGCATCAGCGCCGAGCTCCGCCTCGGCAAGGTAGACGATGTCGAGCCCCGGCCCGGCCGCGCTCGCCAGGTCGCCCCGGACCTTGAGGATGCGCACCGTCTCGGGCAGCGGCAGTTCCCGCACGACCCGCATCACGGCGGGCTCGAGTTCCAGCAGGGACGCCGACAGGGTCCGGACCGGCGGCGGAAGGGTGGTCCGCTCCCGGCCGTCCAGCAGGCGGCGGAGCGTGCCGGCCCCTCCGATGTCGCTGACGGTCTGGACCAGGTCCAGCCGCGCGCGCCGGCCGGCCTGGTCGGACACGCGTTCCTCGAACCTGGCGATGTCCGACGCGGTGAAGAGCTCGTTGGTGGCCACCTGGACGCGGACATCCACGAGGTGCTCCCCGAGCGTGAACGACGACCCGACGACCGTGGAACGGTCCGGAATGTTGAAGACGGCCTGCGCCCGCGAAATCGCCTGGCGGGTCTTGTACTCCATGGTCAGCTGGTTGAGCGCGAGCTGAAGCGGGATGAGCAGGGCCAGCAGGAAGATGGCGACCACGACGAGTCGCGCACGCACCGATCCCGTGCGGCCGATGACGTGCTGCAGCCGCAGCCGGCCAAAAATCGCCTGCGCCAGCGGCCTGGCGAGTTCCTCCTCCTTCCACTGCCTGATCGCCGGGGACTGCGCGGCCTTCGGAATGCCCACCAGCACGAGGATCGATCCTGCGCCGAGGACGGCGGCGAACAGGTTCGCCGTGAACTGGAGCGCGCCGCCCCCGAGAGCCGCGCCGCCCAGGTTGTCTGCCAGCCCGAACCCCATGATGCAGAGGGCGGGCAGAAGCGTGATGGCAATGACGGCGCCGGGCAGGTAGTGGAACGTCCCGCGCCGGAGCGTGATGAGCGCGGCGCCCGACATGCCGCCGAACAGCGCCACCAGAAAGTCCAGGATCGTCGGCCTCGTGCGCATGGCAATCTCGGCGGTCGCGACGCCGAAGGGCAGGAGGTCGATCAGCACGGCGGACAGCCCGACGACCATCGCGGCGAAGCAGAGCAACTTCACCAGGAGCTTCGCCAGAAGGTAGATGTCGCCGGCCGCCAGCGCGAGACCCGTCGCGATGACCGGCCTGACGAGGGGGACAATCAGCGCCGCGCCGATGACAATGGCGGTCTGGTCCAGAATCAAGCCGAGCGCGCAGATCACCGCGGCCAGCGCCGCCTGGACCCAGAAGAGCGGTTCGGAGATGTAGGACGCCCGGATCATTTCGGCGTACTCGGCCTCCCGATCGGACCGCCGAAGGCCGAATACTCTCGCCATCCAGTCGGTGAGCGTCGACGGCATCGGCTCGTCGGCGAAATCGCTGGCCGGGGAGAACAGCGGCGGTCTGGCAGGCACGTCCGGCGGCAGAGCAGCCGGGACGGCCGCCGCGGCGGCGTCCAGAATCTCGCTGGACGTGGGGGTCCAGGCGGTCTCGGGAAAGGCGGCGGCGGCCGGCGACCCTGCGGCGGATGGCTCTTCGTCCGGGGCCATCCAGGCCTGCCGGAGCTGGCGTTCGGCGAACAGGACCCCGCCGGTCATGTAGAGATTCGAGAGGACGATGATCGCGAACGCATAGACCGGGAACTGGTCGCTCCCGGCTACGCCCGCCTGCATGGGCAGGAACGCGACCACGGCCGTGGCCAGGCCGCGCGGCTGCAGCGCCATGATCATCTGCAGCTCGGCAGGGCTGAACGACGGGGCGCGCCGGCCGAACAGCCCCACGCCAAGGCGCCGGCTCAGGAGCAGCAGGCCGAAGATGGCAACGGTCCATGCCGCAAGCGTCCACGAGAGCGCCGAGAAATCCAGCAGCAGGCCCAGATAAACGAAAAAGAACGTGCGGACCAGAAAGGACAGCTCCGCGGTGATGTTCACCATGAACTGGCCGAGGACGAACTGTTCCTCCCGGACGTTCACGCCGAACAGTTCGAGGAACCGCGGCCCGAACCGGCCGGCAATCGACTGCATGTTCGCCAGGAGGAGGCCGAACAGCAGGATGGCGATGGCCGGGCTGCCCCCGAGTTCCTCCACCGCGAAGTAGAGCAGGCACACCATGCCGAGCGTCAGCATGTAGGAGAGCGGCTCGCGTCCCATCCAGCCGACGAGCCTCGACCAGAGCACGCCGGCAATCGTCGAGATGACCAGCGCCACCAGCAGCGACCTCGACAATCCCCAGACCCAGCTCATCGCGTCGGCGGCCCCCGAGTTGTAGCTCTCGATGAGCAGCACGACCGAGACGATCAGGAGCACCTCGCCCATCGCCGATTCGAGCTTGACGACGGTTTTGACGTCGTTGCGGACCGAGAGCCCCGAGACGACGGGCATGCAGATGGCCGGGCTCGTGGCCGCGAGAATCGCGCCCAGCATCAGCGCGGTCAGGAGGGAGAACCCGAGGAAGAC
Organism: Vicinamibacterales bacterium; assembly: GCA_046496425.1. Classification (GTDB taxonomy): domain Bacteria; phylum Acidobacteriota; class Vicinamibacteria; order Vicinamibacterales; family JAKQTR01; genus JAKQTR01. The sequence goes on from JAWOGY010000154.1 coordinate 5,336, forward strand.
GTACGCGAGGGCCGCCACGCCCGCGAGCGACAGGGCGAAGACGACCGCGGCGAGCAGCGCGGTCTTGGGCGCGTGGCGGGCCACGTGAACGATCTCGAGTTCGAGCCCGCCCTCGAACAGGATGACCAGCAGCGCCGCGGCCCCGAAAAACGGGGCGATCGCGAGGAGGGCGTCGCTGCGGATCAGCCCCGTGACGGGCCCCAGGACGACCCCGAGGCCCACCAGCAGCAGGACGCTGGGGACTTTCGTCACCCGGAACAGCAGGTTGGCCAGAAAGCCCACCAGAATCACGCTGCCGACCAGGGCGAACAGGAGCGGGACCGTCATGCGCGTGCCTCTCCAGACGGGTGCGATCTTAGCAGCATTCCTGCCGGCCGACGGCTTCAGGACGCCCGGCGCGCGCTCGATCCACGTCGGTGCGCGGCGCCCATCGACGCGTTACGACCCGGGCTTTTTCTCCGCCTTGAGGTGCCTGTCGTACCACGCCAGGATGCGCTGCTCGAAGTCGACGCTCTCGGCCGCGCTGTTCGGCGGCCGGTGGGCGCCGTCGGCGTAGCGCACCCATTCCACCTCCTTGCCGAGGCGGCGCAGCGCGTAGTAGATCTCGCGCGACTGGCTCGCCGGCACGTTCGGGTCCTGGTCGCCGGTGATGCACAGGAGCGGCGTCGTGATGCGGTCGGCCCGCAGCACGGCCGAATGGTCGAGGTAGCGCTCGGGGTATTCCCACAGCGTGCCGCCGATGCGGTCCTGGCTCTTCTCGGGCGCATGGGTGTTGCGGACGCCGAGCCGGGGGCTGTCGGTGTAGAAGCTGATCATGTTCACCTTGCCCGAGATGTTGATCGCGGCCTTGAAACGGCCGGTGTGCGTCAGCAGCAGCACCGTCGCATAGCCGCCGTAACTCGTGCCGTGCACGCCGAGCCTGTCCGGGTCGGCCACGCCCATGTCGATCAGCCTGTTGGCCGCGGCCGTCACGCCCTTCGCCCACGATTCGCCCGGCCGGCCGACCACCAGGTTCACCGACGGATGGAACACGGCGTAGCCGTGATTGGCCAGGAATGCCGCCCGGCCGTTGAAGCCGTTGTCGTGGAAGGTCTCGTAGATCTCGAAGACGGTCGGGTAGCGCTGGCCCTTCTCGTAGTTCACCGGGTACCGCAGCACGCCGTGCAGCACCTTGCCGTCGGCGTCGCGGTACGACACCAGTTCGGACCTCGGCACGCTCTTCGACGCGATCCACGGATTGAGGTCCGTCAGGCGCGTCATGCCGCCAAAGTCGGCCGGGGCGGCGTGAAGGTCGCCCGGGCGGTCGCCGTCCGACAGGGTGAACACGAAGTGCCGGCCGTCGCGGGTTTGGCGAAACCCCGAGTAGAGCCGGGCGTCCCGCACGAGCGGCAGCATCGCCTTCGTCGCGACGTCCAGCCGCGCCAGCCCGCGCTCCCAGCGGTCGCGCTCCGACCGGGTGAGATAGATCGCCCGGCCGTCCGGGCTCCACTCGAGCGCCTGCATCCGCGGGTTCTCGTCTTCATCGTCTTCGAGCGCCAGCACCCGGTCGCGCGCGGCGCTGGCGATGTCGACCACGTACCAGCCTTTCTTGCTCGTGATGAGCAGCCGCTCGCCGCCCCGGGAGAAGGGCCCGACCGAGAAGCTCTCGGGCTCGTCCTTCGACGGCTTCCCGTCCCTGCCGCTGTCGGCGCCCGCAGGTTTCGCCGGCTCGGTGCCGGGCTTCTCGTCCTCTTTCTTCGGCGGCGGCGTCAGGCTGCGCGGCTGCTTCTCGTCGATGCGCTGGACGAACACTTCGCCCTTCTTCGCGTACGCGAACGTCCGGCCGTCGTCCGACCACCGGAGCGTCAGGCCCTTGAGGTCTCTGGCCTCGGCGATGGTGACGGGCTCGCCTCCGGCCGTCTGCACCATCCGCAGCGCGTTGTCGGTGCCGCCGATGACGTCGTAGTCGGTCTTCGCGGTTTCGTCTTCCTGGAAGGTGATGAAGGTGCCGTCCCGCGCCACCGAGTAGGACGAGAGCTTCCGCTCCGGGAGGATGATGCGCGGCCGGCCGGTGGCCAGATCGACCTCGGCCAGCGACCGCCATCGGGATGTCCGGCCCAGCTCGTCCCACTCGAGGAATGGGTCTTTCGACGAGTGCACGATGACGGGTCCGGCCGTCAGAGCCGTGAACCGCGCCCGCGCCTCGTCGTCGCGCAGGGGCGATCGGAGGGCGAGCAGGACCGTCGTGTCGTCGGCGGACCAGGCCAGGCTCGAGTTGGCCGCGATGCGGGCTCCGCCTGTGACGGCGACCTCCGCCACCGCGTTGCGCCCGGCGTCCCAGATGCGCAGGCGCATCACCGAGTCGGCGGCGGTGCTGCCACGCTGGAGCTGGAGGAACGCCAGCCGGGTTCCGTCATGCGACCACGCGGCCTGGCGGATCTCGGCGAGATCCGGCAGCACCGGCCTCGTGGCGCCCGTCGTGGTGTCGGCGACGAAGAGCCGCACCGCCGACGGGGCCATGTAGGTCGGATCGCCGTAGCGGCGGTGGTCCGTCGTGGCGTTGTCGAGCGGCCGGCGCGTGGTATAGGCCACGCGGCGCCCGTCATCCGAAACGTCGAGCACCGAAGCGGTGGTCACCTTCAGCAGATCTTCGGCCGTCAGCGGTGCCGCGGGCTGGCCGGCCTGGCCGGCCGCGACGGGCCGGGCGGCGGCGACAACGAGCAGCCCAGCCGCGAGCAGTGTGCGGTGATTCACGGGCGTCCCTCCATCCTGACGGCGGAGTATATCCGAGGGGTGGGGTCGTGTATCCTGAGCGGTAGAGGGTATAGGAGAGTGACATGGACCGCCAGGTGCTCGAAGCCGTTCGCGACATGATGTCCGCACACCGGGTGCTGAGCCTCGCCGTGATCGTCGATGGCGAGCCGGAGGCAAGCCTGCTGCCCTACGCCGTGCGGCCCGACTACGGGGCCGTCTACGTCCAGGCGTCGGGCCTCGCGAAGCACTCGCGCGGCCTCCAGCCGGGGGCCCGCGTCGGGGTGATGATTCACGAGCGCGAGGCGCCGGAGGCCGATCCCATGCAGACGACGCGGATGACCGTCAAGGCGACGGTGACCGTCTTCGAGCGCGGGAGCGACGCGTTCGCCGCAGCCCGCGAGGTGTTCGTCGCCAGGTTTCCAGGCGCCGAACTGACGTTGAGCCTCGGCGACTTCAACCTTTACGAGCTCGCGCTCGACCGCGGACGCTTCGTCGCGGGGTTCGCGCAGGCCTTCAACATCGGGCCCGAAACCTTCAGGGAAATCGCGGAGCTGAAGGCACAGTGACCGAGGCGCCCTGAACCCACGCCCGGGCGCAGGCCTGCTGGACCGGCCCGGGAACCCGCGCAAAGAGTCCATCCTCGCAGTGGAAGGTGCCGCCGGCGAGCCCGGCAATCCGCGTCCGGCTTGCCAGGTCGCGGAAGAACCCGGGGTCGGACAGGCGGCGCCCCGGCTCGTCCCGCTCTCCGGCGCCGATCGGTTCGTCGTTCACCACCGGCTTTCCCGCCTCGACGGCCAGTCGTCGCAGGAGATCGACGCGATCGAGCATCCTCGCCGGGCTCCCCGAACGCGAAAGGTGCCGTGTGAGATACCGGCCCGCCGGACGGGCCGCCGTTTCCTCCGCGGCCGGCGATTCGGTGTGGAGCACCTGCGGCGCGATCAGGCCGCCCAGGTCCGCGAGCACGGCCGGGTCGTGCACCTCCGGCATCTGCGTCGGGTGATAGTGTTCGTTGGCGATCTGCACGACCACGTTCGGGTGGTCCGCGGCCAGCCGGCTGACGGCGGAGACCTGCGCGCGCAGGGCCGCGAGATCCATCCCGTAACTGGCCGTGTCGGCGAGGGCCACGATCTCGACGTAGAGCCCCCGCAACGCCGCCATCTCGAAGAGCGCGGGCATATGCCGCAGGCCTTCGTCGGGAGCAAGCGTGAAGAGGACGTCCGCCATGGCGAGCACGCGCACCAGGTTGAAACCCGTGGCGTGCGCCCACCGCATGTAGGCATCGGCGTCCCGGCGGCGTCCGTGCGCGATCTGCTCGACGAGCGCGAACGCCGTCACCCCGCGCCACTCGAACCTCGTGCCGTCGCTGCAGACGATGTCCGTGCCGCGGGCGCTCAGGCGGCCGCACTGCGATGGCGATTGAGTCAGCGCCTGCGCCGACTTCCCTGCGGCGCAACCGGGCATCCCGGTGCCAGCCAGGAGCGCGATCGCCGCGCCAGCCGAGCAGGTCAGTGCGAAGCGGCGGAGAGAGTCCGGGCGCATCCGCTCCCATGATAATCGGGACCAGGCCCCGAGGTCTGCCTCGTATTTCGCATGGAACCGAGGTTGCTGGAGTGCCGTATATGCTGATATACCTACCGGTAGGTAGCATTGACCTACCGGTAGGTAACCATCCAGACAGGCACCATGGAAGACACCAGCGTCGACAGCCCCAGCCCTCCGACCCAAGCGGCTACTGAACCCGACGATGCCGTCCGAACCAGGTTGCTGAACGCCGCGGTCCGCGTGTTCGACCGCAAGGGCTACTCGGCCGCCTCGGTCCGGGAAGTCGCCGAAATGGCCGGCGTCACCAAGCCCGCGCTCTACTACCACTTCGGCAGCAAGGAGGGCCTGCTCGTCGCCATTCTCGAGCAGGCGAAGCGGCAGCTCGAGGCGACGCTCGAGCGGGCGGTGGCCCGCACGGGCACCGCTCGCGGCCGGATCCTCGCCCTGTGCGAGGACACGTACGGGCTGTTCGGCCAGAACGTGCCCATTGCCAGGGTGGCCCACGCCGTCTTCCTCGGCCCACCGGACGGCGCGCCGCCCTTCGACGTGACGGTGTTCGAAGCGCGGCTCCGCCAGGCGATGGAGCGGATCGCGGCCGACGGCGTGGCGGCGGGCGAGTTTCGAGACGTCGAGCCGGGAGACATCGCCCTCGCCGTGATGGGCGTCCTCGAAGGCTGCAACGAACGCCAGCTGCATCCCGCATTTGAACCGGTCGGGCTCGAGGGGCTGCACCGGCTCGTCAATCTGCTGTTCGATGGCGCGGCCACCGCGCCGCGCATGTAGGGAGAGAAAGACCATGATTCGGATCGGTCGCGTGCATCTGTCGTTCGTCGTGGGGGCCGCCCTGCTGGCCGCCTCCTGCTCGGGTTCCTCCTCTTCCGGGGCTCCTCCGGGGGAGTCGGCGAAGGAGACCGGGCGGCCGCCTGTGGCGGTGTCGGTTGAGCCGGCCTCGCTGACGGACTTTCAGGAGAGCATCGAGATTGTCGGGACGCTCGCACCGAAGTTCTCGGCCGACGTGCAGTCGGAAGTCACCGGCACGGTGACGGCGGTGCACGTGACCGAGTGGGTCCCTGTCCGCAAGGGCGACCTGCTGGCGCGCCTCGACACGACCGAGGCCGAGGCCGGCATCGCGGCGCTCAAGGCGGTGGAGGCCCAGTCCCGCGTGGCGGAAACACGGGCCAGGCGGGAGTACGAGCGGGCCCAGCAGTTGCAGAAATTCGGATTGATCACCCCGCAGGAATTCGACGATGCGAGAAGCGCGGTGGAGGCGGCGGAAGCGGCGACGGCCGCCTCACGGGCGCAGACGCGCGCCGTGGAGGCCCGGCTCGCCAAGTCGACGCTGGTGGCGCCCATCAGCGGCGTGGTCGCCTTCCGTGGCGTCAACGTCGGCGATCGCGTCGAGAACATGGGCAGCGGCGCGCCGCTGTTCCGCATCGTCGACAACCGGTTGCTCGACTTGACGGTGTCGGTGCCCTCGTCGCAGCTGTCATCCGTGGAGGTCGGCCAGGTCATCGAGTTCACGGCCGCCGCGGTGCCAGGCCGCACGTTCACCGGCAAGGTGATGTTCATCAACCCGGCGATCGACGAGGCCAGCCGGTCGGCGAAGGTCGTCGTCGAGGTGCCGAACCAGGACGGCCAGTTGAAGGGCGGCGCGTTCGTGAAGGGGCGCATCGTGGTCGCCGACCGGCCGGGCGTCCTCCAGGTGCCCCGCGAAGCGCTGCTCAACTGGAACCTGGAGGAGCAGACCGCGGACGTCTTCCTCGCGCGCGGCGACAAAGCCGAGAAGCGGACCGTGAAGACCGGCCAGTCGAACGGCGTGACCGTGGAGGTGGTGTCGGGCATCGAGGCCGGCGACCCGGTCGTGGTCCGCGGGGGGTTCTCGCTGCAGCACGGTGACCGGCTGGCCGTCGTGAAGGGCGAGGGGGCGTAGCGATGTTTCTCTCCAACCTTTCCATCAGGCGGCCGGTGGTCGCCACGGTGATGATGCTCACCCTGGTGACGCTCGGCCTCTTCTCCTGGCGCCGGCTGCCCATCGACATGATGCCGGAGGTCGAGATCCCGGTCCTGTCGATCATCACCGAGTACCCGGGCGCCTCGCCGGAAACCGTCGAACGCGAAGTCAGCCGGAAGATCGAGGAAGCCGTCAACCCGATCTCGGGCGTGAAGCACGTCAACTCCGTCTCGCGCGAAGGCCTCTCGTCGGTCATCGTGGAGTTCGAGCTGGAGGTCAAGATCAACGACGTCTCGCAGGAGGCGCGGGCGAAGATCAACGCCATCCGCCGCGACCTGCCGGAGACGATGAAAGAACCGGTCATCCAGAAGTTCGACTTCGCCGCGATGCCGGTCATTTCCCTCGCCGTGCGGTCGACGACGATGCCGCCGCGCGAGCTGACCGAACTCGCGGAGCGCCGGATCAAGCGGCGGGTCGAGAACATCCGCGGCGTGGCCCGGGCGAAGCTGGTGGGGTCGTCGAACCGCGAGGTGACGGTGAACATCGACCCGGCGCGGCTCTCGGCCCTCGGCATGGGCGTCGACGAGGTCGTCGCCGGCCTGGCGTCGGAGAACGTGAACACCCCGCTCGGCCGCCTCACGCTCGGCGCCACGGAGATGCCGCTGCGCATCTCGGGCAAGCCCGCCGAGACCGACGGCTTCGCGTCGATGGTGATCAGCCGGCGCGGCACCCAGCCCATCCGCCTGTCCGACGTCGCCACGATCGAAGACACCGTCGAGGAGCAGCGCTCGCTCGCGCTCATCGACGGCCAGCCGGCGGTGGCCATCGACATCATCAAGCAGACGAAGGCGAACACGGTGGCTGTGGTCGACGGCGTGCGCGCGGCGGTCGACGAACTGCGGGCGCAGCTCCCCGCCGGCGTCGAGATTCAGATCGTGCGCGACACGTCGTTCTTCATCCGGGAGGCCGTGGCCGACGTGCAGCTGACGCTCGTCATCGGCGCCGTGCTGACCGTCTTCATCGTGTTCCTGTTCCTGAACTCCTGGCGCTCGACGGTCATCACGGGCCTGACGCTGCCCATCTCGGTCATCTCGGCGTTCATCATCATGTACTTCCTCGGGATGACGCTGAACACGCTGACGCTGATGGCCCTGTCGCTCGCCATCGGCCTCCTCATCGACGATGCGATCGTCGTGCGGGAGAATATCGTGCGGCACCTCGAGCAGGGCGAGGACCACTTCGAGGCGGCCCGCAAGGGCACCGACGAGATCGGCCTGGCCGTGCTGGCGACGACGATGTCGATTATCGCGGTGTTCGTGCCGGTGGCCTTCATGAAGGGCATCATCGGCCGCTTCTTCTTCCAGTTCGGCCTCACGGTGGCGTTCGCCGTCCTCGTGTCGCTGTTCGTGTCGTTCACCCTCGACCCGATGCTCTCGTCGCGGTGGCACGACCCCGACATCCTCCGGGGCGGCAAGCGCAGCTGGTGGCATCGCCCCCTCGACTGGTTCAACGAGCAGTTCGAGCGCATGGCCGACGGCTACAAGCGCGTGATCGGCTGGGCGCTCGACCACCGCAAGACGGTGGTCGCCCTTGCCCTGGCCGCCTTCGCCGGCGGCCTGGGCGTGTTCGCGACGCTCGAAGCCGAGTTCATGACGCCGATGGACCAGGGCGAGTTCGTCATGAAGCTCAAGAGCGCCCCGGGGTCGTCGATCACCGAGACGCGGGGCCGGCTCGAGGAGGTCCTCGAGGCCCTGGCCGAATTCAAGGAGGTCGCCTACACCTACGCATCCATCGGCGCGGGCGACGCCGATACCGTCCGCGACGCGACGGTGTTCGTCAAGCTGGTGTCCAAGCACGAGCGCGACGTCCGCCTGCGGCAGTTCATCCACAACGCCCGCCTGCGCCTCGAGAAGGTCCCCGGGATCCTCCTCTCCATCCAGGAAGATCCGGACTCGTGGCAGAAGCCGCTCTCGGTGGCGGTGCAGGGCGAGGACATCGCCACCCTCAAGCAGTACGCCGCGGCGGTGAAGCGCGAGCTCTACACCGTGCCGGGCATCGTGGACATCGAGGCCCAGATGGAGCACGACCTGCCCGAGTACCGGCTCATCGTGGACCGGGAGCGCGCGGCGGCGTCGGGCCTCGGGTCGGGCGCCCTCGCCGGCACGCTCGGCGTGCTCGTGGGCGGCCAGGCGGTCTCCACCTACGAAGACGAGGAAGGCGAGGCGGTCGACGTGCGCGTGCGGCTCCCGGAGAGCCTGCGCGGAGACGTGCGGCAGGTCGGCGATCTCAAGATGACCGTGCAGACGGCGGCAGGGCCCGCGCTGGTGCCGCTCACCGATCTGGTGACGTTCACGCGCGCCACCTCCCCGGCCGAGATCGGCCGGCGCGACATGACCCGCCAGGTGACCGTCGACGCGAACCTCGACAACCTGCCCCTCGGCACCGCCGGCACCCTCGCCATGGCCGCCGCGGAACGTGTCACGATGGCGCCCGGCTACACGCTCGCCCTCGGCGGCGACACCGAGATGATGATCGAGTCGTTCGGCTACCTGGCCGAGGCGCTGCTGCTCGCCATCATCTTCGTCTACCTGATCCTCGCGGCCCAGTTCGAGTCGTTCATCGACCCGCTGGCGATCATGTTCGCGCTGCCGCTGTCGATTGTCGGCATGGCCGGCACGCTGGCGCTCACCGGCGACACGATCAACATCATGTCGCTCATCGGCCTCATCATGCTGATGGGCCTCGTCACCAAGAACGCGATTCTGCTCGTGGATTACACCAAGGTGCTGCGCGGGCGCGGCATGGACAGGCGGGCCGCGCTCATCACGGCCGGCCGGACCAGGCTCCGCCCGATCCTCATGACGACCACCGCCATGATCTTCGGCATGCTGCCGCTGTTCTTCGGCCTCGGCGAAGGCGCCGAGTTCCGCGCGCCCCTGGCCCGCGCCGTCGTCGGCGGCCTCATCACCTCGACGCTGCTGACGCTCGTCGTCGTCCCGGTGATCTACACGCTCCTCGACGACGTGGCGGCGTGGCTGCTCGGCCGGAGAAAGACCGTGGCGGCGGTGGGCACGGCCGCCCTGTCGGTGGCGCTCATGCTGGGCGTCTCCCAGCCGGCGTCGGCGCAGCAGTACGCCGGCGCGTCGGCGGCGGCGGGCCCGGCGCGGACGCTGGCCCTGCAGGTCGAACAGGCCGCGACGGCCGCCTCGCCCGCTGGCGTGAAGGTGCTGACGCTCGAGCAGGCGCTCGCCATCGCCGCGAACCAGAACCGCGACGTCCAGAAGGCCATCGAATACAAGAACTGGGTCCAGGGCAAGTACGTGGAAGAGCGCGCCGCCGCGCTGCCGCAGGGGACCTTCACGGCGGGTTTCACACGGACCTTCGACAACACGACGGCCAAGCTGTTCAGCGGGTTCATGGACGGCGGCGACGGCGGGTCTGGATCGTCGGACTCGTCGGGTGACGTGCCGGACCTCGGCGAGATCTTCGGCGGGCGGCAGGATGTCGTCATGGGCAGCGTCGGCGTCAGGCAGGTGCTCTTCACCTGGGGCCAGATCGGGGCGGCGATCCGCGCCGCGAAGCTGGGATTCGAGTTCAGCGACCAGCAGCTGCGCCGCTTCCGTCAGGCGGTCGTCAAGGACGTCACGGGCGCGTTCTACAACGTGCTGGCCGCGAGAGCGCTGGTGCGGATTGCCGAGGAGAACGTCGCGCAGCGCGCCAGGCGCTTCGACGAGGTGACCAGACGCCGCGAGGCCGGCACCGCCACCGACTACGACGTCCTGGCGGCCCAGGTCGAGCTGGACAGCGCGAAGCCCGCGGTCATCCGGACGCAGAACGCGGTGCGCGCCGCGCGCGAACAGCTCCGGTTCCTGCTGGCCGAACCGCAGGAGATCGACGTCGAGGGCTCGCTTGCGGCGCCCATCGAGCCGGTCCCGGCCTACGACGCCCTGCTCGCCGCCGCGTTTCAGAACCGGCCGGAGATCGGCGAGATCAGCACCACGCAGGGGATCTACACCGAGCTCATCAAGATCGCGGCGTCCGGAAACAAGCCCCGCGTCGATTTCGCCGCGGACTGGGGCAAGCGGCGGCTGGGCCTGCCCTCGATCTCCTCCACCGGCACGGCCTGGGACGTCGGTGTCTATGCCACCGTCCCCCTCTTCGACGGCTGGCGCACCAAGGGTCAGGTCGCCCAGGTCAAGAGTACCCTCGCCAGCATCGACATCGACGAGCTGAAGCTCCGCGAGGGCATCACGCTGGAGGTGCGGACCGCCGTGGACAACGCCCGGGAAGCGGTGGCGCTCCTCGAGGCGCTGACGGGCCCGGTCAAGCAGGCCGAGCAGTTGCTGTTCCTCGCCGAGAAAGGCTTCGAGCTCGGCGTGAAGACGCGCCTGGAGGTGCAGGACGCCGAGCAGAACGTCACGACGGCGCGCGCCAATCTCGCCGTCGCCCAGCGCGACTACCGCCTCGCGCGCGTCAACCTCGACTGGGTGGCCGGCGTCCTCGACGGCGGGCGAGGAAGTACGCCGCCGCCCCGCCAACCGTGATCGCCAGTCCCGCCGCCTCGGCGCGCGTCGAGTGCGCGAGCAGCCATCCCACCGTGACGGCGCCGGCAACCGGTACGAGCGGGCCGCCAGGCGCGCGGAACGCGCCGGCCGGCAGCGGTCCTGAATAGCGGACCTTGAGCGCCGCGAGGCACACCGCCAGGTAGATGAGCAGCAGCGAGACGCTGGCGAGAACCGCGAGCGGCCTGAACGTGCCGGAAACGGCCAGCGCGCACGAGACCAACGCGTAGGTGATGATCGCGACGTGCGGCGTGCGGTACCTCGAGTGGACCGAGGCCAGTGACGCCGGCAGCATGCCGTCTTCGGCGACGGGGATGAAGGAGCGCGGCGTCGCCAGCAGGTCGCCGGCCAGCACGCCCAGCGTCGCCAGCATCGTGCAGGCGAGCACCAGGCCCCGGCCGCCCGCGCCGAAAAGCCGCTCCGCAACGGCCGCCAGCGGCGCACCGCCACCCTCGCCGATGGCCGGCCCGAGCACGCCCTGGCTGATGAGCTGCACCGAGCAGTAGAACGCGATCAGGAACGCCGTGGCGCCGAGCAGGCCGCGCGGCACGGTCCGCGACGGGTCCCGGATCTCCCCGCCGGGCGTCACCGCGCACTCCGCGCCGGAGAAGGCGAAGAAGAGCACGAGCGACGCTTCGCCGACCCGGGCCGCCGACGGCCACGCGCTCCACTGGAGGTTCGTCACGTTGACGGCCACGACACCCGCCGCGAGAATCAGGAGGAGGGGCAGCAGCTTGCCGGCCGTCGCGGCAACGGCCAGCCTGGCGCCCCAGCGGACGCCGGCGATGTTGACCGCGGCCAGGGCTCCGTAGACCGCGACGAGCGCCGCCGCCCGTCCCGCGCCCTGCCCCACTGCCGGCACGACGGCCGAGACGGCGTCGATGAGGATGGCGCCCACCGCCGCGTCGGCCGCCGCGCAGAAACCCAGCGTGAACACGGTCCACGCCACGAATCCCGCCATCGGCCCGAAACTGTCCTCGATGTAGGCGACGGCGCCGCCCGAGCGCGTCACCCGCGTGCCCAGCTCCGCGAAGCACGTCAGCACCAGGGCGATGGCGAAGCCGCACACCAGATAGGCGAGGATCGACGCCGGCCCGAGAATCGCCGCCACGGCGGCGGGCAGCGCGAAGATGCCCGCGCCGACCGAGAGGTTGACGGCGTTGGCCCCCAGGGTCCACGGCCCGATGGCGCGGGTCAGGCGGTCGTCGGCCCTGATGGGTGTCCGAAGGCTCACGCGCGAAGCGCCTCGACACGCCCCCGGAGGGTCTCGAGCTCGCCGCGATGCCGGCCCAACTCGCTCTTCGATGCCGAGAGCTTCTCGCTCTCCGCGTGCACGAACCGCGCGTAGGGGGCGATGCTCTCGCGGATGCGCTGCCCGCTGCCCGTGGTCTCGGCTTCGAACTGGCTTCGGATGGCCGCCGACAGCCGGGTGCGCATCGCGCCAATCTTTTCGCGCATCTCCTGCTTCGCCCTGCGCCGCTTGTTGGGAATGATGAAGAACCCGATGGCCCCCACGACACTGGCCATCACCAGGCCGGTGATGTCGGCGGCGGCCGTGGTGGCCGCCATGGTGACGATGGCGCCGAGACCGACCGCGCCCACGCCGGTGGCCGCCGCCGCCGCCACGGCGTTGCGCGCGCTCTCCGCCAGATCACGCGCCTCGGCCCGTTTGTCGTAGGTGTCGACGACCCGTTGAGCCTCCTGCCCGACCGACTGGATGAGGCGCGCGCGGTCGGCACGGAACTGGTCGCCGTTCGCGCCGACGATCCGGTCGCGATGCGCCGCCCGCCGCGACGCCAGGTGCGCCGTCACGGCCTGCCACTGGCGCAGATCCGACTCGACCAGCCAGTCGATCAACTCGTCCACCCGGCTCTCGATGGCCTCGGGCGCGTCGGCCACGACCTCGCGCTCGAACCGTTCCTGCATCCGCGCCTTGTTGAGCAGATCGATGATGCGGCCGATACGCATCGTCTCGTCGAAGAACGCCTGGCCGCGCCGGTCCATCTCGAGGAGCACGGCGTCGATGGCGGCGATGCGCGGCGCCACGTCCCGGGCGAGGTCCCGCTCGTACTGCGCCAGCTGCCTCTCCACGTCGTCCAGCGTGGCGACGTCGGCCGCCAGCAGATCCAGCCGCTCGCCCACGGCAGCCAGCCGTCGGTCGACGAGGTGCCGCGCGACGCCAATGGGATTCAGCAGCTTCAACTGGAGGCGGCCGGCCGCGTTGAGCGTCTCCCGGACGAATCGTTCCAGGGGCTCGAACCCGCTGGCCGCCCACGACTCGGGATGGCCCTGCTTCGCGTGCATCGCCGCTCGGGCGCTCACCGTGAAGATCGGCGGAACCTCGCCGAGCACCCGCGCGCTGTTCGAGGACACGAACTGCCGGATCGTCTCGAGGTCTTCGGCCCGTTCGACGAGGTCCTGCTTGTTGATGACGACGACCACCTTCTTGCCCCACGAACGGATCCCCTCGAGGAACTGCCGCTCCGATTCGCTGAAGGGACGGTCGACGGACGTCACGAAGAGAACGAGGTCCGCCTTCGGCACGAAGTGCGTCGTCAGCACCTCGTGCTCCCGGATCACGGCGTTGGTCCCGGGCGTGTCGACGACGTGAATCTCGCGGAGCAGGTCGACCGGCGCGGTGAGCAGCCGGATCCGTCCGGGACGCAGCTCGTTCGATTCGGCCGGGCCGTAGGTGAGGACGTTGATGTCGGCCGTTGTAGGCGTCACGCCCTCGGCGAGCAACGGGAGGCCGACGAGCGCATTGATGAAGGCGCTCTTGCCGGAGTTGAACTCGCCCACCACGACGAGCAGGAACAATTCGTCGAGCTGCGCGATGGACTGGCCGAGCTCGGCGATGGCTGCCTCGTCGGCGCCCGACCTCTCCAGGGCGGCCCGGATGTCGTCAAGCAGCGCGCGTTCGGCCGCGAGCGTCTGATGCTCGGAAGCGGAGAGCATGGGCCCAAGGGTCATCGTCGGACGAGTATACAACCCGCGGGCGGCGCGCAACCCGTTCAGGCCTGCGCGCCCGCAGGACTCGCGGCAGCCCATCCGCCCTCGGGCCCATTCTGGACCACAGTAATCCCCTCGCCACGCCCCGGGAATAAATCGCGGAGGACCAGGGTTCTACACAATAACTGAGCAATATATGTTCAGTATAAAGACCCATTTGGCCGCCGAGCCGCAGGCGGAAGCCAGCAATGAACTGGGCGCATCGGGGGCGGCTGGTTGAGCGTAGACACTTTCAACAGTCCAGAGGAGAGAGTCATGAAGAAGTTCGCGGGTTTCCTGTCGGTGGCGGTCCTGGCGTTCACGGTGGTCGGCTGCAGCGAGAGCACCTCTCCGGCGGCGCCTTCAGCGATGTCCGTGACCGAAGAGGCGCGGGGCGGTGTGCCCAATGAGAACAGCCGGGCGGCGCTCCCGACGATTGCCGGCACAGCGGTGGCGGGCGGCTTCAACACGCTGGTCTACGCGCTCGACAAGGCTGGCCTGGTCGAGACCTTCTCCGGGTCGCGTCAGTTCACGGTGTTCGCGCCGACGGATGCGGCATTTGGTGCGGCCGCGCAGGCGTTCGGTCTCGGCAGCGGCGAAGCGCTTGTCGACTACCTTGACGACAACGGCCTCCTGGCGCAGGTGCTGACCTACCACGTGACCCTCGGCGACCGTCGCGCCCAGGCGGTGCTCTCCTCCGGGAAGCTGGTCATGCTCGACGGGAACGTGGCGGCTATCACGGTGGACGTCGAAGGCGCGAAGATTGCCGGCGCGCTCATTGAGAAGACGGATGTCATCGCGAGCAACGGCGTCATCCACGTGCTGGGCGGCGTCATGCTTCCCCCGGGTTTCGGCGAATAGCCGCGGCGTGTCGCAGCGACTCTGAAGGGCGCCCTCGTGGCGCCCTTCGCCTTGTACGCGGCTGGAGTCCCGCCCGTCCCGCCGTCAGAAACGGTGACACTTTCCATTACCCCGCACGAGTGATCGTCGGCGAGCGGGAATAAAACGGCTTCGAAGAGGGTTCTTACCTGTAACTGGGCAATAACTGCTCACTTACGGTTCGATTAGTTAACAGCGGACACGTTCACGGGACGAGGGAGAAAGTCATGAAGAAGATCGCCGGTTACCTTTCGGTCGCAGCGCTGTCGTTCACGGTCATCGGCTGCAGCGACTCCGCGTCGCCCACGGCTCCGTCGCCAGCGGCCGGGACGCCGTCGGGCACGAGCAGCGCCACTCTTCCGTCGATCGCCGGCGTTGCGACGGGGAATGCGAATTTCAGCACGCTCGTGGCGGCCCTCTCGAAGGCGGGCCTGGTTCAGACCTTCAGCGGCGCAGGAGCCTTCACCGTATTCGCACCGACCAACGCTGCGTTCGACGCCGCCGCGGCCGCGCTGCTCGGCGCCGGCAAGAGCGGACAGGATCTGGTGGACGCGCTCGACGTCGCGACGCTGACGGCCGTGCTCCAGTACCACGTCGTGGGCGACGCGCGGAATGCGCAGGCCGTGCTGTCCGCCCCGCAGATCGTCATGCTGGACGGGAACGCCGCGGCTGTGGCGCTCAAGAGCGGCAACCCCTACATTGACAACGCCAGGATCACCGCCACCGACATCCAGGCGAGCAACGGCATCGTCCACGTCATCGACGGCGTCCTGCTGCCGCCGAGCCTCGCCGCGAGCGCAAATGCGTCGCAGCAGACCATCGCGGCCATCGCGGCCGGCAACCCGGACTTCAGCACGCTCGTGGCGGCGCTGGCGCGCGCCGGGCTGGTGGACACGTTCAACGGCCAGCAGGTGTTCACAGTGTTCGCCCCGACCAACGCGGCCTTTGACGAAGCCGCGAAGCAACTGCACTACAGCAACGGCCTGGATCTCGTGCAGAAGCTCGACATCCGGACGCTGACCGCGGTGCTGACGTTCCACGTGATCGCCGGCGAGCAGAAGGCGGCGGCCGTCGTCGCGGCTGACCAGCTCCACATGCTCAGCGGCGTGGCCGCCGACGTGAGCCTGCGCAACGGCAAGGCGTACATCGACGACGCCGAGATCCTGAGCACGGACATCATGGCCAGCAACGGCGTCATCCACGTTCTCGGCGGCGTGATGCTTCCTTTCTAACCCGGAAGTGGACACCGCCTATCGGAACGGACGGGCGCCCTCCCGGGCGCCCGTCTCGCAAGAATCAGGGAGTGCATCGTCCGTGGAGGCGGTTCACCCATCGGCGGGCGCAGCGCCTGCGATCTCAGTCGAAAGTCCGCCCAGGGAACCAATGGCCGGGTAATGCGCCGGAAAGGAAAGTGTCACCTTTTCTGAACTACGGGCTCAGCCAGGCCCAGGCGAGCGCGGACGGCACAAACTGCATGGTGAGATTGTCCCAGCCGTGCGGCGACGCGGCTTCCACGAGCGCGCTCGCGGCGGCAATGATCAGCACCTTCGCGACTCCAGCCCCGGGCAGTGCGATCTGAGGAGACGCGGCGGCGGCCAGGAGGAGGGCGATGGCCGACATCACGAAGACCGCCGCGGACCCTTCGAGGCTCCTCGTGGCAGGCACCGACGACAGCGAGCGCACGCGGTAGACGTGTTTTCCGAACATCGTCCCCACGGGCTCCCCGATCGCGTCGCCGAGTCCTGTCACCAGGTAGCCGGCGACCGCCGCGGGGCCGAACGCCAGGTTCGAGGCCAATCCTCCGACAAGCGTGGCAAGGTAGGGCACGACGACGAAGTGCGTACGGTGGGGGGCGTCATTCGGCCTGGCAATCGCCTCGTAGAGCAGGCTCCCGGGCCCGAGCCCGATGGCCGTGAACACCGCCACCGTGCAGGCCGCCCCGAACAGGCATACGGAAGGCGTTCCCAGCCGCCATTCCAGCAGTGCGACCGTCGAGAAGATCAGGAAGTGAAAGACCTTCCTCGTGTACCCCGTCCGGGCGCCGCGCCGCTGCAGCCACCCGGCGAACCACAGGGCCGCGAATGACCAGGCAAGGCCCGACGGACCGCCGAGCGCCACCGCTCTCCACGACGGCGTGTTCCTGACGATGAAGTCCAGCAGGCGTTCGAGAGCAGCGTCCATGCCATGCCGCGCCTCAGGCGGCCTCCTGGCTACCGCGAATCGATGACCTCGCGCTCGAGCGGACCGGCCGCGACCGAGTGCAACACATTCCCGCGCCGTTCGACCGTGACGGCGTGCCATGGGGCCCCGGGGCCGAGCAGCCTCGCCACGCCGGACGTGGCGGCGTCGTCCATCGTCGTTTGTTCGTCCTTGATCCCGCGATCCGCCAGCAGCCACGTCCGGTAGTCACGGCAATCGCCCTGGTCGAGCGGCAGCAGCCGCGCGTTCATGCCCGACGCGAGCAATCCGAGGGCGAAAGGCTGGAACGAGTAGCGGCACAGCACGAACAGACCCGTCCTGAATCGCCTGGCCTCGAGGGAAGGAACGAACACGTCGTCCAGGATGTCGCGCGCAGACGTCATCACGTAGAAGGCCGAGCCGGCCCGTAGCGATTGCGTCCCGATCTCCCGGATCGCGCACGAACGGCAAGGCGCGGGAACCACCGCCGCTTCAACGCCCGCCGCCTTCTCCAGCAAGAGGCAGTCGTGGTTCGCCCGCCCGGACGGGCAAGGCGGATTCAGCGGCTTGAGGCAGAATCCGACGCCGACCATCGACGGCGGGCCGCCCGGCTGCGCAGCCGCGGGATCACCGATCACCTCGAGCCCGCCCTCCGTCACCACGAGACCAGCGGCGTCGCGAACCGCGCGCAGCGTGCGCCACGGGTGGCGCAGCGCGACTTTCGCGGCAAAGCGCCCCCCATATTCCCTGAACAGACTCCGGATACAGAAACTCCACATCCTCGCCGGCCGCGAAGATTCTACGTCCGTTCACTCCGGATGATTTGATTTCCGGACTGGTACAACCTCGGCCTTCCGGGCGCGGCAGGACGGCGGCGATCTGCCCGCGATGCCCTCTCCGTGAACCACGTGCTCGGGGGCAGCGTGCGGACGGCGGGAAGCCGGCTGCGGGTCACGCGCAACTCACGGAGGTGGGATCTGCGCTCGCAAAGGCAGGCCGGACGGGCGAAGCGCGGACGCTGCTCGCGGGCTGGGGCTCTCGGCCGGCTTCGCGGGCAGTCAGGCGTAGATGAGGCGCTCCACGAGACGGATATCCGCGAGCGGACGCTCGTCGGACACGCTCTCGAGCACGCCGAGTTCCGCATCCTCGAACAGGATGGTCCAGCGACCCGGATTCGGGTTCGCCAGGCACACGGGGTTCAGAATGTGAAAGTGCCCCATGCCCATCCGCATGCGCTCGGCCATGCGGTTCACCGCCGGGCACGCGGGCTGCAATGCCTCGTGTTCCTCCGGCACGCTGTCGGCGCCGTGGAGGAGGATGGCGAGCGGCTTCGCGCGATCCTCGATCGGCTGGTCGTCGAAGAAGCCGACGGCCGCGCCCTCGTCGGTCGCCTCCAGCACGATCGCGCGGCGCGGGCTGCCGGTGATGAGACACTCCGGCGGCGTCGTGTGCAGGTGCCCGCGTCCGGCCGCAGCGGCGATGTCCTGTGCCTTCGCCACGAGTTCCTCGTAGCTCACCTCGGTGATCGTCAACGGTCGCCTCACGCTGTCCCACCTCTCTCACCGGGGTCGGGACTATTTACGGATCGGCCCCCGGCGGACGCACGAAATTGTATACCGTCAGCCTGGACGGCCGACTCGCGAGCTCCCGGCGTTCGACCGAAATCCTACGCCCGGCCGCCAATGACAATCCTGTAATCCGTGGCGCCTCTGATCCGTAAATAGTCCCGACCCCGTGGCTGTGGTACGCTCGCAGGATACTCGCGGAGGTTCCGATGTTTCGTACTCGCGTCGCCGCAGGGCTCCTCACAGCCCTTGCACTGGCGGCCGGCACGGTCTCGCTCGAATCGCAGACCGCACGGCCGTTTCGCATCGAAGTCTCGTTTCCGGCGTCGCTCGAGTCGAAGACGCTCGACGGCCGGGTGATCCTGGTGATTTCCAGGCGGGAGACCCCTGAGCCGCGCCTCGCGCGGATGACCGGCGTCGACGCCCAGCCGATGTTCGGGGTGGACGTCGACGGCCTGAAGCCGGGCCAGCCGGCCATTATCGACGCTTCGACGCGCGGGTGGCCCGTCGAAAGCCTCCGCGACCTCCCGGCGGGCGAGTACTTCGTGCAGGCGACGCTCAACGTCTACACCACGGTCACCCGCGCCGACGGCCACACGATCAAGGTCCACCTCGATCAGGGGGAGGGCCAGAACTACCGCACTTCGCCCGGCAATCTCGTCACCAACGTCGAGAAGGTGCGCATCGATCCGAAGGCGGGCGGGGTCGTGAAGATCGCGTTCGCGCGGAAGAACCCGCCGATTGAGCGCCCGTCGGACACGACGTACGTGAAGCACATCCGGTTCAAGAGCGACATCCTGAGCACGTGGTGGGGGACGGACATCTTTCTGGGCGCGGTCGCGCTGCTGCCCGAGGGCTGGGCCGAGCACCCGACGGCGCGCTACCCGATCATCTACAACCACGGGCATTTCCCGCGCACGTTCGGCGGGATCCGCGAGACGCCCCCGGAAGTGTCGGCGCCCGAACCGCAGCAGCGCCAGCAGGCCGCCGCCCACCGCTTTTACCAGGACTGGGTCTCCGGCAAGATGGGCCGCGTCATCATCGTCCTTATCCAACACCCGACGCCGTTCTACGACGACTCGTACGCGGTGAACTCGCAGAACAACGGCCCGTACGGCGACGCCCTCTGGCAGGAACTGGTGCCGCGCGTCGAGAAGGAGTTCCGCGGCATTCCCGAGGCGTGGGCGCGCACGACCTACGGCGGGTCGACGGGCGGCTGGGAATCGCTCGCGTGGCAGATCTTCTACCCGGATCGCCTGAACGGCACGTGGACCTTCTGTCCCGACCCGGTCGACTTCCGCTACTTCCAGCTGGTGGACATCTACAAGGACGACAACGCCTTCTACCCCAACAGCGAGTGGAAGCGGACGCCCGTGCGGCCCTGGTCGCGGGGGCTCGACGACCAGACGCAGATGTCCCAGTTCGATGCCAGCCGCTACGAAGAAGTGCTGGGCACGAAGGGGCGCTCCGGCGAGCAGATGGACATCTTCATGGCCACCTTCGGCCCGGTCGGCCCGGACGGCTACCCGAAGCTGCTCTACGACAAGTGGACGGGCGCCATCGACCGGTCCGTCGCCGAGTACTGGCGCGAGCACTACGACCTGCGCCACATCGTCGAGCGCGACTGGAAGACGCTCGGCCCGAAGCTCGCCGGCAAGATCCACGTGTTCATGGGCGACCAGGACACGTTCCTGCTCGAGGAGGCCACCTACAAGCTGCAGCAGTTCCTCGAGGGCACGAAAGACCCCCACTACGCGGGCAGCTTCGAAATCGGGAAGCGGCAGCCCCACTGTTACGCGGGCACGCCGGAGTTCCCGGGCCAGCGCCCGGAGCAGCGGTACATCCCGAAGATGATCGAGCGCATGTTGATGACGGCGCCGGCCGGGGCAGACCTGAGCTGGCGGTACTGACGGAGGACGAGCATGGAACGCAAGAAGGCCAGTGATTTCGATCCCGACGTGCTGATCCTGTTCGACGCGTACGTGCACGGCGCCATCGACCGGCGCGGGTTCCTGCACAAGGCGTCGAAGTACGCCGCCGGCGGCATGACGGCGGCGATGATGCTCGACGCCCTCAACCCGCGTTTCGCCGAAGCCCAGCAGGTGGCCAAAGACGATGCGCGCATCAAGGCCGAGTACCTGCCGTTCCCCTCGCCCCAGGGCAACAGCACGACGAAGGGCTACCTCGTGCGTCCCGCGAGCGCCAGGGGCAAGCTGCCCGGCGTTGTGGTGGTGCACGAGAACCGCGGGCTGAACCCGCACATCGAGGACATCGCGCGCCGTCTGGCCCTGGACAACTTCGTGGCATTCGCGCCCGACGCGCTGGCGCCGCTCGGAGGCTACCCCGGCGACGAGGACCAGGCGCGCCAGCTGTTTCCGAAGCTGGACCAGGCGAAGACGCGGGAGGACTTCGTGGCCGCGTACGGGTTCCTGAAAGGCCACGCCGACTGTACCGGCAAGGTGGGCGTCGTCGGCTTCTGCTACGGCGGCGGCATCGCCAACTTCCTCGCCTCGCGCCTGCCGGATCTTGGGGCCGCGGTCCCCTTCTACGGGAACCAGGTGAGCGCCGAGGACGCGGCGAAGATCAAGTCGCCGCTGCTCGTGCACTACGCGGAGAGCGATCAGCGCATCAACGCCGGCTGGCCGGCGTACGAAGCGGCGCTCAAGGCCGTGAACGTGCCCCACACGATGCACATGTACCCGGGTACGCAGCACGGCTTCAACAACGACACCACGCCGCGCTACGACGAGGCCGCCGCGAAGCTGGCCTGGCAGCGCACCATCGCGTTCTTCAACAAGTACCTCAGAGGATGAAGGGAGGCGTCATGCATCGCCGCTTCGTCGCGTGTGCCATCGTGCTGGTCGTCGCCGGGCTCGGCGCCGCCGCGCAGGATCGTCCGCTCAATCAGCCGCCCGCCGGCTTCACCAGCCTCTTCAACGGTAAGGACCTCGCGGGCTGGGCCGGCCGCCAGGGCACCTACAGCCCCTACGAGCAGGCGAAGCTCACGCCCGACGCGCTCGCCGCCAAGAAGGCCGAGTGGAACGCCGACCGCGACACGCACTGGCGCGTTGACATCGCGAAGGGCGAAATCGTGTCGGACGGTCAGGGCGTGCACCTGGCGACCGAGAAGGAGTACGGCGATTTCGAACTGTACGTGGACTGGCTGATGGTGAGCCCGAACGGCGACTCGGGCATTTATCTGCGCAGCTTCCCGCAGGTCCAGATCTGGGACCCCTCCAACCCGCGCGAGGCGGCCAACGGCGCGGCGAGGGGTTCGGGCGCGCTCTGGAACAACAACGACGACAACCCCGGCAAGTGGCCGCTCGTGAAGGCCGACAACCCGATTGGCCAGTGGAACACGCTGCGCGTGCGCATGGCCGGAAACAAGGTCTCGATCTGGCTGAACGGCCAGCAGACCGTCAACGAGCAGGTGCTCGACAATTTCTTCGATCGGAAACAGCCGGTCCTGCCGAAGGGCCAGATCGAACTGCAGACGCACGGATCGGAAATCCGGTTCCGCAACGTCTTCATCCGGGAAATCAAGAGCGCGTAGGCGTCGTCCACGCGAGGACGTCCTCGCGGCGCATCGGCCTGGTCATCCAGCTCGTGTCTGGCAGCGGCAGCGCAAGGCACTGCTCTACGGTGAGCCAGCCGCTCCGAAGGTCGAGCTGATTGGGCCGGCCCTTCTGGCTGAACCAGGCGAGTTGGCGGCTGCGCTGGCACGCGGCCGCGAGCTCGGCGGTCCGCTCCGCGTCGGCGGCACAGTAGGCCGCCACCGCGCCGCACTCCGCCGCCTGCCAGTACTGCGGCGCCTCGGCGCCGGTGATGCGCACGGTTTCCCCGCTCCGCAGCGTGACCTGGTCCAGCTTCGGCCGAAGGCCGGCGCCCTTGAGGGCGGCGTCGAGCGACAGCGGGTGTCCGCGCTCGCACAGCACCTGGAACATCATGTCGACGCTCGCCATCACCAGCCTCACGCAGTCGGCATGCCGGCCCGTCTCGTCGGCCAGGAGCCTGAAGTCGAACCCCGCGCCGTTCCAGGTGACGATCGTGTCCCCGCGCCCGGCGGCCTCGCCGAGGGCGTCGAGAATCTGCAGCGCACCGTCCTGCGTGAGCGCCCTGGTGGCCGGATCGAACACGTCCGGCGACTCGGAGGGGTCGAAGAGGATATGCGCGCGCGCCTCGCCCTCCCTGGCGATGGCCGCGCAGGCGATGCCCGGGCGGTGCGCCAGCAGGTCCGGTCCGTCGGGCACCGGTTTCGCGATTTCGACGTCGAACGCGACGAAGGCCATGGTGACACTCCCCGAATCCGTCGAGACGAGCTTACCGCATACGGTCCCTCGAGCGGGCCTCCCCTACCGGCACCAGCGGAAGGAACCAGTCCGCCGGCACCACCCTTCTCAGCATGGCGGCCGCGACCCCGCTCAGCGCGAAGACGGCCACGCTGCCCGGGAGCAGGAGCGGCAGCGACGCGGGCACATGGCCGAGCGCCAACGCCCCCACGACAACCTGCGCCACGGCAGGGTGCACGATGTAGATGGGGTACGAGTACCTGGCGGCGGGCCTCAGCCAGTCCAGTGAGCCTGGCGGCCAGGGCCTCAGCAGCACGACGAAGACCGCCAGGCTGTAGAGCGACCGGGACACCTCGGGCGCCGCCGAACCAACGTGCAGGAGCAGCGCCGCGGCGGCTGCAGCCAGCGTCGCGGCCCGGAACGCCGGGCGCCGGTACAGGGCGTCGATGGTATCGGCCAGGAACGCCATCGCGATGCCGACCGGGATGTACTTCCCCCAGGCGACAGCCTTCGTCGCGGCGATGCGCAGGCTGTCGTCAGCCTGGTTCATCCAGACCGACAGCGCGTGCTCGGTGAGATACTCGCGCCCCCACAGACCATAGGCCGCCGTCGCCGCCGCAAATCCGGCCGCGAACACCCAGTTCAGCCGCGGACGCCGGACGATGAAGCGGATGAAGGGATACGCGGCCACCGTGCCGAGGAAGAGGAACTGCAGGAACCAGAGGTGCACGAACCCGGTCAGCCAGAGCGTCAGCGGCGGCCACGAGGGGGTGCCGCCGCGCCCCAGCGGACCCGCGACCTCCCACATCACCCAGTACAGCGCCGTCCAGATGAGGCACGGCACAGCCAGTCTCATGAAGCGGCCCGCGGCGAGGGGGCCGAAGCTGCGATCCGGCTTCGCCATGATCGATCGGGTCATCACGAAGAAGCTGGTGAGCACGATGATGGGGAACGAGCAATCGCGCAGGCGGATCACCAGCTCGAGCCCCGGGGTGGAGGGAAGGCCCAGCACCTGCGAGAAATGAATGACGACGACGCCGTAGATGCTGATCGCCCGGAAGACGTCCAGGCCGTCGTAGCGCGCTCGCGCAGGCGTGCCGGGAGGTTTCAGGCTGCCGCTGGTTTCCGCCATCACTCAGAACGCGACGACCACACCTGCCGCGATGTCGCCCTGGAAGGTGCCCGTCCCCGTGTAGCCGATGACGCAGCCGTACCCGCCGCACACGCCCACTCCGCTGATGGACACCGGCGTGTAGTAGCCGCGGGCTTCGAAGCGGAACCCGACGTGCCTGGCGACGGCGGTCTTCACGCCGGCCGCGACACCGAGCGTGAACCACAACTCGCTGTCGTAGCCTCTCGGCAGGTAGCGCGTGGCCCCGATCATGAACTCGCCGAAGACATCGAAGTGCCCCGACAGGAGCTCCTGCTGCTGGACACCCAGCATGTAGCGATCGACGTTCACGTCGACGTGCGAGCCGTACACCGGCCCGCGCACCCTCGACTCCTCGCGCATGACCAGCGCCTCGAGCCGCCAGCCCGGCAGGAACTCGACATTGACGCTTCCCCCATAGAGGAGCCCGGCCTGCAGCGGCACCGACTCGTCGCCGGGCGCCGCGACGAGTTCGCCGCCGAAGCTCACCCCGCCGAAGACGCTCGCTTCGACGGTCTGCGCGCGGGCTTCGCCCGTCGCCAGCATGATGGCCACGAGAAATCCGGTGATGGCAACGCGGGAACGCACGTCCCGCAACGCTATCACACCCCGCGCCGCCCCTCCCGGCGTTATCCTAAGAGGGCGGGTTCGCCGCCGTCGCCGGGCGGCCCGGCGAAGCCGGGAGATGGGGAGCATCATGCGAGCATTGCGTGTCAGCGCTGCGGCCGCTCTCGTGGCGGCGGCGTGGGTGGCGGCGATGTCGGCCCAGGGCAAGCCGGGCGCGCCCGCGCCGGGCGACCTGGACGGCACGTGGACGCTGAATCGCGAGCTGAGCCAGTTTCCCCGCGAAGTCGGTTTCGGGATGGACGTCACCGGGGCGGGACGGCCCGCGACGGGAGAGGCCCGCATGGCGGGTGGGGAGGACCCCGGGCTCGTGGCGAACCGGCCCGCGAGCCGCGAGGAAGCGGAGAATTCGCGTCAGCTCGTGGCCGAAGTCCGGAACCCGCCGGCGCGCCTGACCATCGCGCAGCGCGTCAACGCGATCACCGTCACGGACGAGCGCGGGCGGGCGCGCACGTACCATCCCGACGGCCGCGAGGCGTTCACGCCGCTCGACGCCGCGCCGGTCGCCACGGTGTCGAGATGGGACGGCGGTCGGCTCGTCATCCGTTACAAGGTCGAGCCGGGCCGCGAGGTGCGCTACACGGTGTCGCGCAGGGCCAGCCCTCCGCAGCTCGTGGTGCAGGCGGAGCTCCTGGAGCGGGGCGGGCGCGACACGGTCGTCAGGGTCTACGAACCCGCGAGCGCCGACGATCCGTTGCCCGCGGCGCCCGCCCCCGCGGAGCGCGCGCCGCAGCAGGCGCCGCCCGTGATCCCGCTCCCCTCGCAGCGGCCCGGTGCGGCCGCGCCGCCTCCTCCCGCGCCGGCCGACCCTGTCCGGCCGATGGTGCCGGCGGTTCCATCCAGCGCCGCGCCGGCCAATCTCGATCAGACGCCGGGCGCCGAGTTGAAGGGCCTGTCTGCGCTCGGGATCGTCGTCGAGGACCTCGGCGCCGAGGCCGCGTCGTGCGGGCTGCGGCAGGAGGCCATCGAAGCCGCCGCGGCGAAGAGCCTGACGGCCGCCGGGCTGAAGGTCCTGCGGAACACCGACGAGGACACGCACCTGTACATCCGCGTCGTCACGGCCGCGACGACATCCGGCACGTGCTTCTCCCGGTACGACGCATTCGTCTATTCGTACACGGCCGCGACGCTGTCGTACGGCTCGCGGCCTGCCCTCGTGCAGGTGTCGCTGCTCAACCGGGGAGGCCTCGCCGCCAGCGCGGCCAAAGGCCACGGGGACGCGGTGACGCGGGCGATCACGCAGTACGTGGATCAGTTCGCCGCCGAGATCCGCGACGCCAACAGGTAGGGGCCTATCGCCGCCAGAACGCGGGCGTCAGGACGACGACCAGCGTGTAGAACTCCAGGCGTCCGGCAATCATCGCCACCGACAGCACGTACTTGGCCAGCGCCGGCAGATGACCGTAGTGATCGGAGGGGCCGACGAGACCAAGGCCCGGACCGATGTTGAACATGCAGGCGATGACGGCGCTGATCGAGGTCAGCACGTCCACGCCGGTCGCGGCGAGCAGCACCATGCCGACGGCGTTGATGAGCAGGGCGAGATAGACGAGGTTCAGCACGCTCTGCACGACCGGCTCGGGAATCGGCTGCCCGCCGAGCCGGACGGCGAACACGCCGCGGCGCTCGACAATGCGCTTCAGTTCGCGCGAGACGACGCGCGCCAGCAGCACGGCCCTCGAGATCTTGATTCCGCCGGCCGTGGAGCCGGTGCATCCGCCGATGTACATGAGCAACAGCAGGACCACGTGGCCGAGCGGCGACCACAATTCGTAGTTCTCGCTCGTGAACCCGGTCGTGGTCGCAATCGACGCCACCTGGAACGCCGCGCCTCGGAGGGCGCGCTCGACGCCGAACCCGGTCTGCCAGACGAGCGACGCCGTGACGAACGCCGTCGCCAGCATGACGAGCAGGGCGTAGGCGCGCACCTCGTAGTCGGCGAGCACGCCCCGCCACTGCCGCTCGCGGAAGAGCCGGTAGTGCTGGATGAAGCTGATGCCCGCCAGGAACATGAAGAGGGCGATGACCCACTCGACCGCGGGGCTCTCAAACGCGCCGACCGACGCTGTCCTGGTCGAGAACCCCCCGGTGCCGAGCGTCGAGAACGTGTGGCAGATGGCGTCGAAGGGGCTCATCCCGGCCAGGCGCAGGGCGACGAACTCGGCGACGCTCAGCGCCACGTAGATCTTCCACAGGGCGAGGGCGGTTTCCGCGATGCGGGGCTTGAGGCGATCCGAGCGCGCGCCGGAGAACTCGGCGCGGTAGAGCAGCATGCCGCCGTGCCCCACCACCGGGAGGATGGCGATGACCAGCAGCACGATGCCCATGCCGCCGATCCAGTGGGTGAAGCACCGCCAGAACTGGATGGGCTCGGGCAGCACCTCGACGTCGGCCAGGATGGTGGCGCCCGTGGTGGTGAATCCCGAGGCGGCCTCGAAGAACGCGTCGGTGAATCCCGCGAAGTGCGGCGAGAACAGGAACGGCAGGCCGCCGAAGGCCGCCGCCGCGAACCACACGAGGACCACCAGCAGGAGCGCCTCGCGCTGGCCGAGCTCGCGCGGGGCGCGGCGCCCGAGGGCGGCGAGCGCGCCGCCCGCGAGCGCCGTGACCCCGGCGCCCTGCACGAGCGGCATCCAGCCGCCGGTTCGCCGCACCAGCCCCCACAGCACCGGCACGGCCATCGTCGCCGCCAGCACGACCAGGAACCAGCCGAGCGCCCGCAGGATGGCCAGAGGCCGGAACATCAGCGGCGCTTCCTCGCCGGCGCGACAATTGCCGCCTCGAGCGTCGGGACGACCCGCTCCAGCGCGAAGACAATCAGCCGGTCCCCCGCCTGCACCACCGTGTGGCCGCGCGGCACGATGACCTCGCCGCTCGGCCGCACGAGCGCGCCCACGACGGCGTCGCGCGGGAAGTTCGCGGCGCTGAGGGGCTTGCCGACGTACCGGCTCTCCGGCCCCGCCAGGAGCTCGATGGCCTCCGCTTCCTCGTCGCGGAACGTCGTCACCGACAGCACGCGCCCGCGCCGCACGAACTGCAGCACGCGATCGACGGTGGCGAGCCTCGGGCTCACCGTGGTGCTGATGCCGAGCCGCTGCACCATCGAAAGGTAATTCAGGCGGTTGATGAGCGCGACGACTTTGTCCACCCCCAGGCGCCTCGCCAGCATCGACGCGATGATGTTGTTCTCGTCGTCCTTGGTCAGGGCGAGGAAGGCCTGGACGCCGCCGGCGCCTTCCTCCTCGAGCGTCGCCTGGTCGGTGCCGTCCGCGTTCACGACGGTCGTGGCGGGCAGAATTGCCGCCACCCGCTCGGCGCGCGCGCGGTCGCGCTCGAAGAGCTTCACGCGGACGTCCTGGCGCTCGAGCAGCTGCGCCACGTGAATGCTGAGCTGGCCGCCCCCGAGGATGAACACCCGCTTGAGGGGCTTCGGCGTGGCCAGCCCCATGAAGCGGAGGCTCGCGGCCACGTGCTCGCGGCTGGTCAGCACGTAGACCCGGTCGCCCTCGGCGAGCACGGCCGACCCGCGCGGGATGATCACCTGCGGGCCGCGGAAGATCATCGTGACCAGCGAATCCTCGGGCGGTCCCTCCGCCGACAGCCGCTCGAGCGTCAGGCCGATGACGGGGTTGCCGGCCTCGAGCGGAATGCCCACCAGGTGCACCGCGCCGCCCGCGAACTCGTGGAGGTCCGACACGCCGGGCAGCCGGATCACCCGCATGATGCTCTCGGCGAGCTCCGTCTCGGGATGGATGATGAGGTCGACGTGCACGCCGGACTTCGAGAGCAGCTCGTGCCAGAGCTGCACCTCGTGCGTGCGAAGCCTCAGCACCTTGATGCGCGCGTTCGACTCCACCTGCGCGATCTGGCAGACGAGCAGGTTGACCTCGTCGTGGTCCGTGACGGCGATCACCATCTCGGCGTTCGCGATCCCGGCCTCGCGCAGCACGAGCACGCGCGCGGCGTTGCCCGTCACGATGCGGGCGTCGAACTGGGCGTCCAGCTCGGCGCAGCGCTCCGGGTTCGGGTCGACGATGGTGACGGCGTTGCCTTCGCGAATCAGGCGCCGGGCGATGAGTGCGCCAACCTGCCCGCCGCCCGCAATCAGTACGTTCATGGTACTCCCGGCCAAATCGATCCGCGAGGCCCGATTATCGCTGGAAAGGCGGCCGATGGCGAGTGCCGTAAGATGGCGGAGACGTCAGGACGGACCGATCCGCGGCGCCTTCTGCTGTCGGTCGATCAGCATGTGAAGCACGACCCCGTCCGGGCCAGTGACGAATTCGAGCTCGTGCTCCTCGACCAGATCGAAGAACCGCGTGGCGGACTCCGGATAGAGCTCGATGCGCTGCAGGCCGTCGAGGACGAACAACGTGCCGCCCTCGAGCACGACGTTCAACACCCGGCCCGGTCTCAGCTCGTAGCGGCCCGCCAACGGCGCCAGCGCGGAGGGCTCGACCGTGACGACCGTCTTCTGCCGCGGCTGCCGTAAGGGCCAGCCGTATTCGGCCGCCACCGCGCGCAGGACTTCGGATGCCAGGCGCCCGCCCTGGTCCCCGTTGGTCATGACGACGGCGCCGCGCCCGCTCTCGATGAACGCCGTCATCTGGCACTTGAATCCCGCGTTGGCGCCGCCGTGGCCGAACGCCGCCGATGTGCCGGCGCCCTCGATGCTCAGCCCGAGCCCGTAGTTTCCTTTCTGCACGGCGACCATCTGCCGGGCTGTCGCCGGCGTCAAGACCTTCGAGCGGCCCTGCAGCGCCTGCTGGATCTCGATCAGGAACCTGGCCAGGTCCGTTGGCGTGGTCCACAAACCGGCTGCGGCCATCTCGGGGTAGGTGTGGAAACGGCCGGGCAGGAGGCTGCCGTCGGCGCGATGCCCGCTTGCCGCCGCGGCGCGGCGCGGCTCGGGCAGCGGCTGTTCGTAGCTGCTGTCGCTCATCCCGACCGGCTGCAGCACCAGTTCCGCAAGCAGCAGGGGGAACGGCCGGCCGGTGACGTCCATCAGCAGTTGCTGCATCACCGTGTAGCCGCCGCCCGAGTAGCGCCAGATCGTGCCGGGCGCGATGTCGGCCCCGATCGCGGCGGTGTTGGCCGGCTTCTGGCCGTCGAGCACCTGAACGAGCGCGGGAACCGGGGCGTTGGCCGAATACCCGGGGAAGCCGCTGACGGTCAGGCCGGCCGTGTGGCTGAGGAGCCGCCTGAGCGTGACCTTCTCGGTCCCGGTGAATTCGTTCGCGGGCACCTTCCATGACGTGAGCCGCGCGTTCACGTCCTCGTCCAGTGCCAGCTTCCCCTGCTCGACCAGGCGGAGCGCCGCCAGGGCCGCCACCGGCTTGCTGAGCGAGGCCGCCTGGAACAGGGTCTGCGGCGTGACCGGCAAGCTGCCCCCCGTTTCGGCGACGCCGTAGCCCTTTGCCCATTCGATCACGCCGCCGTTGATGACGGCTACGCTCACGCCGGGCGTCTTGAGCTCCGCCATGCGCGCGGCCAGCGTCTTCGCGGGCCGTCCCGCGATCACGATGCCCGGCAGCAGGCCCTGCTCGACCCTCGCGGCCCGGGTTTCGGGCGTCGGAACTGTCTGGGCACCCGAACGCGACGGATTCCCGACGGCGAGCGCAGCGCAGATGACGCACAGCGCGGACATGACTCGGTGCATGTTCATGGTCCGGGCTCTCCTCTCGAAGCCCGCATATGACCGGGCCCGGCCCGATGATACTCTTCTTCCCGAGGACGCGAACCATGACCGACCCGACCACGCCCCTTCCAGCCGGCGCGCCGCCCGTTTCGAACATCCGCCACGGCATGAG
This sequence comes from Vicinamibacterales bacterium, assembly GCA_046496425.1. Lineage (GTDB taxonomy): Bacteria > Acidobacteriota > Vicinamibacteria > Vicinamibacterales > JAKQTR01 > JAKQTR01. The sequence goes on from JAWOGY010000154.1 coordinate 35,607, forward strand.
CGTCGCGGACCTGAGACAGTCGTTCATCGACAACCTCGTGTGCGCGCTCGGCCGCGGCCCGGCCCTCGCGACGCGGCACGACCTGTATGTCGCCCTCGCCCTCACGGTGCGCGATCGCGTGCTCGACCGCGGCGTGCAGACAGTGCGGGCGCTCGCTGGGCCGGGTTCCAGGATCGTCGCCTACCTCTCCGCCGAGTTCCTGCCCGGTCCGCACCTCATGAACAACCTGCTGAACCTCGGTATCACCGACCCGATGCGGCAGGCGCTGGCGGAACTGGATCTCGATCTGGACGAGCTGGCCGGACAGGAAGAGGAGCCGGGCCTTGGCAATGGCGGCCTCGGCCGGCTGGCCTCGTGCTACATGGACTCGATGGCGTCGCTCGACGTCCCCGCCATCGGGTACGGCATCCGCTACGAGTTCGGCATCTTCGACCAGACGGTCCGGGACGGCTGGCAGGTGGAGGTCACCGACAAGTGGCTGCGCAATGGAAATCCCTGGGAAATCCCGCGGCCGGAAGTCGTCTGCGAGGTGAGGTTCGGCGGCCACACCGAGAAGTGGCACGACGATCACGGACGGTTCCGCGTCCGCTGGGTACCCCGCGACGTGGTGAGGGGTGTGGCCTGCGACACGCCGATCCTCGGCTACCGCGTGCGCACCTGCAATTACCTCCGCCTCTGGAAGGCGGAGGCCGTCGAATCGTTCGACTTCGAGGCGTTCAATCACGGCGACTACTACCGCGCCGTGGAGGACAAGATGGCCTCGGAGAACATCACGAAGGTCCTCTACCCGAACGACGAGATCGCGCAGGGCCGGATCCTCCGTCTGCAGCAGCAGTTCTTCTTCGTGAGCTGCTCGCTGCAGGACATGGTCCGTCTGCACCTCCTGCTCGGCCGGCCGCTCGACCGGTTCCACGACACGTGGGCCGTGCAGCTGAACGACACCCACCCGGCGATCGCCGTGGCGGAGCTCATGCGGCTGCTCGTCGACGAACACGCGCTGGCCTGGGATGCGGCGTGGGCGATCACGCGGCAGACGCTCGGGTACACGAACCATACCCTGCTGCCCGAGGCCTTGGAGAAGTGGCCGGTCGAGCTGCTCGGCGGGCTGCTGCCCCGCCACCTCGAGATCATCTACGAGATCAACCGCCGGTTCCTCGAGGAGGTCCGCGCGCGGTTCCCCGGAGACGAGGCGCGCGCCGCGCGCATGTCGATCATCGACGAGGGCGGCGAGCGGGCCGTCCGCATGGCGCACCTCGCGACGGTCGGCAGCCACACGGTCAACGGCGTCGCCGCCATGCATTCCCGCCTGCTCACCGAAACGGTGCTGCGCGACTTCCATGACCTGTGGCCGGAGAAGTTCGCCAACGTCACCAACGGCGTCACGCCGCGCCGGTTCGTCGCGATCAGCAACCCGCCGCTGGCGCGCCTGCTCACGACGCGCGTGGGCGACGGCTGGCTGACGGACCTCGGGCGGCTCCGCCGCCTCGAGCCGCTGGCCGACGACGAGGGGTTCCGGCGGGAGTGGCGCGGGGTGAAACTGGCCGCCAAGCGCGCCCTGGCGGGGCTTATCGAGGAGCGCACGGGGGTTGGCGTCGATCCCGGCGCCATGTTCGACGTCCAGGTGAAGCGCCTGCACGAGTACAAGCGGCAGCACCTGAACGTGCTGCACATCCTCGCGCTCTACCTGCGCCTGAAGCGCGATCCCGGCGCCGACATCCCGCCGCGCGTCTTTGTCTTCGGCGCCAAGGCCGCCCCCGGCTACGTCATGGCCAAGCGCATCATCAAGCTCGTCAACGCGACGGCCGCCGTGGTGAACGCCGATCCCGCCGTTCGCGATCGCCTGACGGTCGTTTTCTTCCCCGACTTCAACGTCAAGAACGCGCAGCACATCTACCCGGCGGCCGACCTGAGCGAGCAGATTTCCACGGCCGGCAAGGAAGCGTCCGGCACGGGCAACATGAAGTTCGCCATGAACGGCGCGCTCACCATCGGCACCCTCGACGGGGCCAATGTGGAGATCCGGGAGGCGGTCGGCGCGGAGAACTTCTTTTTGTTCGGGCTCACGGCCCCGGAGGTGGCGGCGCTGAAGGCGGGCGGGTACCGGCCCCGGGACCGCTACGAGCGGAACGGGGAGCTGCGGGAGGTGCTGGATTTCGTCGCGTCCGGAGCGCTGGTCCACGGTGACGCGCAGCTGTTCAAGCCGCTGGTCGACAGCCTGCTCTCGGCCGACCCGTTCCTCGTGCTTGCCGACTACGAGGCGTACGCGGCGTGCCAGGCGCGGGTGAGCGAAGTCTGGCGCGACACCGAGGCGTGGACGCGCATGTCCATCCTCAACGCCGCGCGCATGGGCCGGTTCTCGTCGGATCGGTCGATCCGCGACTACTGTTCGCGGGTGTGGAAGGTTGAACCGCGCGTCGAATCCGCTTGAGCGGGAGGCGCGCCGCCCGTATCATCCCAAGAACGCCTGTGGAGGCCATCCGGCCTCCGGCGTGCACGTCCGCGGGGGAATCGCCCGGGTTCCCTGCCGGCCACTTGAACGAGGATCCCCGATGAATCTGGCGCAGCTCACCGACTGGATCACCACCCTCGACAGCCGCGTGTGGCAGCCGTTCGCCATGCCGCTCGTCCTCCTGATTGTGGGCGGCCTCCTCACCTATGCCACCGGATTCGTGCAGATCCGCCGCTTTCCGCTGGCCGTGCGCATGGTGATGAAGGGCGCGTTCAAGAAGGACCGCGCGGGATCGAAGACGATTACGCCCTTCCAGGCGCTCTCGACGGCGCTGGCGTCGACGGTCGGCAACGGCAACATCGGGGGCGTCGCGACGGCGATTCTCATCGGTGGGCCCGGGGCGATCTTCTGGATGTGGGTGTGCGCCACGGTCGGAATGGCCACCAAGTATGCCGAGGCCGTCCTGGGCGTGCACTACCGGGTCACGCGCGAGAACGGCGAACTGGCCAGCGGGCCGATGTACTACATCACCCGCGGGCTGGGCGGAAGCCCGCTCTCCCGGACGCTGGCCTGGATGTTCGCCTTCTTCGGCATGGCCGCCGCGCTGCTCGGCACAGGCAACATGGCGCAGTCGAACACCGTGGCCCGGACCTTCGTGGAGGCCGTCCGCGCGAGCACGGGCGCCACGATCGACACCTGGATCCCCGGCGTGTTCATCACGGCGGCCGTCGGCCTGGTGCTGCTCGGCGGCATCAAGCGCATCGCGCACGTAGCCGAGAAGCTGGTGCCGAGCATGATCGTGCTGTACGTGGCGACGGCGATCGTGTACATCGTGCTGAACGCGGCCAAGCTCCCGCACGTGTTCGCGCTCATCTTCACCGAGGCCTTCACCCCGACGGCGGCGGCGGGCGGGTTCGTCGGCGCCACCGTCGCGCAGTCCATCGCGGCGGGCGTCAGCCGCGGCGTCCTGTCGAACGAGGCGGGCCTCGGCAGCGCGCCGATGGCGCACGGCATCGCCGACGTGAAGCACCCTGCCGAGCAGGGCGTGGTGGGCGTGTTCGAGGTCTTCATCGACACGATCTTCGTGTGTTCGATGACGGCGTTCGTGATCCTCTCGTCCGGCCTCTGGACCGACGCGGCGTACCAGGCGTCCAGCGGCGACCTGACGGCGGCCGCCATGAGCACCACGATCCCCTTCGCCACCATCATCGTCGCCATCAGCTCCTTCCTGTTCGGGTTCTCGACGCTCATCGGCTGGTGCTACTACGGCGAGAAGTGCTTCGAGTACATCTTCGGCTCCGCGTACACGCGGGTCTACCGCGTCGTGTTCACGGCGCTCATCATGGTCGGCGCCGTGGCATCGGTGCCCCTGGTGTGGGCCGTCGGCACGCTGCTCAACGGGTTCATGGCGTTCCCGAACCTGGTGGGGCTCTTCCTGCTCGTCGGCGTCGTGAAGAAGATCACCGCCGACTACTTCTCCGGCACGGGCAAGGCGTACTCGGTCGAGCACCCGACGACCGGCGCGCGCGTGTAGGCGGGGCCCGGACGCCGGCGCCTGTCCCCGGGCTCCGCCCGCGTGGCCGAACGCCGCGACCGCGGATGGAACCTTGGGCATGCCGTCTCCGTCAACCCCGTCGATGCTCCGCGCGTTTGCGATCCTCGCCCTGTGGACTGGTGTGTGGGCGCAGCCGGTTTCCGCGGCCGATCCGCTCAGGCCGCTCAGGACATCGACGCCCCCGGTCATCGACGGCGATCTCGGCGACGCGGTGTGGCAGTCGGCGCCGACCGTGACGGGATTCAAGACCTGGACGCCCGACTACGGCAAGGACATGCCGGACCAGACCGTCGTCTACTACGCGCACGACGCCGAGAACCTCTACTTCGCGTTTCGGGCGTTCGACAGCGACCCCGGGCGCATCAAGGCCTCGATCGCCGCGCGCGACGGCATCAGCGCCGACGACTGGATCTGCATCAACCTCGACTCCTTCGGCGACCAGCAGTCGCTCTACGCGCTGTATGTGAACCCGCTGGGCATCCAGGGCGACAGCCGGTTCGCGGCCGGCCGCGAGGACTTCGGGTTCGACGCGGTCTGGTACAGCGCGGGCCGCATCGACGACCGGGGCTACACCATCGAGGTGCGGATTCCCTTCAAGAGCCTCCGCTACGGAGACGCGAATCCCGTGCGCATGGCGCTCGTCTTCGAGCGCCGCGTCTCGCGGCGGTCCGAGCAGGGCACCTACCCGCCGCTCGACCCGAAGGTCGGGCCGAACTTCCTCACGCAGAACGTGCCGATCGAGTTTGCCGACATCCGGCACTACAGGCTCGTGGAGATCCTGCCCGACGCGGTGTACGACTACCAGATGGAGCGGGTGTCCGAGTCTCTCGAGCGCGTATCGAGCGGCCCGGAGGTCGGCCTGACGGCGAAGTACGGCGTCACGGCGCAGCTCGTGTTCGACGGCGCCGTGAACCCCGACTTCAGCCAGGTGGAGGCCGACGCCGGTCAGATTGACGTGAACCGGCGGTACGCGCTGTTCTTCCCCGAGAAGCGGCCGTTCTTTCTGGAGGGCCGCGACAGCTTCAACTACCCCGGAGCGAGCTACAGCCCGATGCAGTCGGTCGTGCACACGCGCACCATCGTGAACCCGATTGCCGGCGCCAAGCTCACCGGCAAGCTGGGAGCCGCCGACACGCTCGCCTCCATCTACGCCGTCGACGAGCAGCCGGACTCGGCCGTCGACGCGGGAAGCCCGGACTACGCGCAGGTGGCGGTCGTGCGGTACAAGCGCTCGCTCGCCGGAGACTCGTATCTGGGCGGGTTCTACACCGGGCGGGAGGAAGGCGGCGCGTTCAACCGGGTATACGGCGGTGACGCATCGCTGCGGGTGACGCAGGCGAGTGCCCTCGGCGTCTACGCCTTCGGATCGTCGACCCGGCCGCATGGCGAAGACACGAAGGACGGCCACTCGGTTCTCGCCAGCTACTCCCACGACAACCGGAAGATGAGCCTCTATATGCAGGCTCTCGACATCTCCCGGGGGTTCGACACCTGGACCGGATACGTCTACCGGACGGGCGTCTTCCAGGCATCGACCGTCTTCGGGCCGCGTTTCTACCCGAAAAGCGCCGTCATTCGCCGCGTGGAGCCTCGTGTCACCGCCGACTACGTCAGGGACGCGCCGAGCGGCCTCTGGGAGCAGTGGTACGAGGGCAGCCTGAGCCTCGTGTTGCCGCGCTCAGGCCGGCTGACTGCGAAGTACCACTGGTCCAACGAGGTGTTCGAAGGGGAATCCTTCGACACGTCGGGCCTCCAGGCTTCGGCGGGCGCGCAATTGACGAACGCATTCACCCTGCAGGGCACGTTCTCGCATCAGCGCGCCATCTACTACACGGCCGATCCCTTTGCGGGGACCTCGACGACGGCGTCGATTGTGGCGCTTCTCCAGCCCTCCGAGCAGTGGCTGTTCGATCTGCGCGGGACCTACTCAGGCTTCTCACAAGCCAGCGACGGCCGGCGCATCTACGACTACGGGATCTACCGGGCCAAGGCGACCTTTCAGCAGAACCGTTACCTGCTCTTTCGCGCGATCGGCGAGTACAACACGTATCGGCGCCAGCTGCTGACGGACTTCCTCGCCTCGTTCACCTACATCCCCGGGACCGTGTTCCACGTCGGCTACGGGTCGCTCTATGAAAAGGTGCAGTGGCAGGACGACCGATTCGTCCCGGGACGGGACCTGCTGGAAACGCGGCGCGGGTTCTTCCTGAAGCTCTCGTACCTCTGGCGGATGTAGGGCGGGCGGCGCGTCAGCGCGCGCGATCAGGCAGCCAGGAATCCTCTGACCAGCGCCGGGGCAATGGCATCGTCGCGCGGTTCCCCATGCCATCCCGCCTCCAGCACATCCCGGCGCTCCGCCATCGTCTCGAGGTACGACGCCTGCAGGGCACGCCCCTCGTCGACGCCGATCTCGGGATGCGGCTGCATGCCCCACGCGCCGCCTGACGCACGCCGGATCACCGCGCACGCGCAGCCGGCCGTCTCGGCCACGCGTTCCCAGCCCGGCGGCAGCGGGAACACCTCGTCGAAGTGCGACGTGTAGACGTGGCAGCGATCGGGCAGCGCCGCCGCCAGCGGGTCAGGCGCGCCGCCGCTCCCCTTCTTCCGCACCTCGACCCAGCCGAATTCCGGCGTGGGTGTGCGGCGAACGAAGGCCGGACCCGACAGCGCGCGCGCCAGCATCTGGTGGCCGAAGCAGCTGCCGAGCAGCTTGACCCCGCGTGCGTCCAGCGCGCGCGTCAGCTCGCAGGCCCGGACGATCCAGCCGGTGTCCGCCAGGATGCTCGCCTCGCTGCCCGTCAGGATCGCGTGTGAATAGGGCGCGAGATCGGCGGGAATGTCTCCGTCCGGCGGGCGGCATAAATCCACCGGCACGCCCAGCGCCTCGACGTGCGGCCGCCAGTGGTCGACCGGCCGATAGACGGCGGGATTGACGCTCAGATCGACAATGAGAAGTCGGCGGCTGTCAGGCATGTCGGCTCGGGCCAGGTGGACGACCTGCGCAGTCTATCGCCGATCGCCGTCCTGATGGCAGCCCGCGCTGATGCGATGCAGATTTGACATCCGTCTCCGTGCGGAGGATCCTCTCCCGACGCTGGCCGGCCGGGCGGCGCTCACGTGGAGGTGGAGATGGCGCGTCGGGTGTGGGCTGTCGTGGTGGCCGCGCTGACGGTGCTGGCCGTGTCAGCGCCGGCGTTCGCGCAGCAGAACCGGATCGACGCGGTGACGCCGATGGCGCCCGAACGCGCGGCGTACGGCAGTCTGCCCGTCGGCGTGCGCACGCTGACCGCCACCGACCGCGGTCGCGCCGACGTGCTGAACACGGAGGAGGGCGGGAGCACCGCGCGGTGCGACCGCACGCTGGCCATCGAGGTGTGGTACCCGGCCGTCGTCGCCGCGGGCCAACCCGCGGGCGGCGAGTACCGCACCATCGCGCGCGATCCATCGCGCGCCGCCATCCTCCATGGCAGGGCCGTGCGCGACGCGGCGCCCGCGCCCGCGGCTGGCGGATATCCGCTCGTCATCCTCTCGCACGGCTACCCCGGCAACCGCTACCTGCTCGGCCATCTCGGCGAGAACCTGGCGTCGAAGGGGTTCGTCGTCGCGTCGGTCGATCACCCCGACAGCACGTACGACGACCAGAAGGCCTTCGCGAGCACGCTCTACAATCGCCCCTATGACCAGTTGTTCGTGCTGGACGAGCTCGATCGGCTGTCCCGCCGCGGATCCGGCAGTGTGCTGGCCGGACTCATCGACGCGTCGCGCACGGCGATTGTCGGGTACTCGATGGGCGGCTACGGCCTGCTCAACGTGCTCGGCGCGGGGTTCGCGGATGCGCGCGTCACCGCGTCGGGCGCGCCGCCCAACCGGCTGCTGTTCGAGCGCGCCGCGTCGAACCCGGCCTACCCGAAGGGGGCCGATCGGCGCATCAAGGCGGCCATCGCGATTGCGCCGTGGGGATGGCCGGCAGGCGCCTGGGACGCCAGCGCGCTGACCGCCATCACGACGCCCATCCTGTTCGTGGCCGGCAGCGCCGACGACGTGTCGGGGTACGAGAAGGGCACGCGCGCGATGTTCCTGGGCACGACGCGCGCAGACCGCTACCTGCTGACGTTCCTGCTCGGGTCGCACAACGTCGCCGCCCCGATCCCGGCCCCGGCCGAGGCCTATGCCTACTCCGAGACGATGGGAGCGTTCCCGTTCATGCACTACGCCGATGGGGTATGGGATACCGTCCGGTCCAACAACATCCTCCAGCACTTCGCCACGGTGTTCCTCTCGCTCCACCTCAAGGGCGAGCGCGACGCACAGGCGTTCCTCAATCTCGTTCCGCGGGGCAGCGACGGCGTCTATTCGGTCGAGCGCGACGGGCGCCGCAAGCCCGACTACACCTACTGGAAGGGGTTCGGGCCGCGCACCGCGGCGGGCCTGATGCTCGAGCGGCTGCGCCCGGGGCAGTAGAGCGCGTGCGCACGTCAGTCGCGCGCGAAGTCGATGAAGCCGCGCCCGACGTCGGTGTCGACCAGCTTGACCCGGACGCGGTCTCCCACGTCGAGCCCCTGGAATCCGCGCTCCAGTTTCCCTTCCACCGGAGGCTGCGTGAGCCGCACCCACGTGCCCTTCGAGGACGCGCCCGTGACGATGGCGTCGAACGACTGGCCGATCCTCCCCGACAGGAGGAGTGCGGCTGCCGATTTCCGCACCCGCCGTTCCACCTTCGTCGCGTCGTCCTCCCGCGCGGTGCAGTGACGCGCGAATTCCGTCAGCTCCAGGAGCGTATAGGGTAGCGGCGCGCCCGCAATCGCAGCCTTCAGGAGTCGCTGCGTGATGAGATCGGGGAAGCGCCGGTTCGGCGCCGTGGAGTGGGTGTAGTCCTTGACCGCCAGGCCGAAGTGTCCGGGCGGTTCGCTCCCTGGCAGATCGAGCGCGTACTCTCCCCTCCCGATGAGCTTGACCACGGCGAGGGAGAGGTCGGGGAACCCATCAGGGTCGGCCTTGCGCCGCCCCGCGAGGAAGGACTCCAGGGCCGGCGCGTCCGGCTCGTTCGGGAGCCGGTCTCCGAGACCGGCCGCGAGTTGCACGATGCGATCCCAGCGCTCCGGGGACCGCAGCACCCTGCGGAGGGATGGGAAGCCCTTCGATTCGAGGTAGGTCGCGGTCACGCCGTTCGCCGCGATCATGAAGTCCTCGATCAACTGCCGGGCCCGGTTCTTCCGGTCCGGATCGAGATCCGACAGGACGTCTCCGTCGAAGACCGCTTTCGGTTCGGCCGTCTCCAGGCTGAGTGCGCCGTGGCGCCGCCGGAGGTCCACGAGCCGCTGTGCGACACGGTCCTGGAGGCGGAGGTTTTCGTCGAGGCCCGGGGTCTCGAGGACACGTGAAGGAGGCGCCCCTTCGCCATCCAGCCACGCCGCCACGCTTCGGTAGGCGAGTTGTCCCCGGTTGCGGACGCGTGCACGGTAGAGGTCCGACGCTGCCAGCGAGCCGTCTGTCTCGAAGACCATGTCGGCCACGACGGCCGTCCGGTCCTCGTCCTCGTTCAACGACGTGAGATTGGTGGACAACGCCTCGGGCAGCATGGGGAAGATCGCGGCGGGCGTGTAGACGGAGGTCGTGTTGTGCGAGGCGTGGCCGTCAATTGCCGAGTCCCTGCGCACCAGAGCGTCCACGTCCGCGACGGCGACGAGGATCCGCACCCGCGCTCCCGCGAGCGGCTCGGCGACGGTGAGCTGATCGAGGTCGCGCGAGTCGTCGTTGTCGATGGACACCCAGAGCCGGTCGCGCATGTCGCGCACGTCGCCGGTCATGCCGGCTGGCCGGGCGATGGCCGCGACCTCGCGTTGCGCCGCCGGCGGGAAATCCGGCTCGAGGCCGCGGTCGAGCATGGCCTGCCGGGCCAGCGCGACCAGCGTGCTTCGGTCGGTGTGACGGGCGAAGAGGCTGTTGCGAGCGTTGCCCC
>JAWOGY010000182.1:0-15504 GCA_046496425.1 Vicinamibacterales bacterium
CTATACGCCGCTTACCGGGCAATGGGAAGTTGGCGAGTTGGGCTCGACGCTCGGCTACCGGCTCGGCGCGCCGGCCGGCGCCGTGCGGCCTCGTCACTTCCAGGAACTCGTCGATCGCGTGGCCGGCACGCCCGTCGAGCGGCCCGTCGCGTTCCTGATGCTGCGGACCATGTCGCAGGCACGCTACGACACCGTCAACGCGGGGCACTTCGGCCTGGCCACCGCCACCTACACGCACTTCACGTCGCCCATCCGGCGCTATCCCGACCTCGTGACGCATCGGCTGCTGCGCGCCGCCCGGCGGGGCGAGCTGACAGGCGCGCGGCGCGACTTGCTCGAGGCCGGGCTTCCGGCCGTCGCCGCGCAGGCGTCGCAGCGCGAGCGGCGCGCAACCGAGGCCGAGCGCGAACTGGTGCAATGGAAGCGCGTCCGCTTCATGGCCGACCGGCTCGGCGAGGAGTTCGACGGCTACGTGACGGGGGTCAGCGCCTTCGGCCTGTTCGTCGGCCTGGTGGACCCGTTCGTGGAGGGCCTGGTCCACCTGTCGACGCTGGCGGACGACGAGTACCGCTACCTCGCGACGGCGCATGTCATCCACGGCGTGCGGTCACGGCGCGTGTACCGGCTCGGCGACCGCGTCCGCGTGCGGGTGGTGAAGGCGGATGCCGACCGGCGGCTCATCGATTTCGGGCTGGTGGAACAGGTTGACGCGGCGGCGGACAGCAGCGCGTCGCGTCGCCGCGTGGCGGCGAGGTCCCGGAGGCCCGCCTCCGACCGCCGGCGGCACACCCCGCGCCAGCCACGGAGCGGCGGGACGCGGCGGAGACGATGACGGCCATGAAGCACATCGTGATCGGAACGGCCGGGCACATCGACCACGGCAAGAGCAGCCTCGTCATGGCGCTCACCGGGACCGATCCCGATCGGCTCAAGGAAGAAAAGGCCCGCGGGATCACGATCGACCTCGGCTTCGCCCACTGGGAGGCTCCGGGACTGAGCGTGGCGTTCATCGACGTGCCCGGCCACGAGCGGTTCGTGAAGAACATGCTCGCCGGCGTCGGCGGTCTCGATGCCGTCATGCTGGTCATCGCGGCCGACGAGTCGGTGATGCCCCAGACGCGCGAGCACTTCGAGATCTGCCGGCTCCTGCAGGTGCCGGCGGGGCTGGTCGTCCTGACGAAAATCGACGCCGTCGAACGCGAGATGCTGGACCTGGTCCGCGCGGATGTGGAAGAACTGGTCGCGGGCTCGTTCCTGGAAACGGCATCTGTCGTCGCCGTGTCTGCGCGAAGCGGTGAGGGCCTCGACGCGCTCAAGGCGGCGCTTGCCGGCATTGGCGCCTCCGCGGCTGGACGACGGGAGGACGGCCCAGTCAGGCTTCCCGTCGACCGCGTCTTCTCGATGCGCGGCTTCGGCACGGTCGTGACCGGCACGCTTGTCGGCGGCCGCCTGGACGCGGAGAGCGCGGCCGTGGTGCTGCCCGGCGAGCGGGCCGTGAAGGTGCGCGGGGTGCAGGTGCACGGCCAGCGTGTGGCCCGCGCGGTGGCGGGACAGCGCGTGGCGGTCAACCTGGGCGGCGTCGACACCGGAGATCTGCTTCGCGGCCAGACGCTGGCGACTCCGGGCGCGTTCTCGGCGACCCGCGTCATCGACGTGCGGCTGGAAGTGCTCGGCGGCTCCAGGGCCTTGCGCCACGGCGCCCGCCTCAGGTTCCACCAGGGCACCAGCGAGGTGCTCGGACGAGTCGCCGTTTCCTCGGTCGCGGCCGGCGGAGAGGCCGGAGACGGTGAGGCCGCGCAGGCCGCCGAGATTCCGCCCGGGCGATCGGCCTACGCGCGGTTACGGCTCGAGGGGCCGGTCGTCGTTACGCGCGGCGACCGTTTCATCGTCCGCGCATACTCGCCGCCGGACACGATTGGCGGAGGGCTCGTCCTCGACCCGCACCCGCCGCGAGGCGGCATCCGCACGGCCGCCGGCCAGTCGCGCTTCGCCGCGCTCGATCCCGCCACCTCCGCCGCGCCGGCGCAGGCGACCGAGCGCGCCGCCCTGCTGCTCTCGGGAGAGGCGGGGCAGGCCGGGCTGCCCCGCGCGGCGCTGACGGCCAGGCTCGGACTGCTCACCGGAGACGCCCGGGAGCCGGTGGAGCGGCTGCTGGAGCGGGGCGCGCTCACCGCGATCGGCGCGGTGCTGGTGGCGCCGGCGCAGCTTGACGGCATCGGGCGCGCGCTCATCGCGCTCGCCGAGGCCCATCATCGCGAGCACCCGATGGAAGAGGGGATCCCGCGCGAGGAAGCGCGCGTGCGCGCCTGCGGGAGAGCGGCTCCGGGCGTCTTCGAGCGCGTCGTCGAGGAGCTGGTCGGGCAGGGGCGCATCACCGCCACCGACCGCATCGGCGTCACGGGCCGCCGCACGGACACCGGCGGCGCGGAAGCGGCGGCACGGGAGGCGATCGCCGCCCGCTACCGGGAGGCCGGCCTTCGGCCGGCCGACCTGGCGGCGCTCGCGGAATCCTTCGGCATGCGGCCGGCGCAGCTGGCGGACGCCGTCGCGTGGCTCGTGCGCCAGAAGACGCTCGTGCGCGTCGGCGCGCTCGTCTTTCACGAGAACGCGCTTCGCGCGCTCAAAGCCGATGTGGCGTCGCTGAAGGCGGCATCGCCGGACGCGGCGGTGACGCTGGATGTCGCGGCGTTCAAGGACCGCTATGGGATGTCGCGGAAGTACGCGATCCCCTTGCTCGAATACCTGGACCGGGAACGCGTCACGAGGCGGGTTGGAGACAGCAGGATGGTGATCTAGGACGACCGTCCTAGTCGTGCTTCTCGCGGCCGTCGGTGGTGGCTTCCTTGAAGTTCTTGATCGCCCGGCCGATGCCCCGGCCAAGGTCCGGCAGGCGATTGGCGCCGAAGACCAGGATGATGATAGCCAGGATGACGAGCAGCTCCGGAAGGCCTAGATTCATACCCCGGATTGTAGCACTCTTCGGCCCGGACGATTCTCAGGGCGCGAGCCTGAGATAGCGGGCGGCCTGGGCGAGGGCCACGCGCAGTGCCGCGCGTGGCTCGAGCGCCGCCACCGCCCGGCGGCGCAGATGATAGTAGCCGATGGCGCCGACCACGACATCGAGCGCCATCGACCGTACGCGCGGGCTTTCGCGGAGCACGTCGATCCAGAGCCGCGTGACCAGCTGCGAGAAGAACGTGCCCCTCGCCCGGGCCGACATCGCCAGTTCCGACACGAGTTCGGACTGCACGGCGCCGGCATAGCGCCGGCCCGGATCCGCTCCCGCCCCGAGCAGGGACTCTGCGGCCAGCGCGCCCGAACGGAGCGCGTAGTAGATGCCTTCGCGGGTGAGCGGGTCGACGAGGCCCGCGGCATCGCCCGCGAGCAGCCACCGCGGTCCGGTGGGTACGCCATCGGCCCAGGCTGGCGCGGGGAGCGACGGGATCGGCCAGGAATACGGGGTCGCCGGCTGATCCCGTGGCAGATTCTGGCGGCTGACCCAGCGATCGAGATGGCCGCGCAGCTCGGCGGCGTCGGTCCGGTCGGCGGGCGCGCAGATACCAATCGCCAGGTGGTCGGCGCGCGGGAACGACCAGATGTAGCCGGGCGGCTGGCGGACGAATCGCACGGCGATCTCGCGGCTCGTGGGGCCGGCCGCGAAGACGCCCGTGGCCAGCGACCAGTGCGACACCGGGAGCGGCCCGTGCAGGCGCCGCCGCACCAGGCTGTTCGCGCCGTCGGCGCCGATGAGGTAACGGCCCCGCCAGCGCCGCTGCCGCGTGGACACACTGATGGCGTCCTCGTCGACGTGCACGTCGACCGCGCGCTCGGGAATCAGGTCCGCGCCGGCCTCGCGGGCGTCGTCGACGAGCGCGGCGTCGAACGCGCGCCGGCTGACGACAACGAGCGGGGAGAAGGGACTGCCTGCGCCGCTGCGGGGGACCGCGACGGTTACCGAGGGCGGCGTGCGGGGCGGCGGCGGGTACGGATCGCCGCCGACGGGCGGAGACTCGAACCGGACGCGTTCAATCGCGACGTGCGGGATCTGCGCGACGAGGTCGCCGAGCATGACCACCGCGCGCTCGGTCAGGCCTCCGCCGCACGGTTTCTCGCGCGGGTGGCTGGCGTCAATCAGCCGCACCGACGCGCCTCCGAGGGCGAGCTGCCGCGCCGCCCACGCTCCGGCTGGGCCCGCGCCGACAATCAGCACATCCGCGTCGTAGTCAGGCATGGCGAGGTCCGGCTTCGCCCTTGAAGCCGTCGCCCATCAAGCTTACAGTTAGAAGAGTCCCCGTGGCGAACGAGAATCCGGAGAGCGGAATGGCCCAATTCGAATCGGCGTTGTTCACGATCGGCGTCTTCAAGGACATCGCGTGGGCGGAGCGCGGCATCGACGCGCTGAAAGCCCAGGGGTTCCGCGCCGAGCGGATGAGCGTTGCGGCGAAGGCCTCGCCCGAGGCGTCCGCGCTCATTGAGCGCGCGCTGGGCGCCGCGCCAGACTCTCTCGACCTCCCGGTCGTGGGGGCGGCCGTCGCCCGCGGCACGCTGACGGGCGCGCTGGACGGCCCCGGCCGCGACCTCGCGCGGATCGGCATCGCCGCCGCCATGAGGCGGGCAGGGTTTCAGGCCCACGACGGACTGATCTTCGAGACGCTGGTCGGGAAGGGCGGCGTACTCGTGGCGATCGAGGACGCGCCGCGGGCGGCCGACGCGCTGGCCGTGATGCAGTCGTACGGCGGAGGCAACGCGGCCATCGGCGCCTGGGCGAACCGCGTCTGATTACCCGCTCCGGGGCACACGCCGCCCTGGAACGGGGCATCCGATTCGGGCCGATGCGCGTCTAAACCTCAAGGGGGTGTCCAGCGGAGATGACAGCTGCGCCCGAATTCGGAGCACCTGACCCGGCACCCGTATTGCAATTGCACATTGTCGGCCTCCGCGAGACAATTGTGGGTAGTGGGAAAGTCGATGGCTGAACAGGCTGAGCGTGACCAGGCCTCTCCGACCTCCGTCGGTCACGTGTCGGTGCGCCTCGAGCACATGCACCCGAAGGACGTGCCGTTCTCCTTCGAGACGCAGGCGCCGCGCCTGTCCGGTGCCATGGGATTCTCGACGCTGTTGCACGCCCTCGCGGTTCTCGCCGTGGTCTTCATCGTCACGCACCTCCCGGACCCGGCCCCGATCGACCTCCGCCAGGCCATGGAGGACATGCCCACCGACCGGATCGTCTTCTTGAGCGAGCCCGGCCCGGGTGGGGGCGGCGGCGGCGGCGGCAACAAGTCGATCGAGCCGCCGCGTATCGCTCAGGATATCGGCAAGGACAAGCTCACCGTTCCCGTCTCCAAGCCGCCCGAGATTCAGCCGGTCAAGTCGCCTGAGGACGAGCTGCCGAAGATCGATTTCAACATCCCGGCCAAGGCGATGGCGTCAGCCGAGCAGAGCCTGGTCGGAGTCATCGACGGCATGAAGTCATCGAATTCCACCACGTCGCAGGGGTCCGGCTCCGGGGGCGGGGCCGGCACGGGAACCGGGACCGGCATCGGGCCCGGAACAGGTTCGGGCCTTGGGCCGGGCTGGGGCGGAGGCTTCGGAGGCGGCGCGTATCGCCCGGGCTCCGGCATCGAACTTCCGCGGCTGCTCAGGGAAGTGAAGCCGGAATACACGGCTGATGCCATGCGGGCCAAGGTCCAGGGAACCGCGGTGCTCGACTGTGTCGTGACCGCCGAGGGCACGGTGGGGGAGTGCCAGATTGTCCGGTCGCTCGATTCGAGCTTCGGCCTCGATCAGAAAGCGATTGCGGCCGCCAAGCAGTGGCGGTTCGTGCCTGGCAAGCGCCTCGGCCAGCCGGTGCCGGTGCTGGTGACGATCGAACTGACGTTTACGCTGAGGTAGGGGCTAGGGGCTGGGCGCTAGGCGCTAGTCACGCGGAAGAACGAAAACGGCCCGGCTGGCTTTCGCCAACCGGGCCGTTCTTCTTGCAGCGTGCTTCTACTGGCTACTGGCTACTGGCTACGACTGACTAGCCCCCAGCCCCTAGCCCCTAGTACATCCCGCCCATTCCGCCGGGCCCGCCGCCGGGCATAGCCGGTTCCTTTTTCTCTTCCGGGATGTCCGCGATGATCGCCTCGGTGGTCAGCAGCAGCGAGGCGATCGACGAGGCGTTCTGCAGGGCCGAACGGACGACCTTGGCCGGGTCGATGACGCCCGCCGCCACCAGGTTCTCGTACTTGTCGTTCAGCGCGTTGAAGCCGAAGTCGTCGTCGCCTTCCTTGACCTTCTGGACGACAATCGAGCCTTCCTGTCCGGCGTTCTGGGCGATCCAGCGCAGCGGCTCCTCGATGGCGCGCTTGACGATGTTGATGCCGACCTGATGGTCGCCCTCGGCCTTGAGGCCGTCGAGCGCCGCGAGCGAGCGGATGAGCGCGACCCCGCCGCCGGCCACGATGCCCTCCTCGACGGCCGCCTTGGTCGCGTGCATCGCATCCTCGACGCGCGCCTTCTTCTCCTTCATCTCGGTCTCGGTCGCCGCGCCGACCTTGATCACCGCGACGCCGCCCACGAGCTTGGCCAGGCGCTCCTGCAGTTTCTCGCGGTCGTAGTCCGAGGTGGTCTCTTCGACCTGGGCGCGGATCTGCTTGACGCG
This sequence comes from Vicinamibacterales bacterium, assembly GCA_046496425.1. GTDB lineage: Bacteria > Acidobacteriota > Vicinamibacteria > Vicinamibacterales > JAKQTR01 > JAKQTR01. The sequence continues at coordinate 6,644 of JAWOGY010000182.1, forward strand.
GCCCTCGATCTTGGAGCTTTCCCCGCCGCCCTCGACAATCGTCGTGTTGTCCTTGTCGATCGTGATCTTCTTCGCCTTGCCGAGATCCTCAACCTTGACGTTCTCGAGCTTGATGCCGAGGTCTTCGGTGACGGCCTTGCCGCCGGTGAGAGTCGCGATGTCCTCGAGCATGGCCTTGCGGCGATCGCCGAAGCCCGGGGCCTTCACCGCGGCTGCCTGCAGCGTGCCGCGCAGCTTGTTCACGACGAGCGTCGCCAGGGCCTCACCCTCGATGTCCTCGGCGATGATGAGCAGCGGCTTGCCCATGCGGGCCACCTGCTCGAGCACCGGCAGGAGGTCCTTCATGGAGCTGATCTTCTTCTCGTGGATGAGGATCATCGGGTTCTCGAGCACCACTTCCATGCGCTCGGGGTCCGTCACGAAGTAGGGCGACAGGTAGCCGCGGTCGAACTGCATCCCCTCGACGACCTCGAGCGAGGTCTCGAGCGTCTTGGCCTCTTCGACGGTGATGACGCCGTCTTTGCCGACCTTGTCCATCGCTTCCGCGATGATCTTGCCGATGGTCTCGTCGTTGTTCGCCGAGATCGTGCCGACCTGGGCGATCATGTGGCCCTTGACCGGCTTCGACCGCTTCTTGAGGTCGGCGACGATGGTCTCGACGGCGCGCTCGATACCGCGCTTGATGTCCATCGGGTTCGCGCCGGCCGCCACCATCTTCGCGCCTTCGCGGTAGATGGCCTGGCCGAGCACCGTCGCCGTCGTCGTGCCGTCGCCGGCCACGTCGGACGTCTTGCTCGCCACCTCGCGCACCATCTGCGCGCCCATGTTCTCGAGCGGATCCTTCAGCTCGATTTCCTTCGCCACCGTCACGCCGTCCTTGGTGATGGTCGGCGATCCGAATTTCTTGTCGAGGACGACGTTGCGGCCCTTCGGGCCGAGGGTGACCTTCACCGCGTCGGCCAGCTTGTTCACGCCGCGCAGGATCGCCTGGCGCGACTGCTCTCCGTACACAATCTGCTTTGCCATCGTTGGACTCCTTGACCTCGCTGCCTCAGCCTTCGATTACCCCGAGCACTTCGTCCTCGCGCATGATGAGGTGCTCCTCGCCGGCCACCTTGATTTCCTGCCCGGAGTACTTGCCGAACAGGATCGTGTCGCCTTCCTTGACGTCGAGCGGCACGCGCTTGCCCTTGTCGTCGATCTTGCCGGCGCCGATCGCGACGACCTTGCCCTGCTGAGGCTTCTCCTTGGCGGTATCGGGGATGATGATGCCTCCGACGACCTGTTCGCCTTCCTCGATTCGCTTGACGAGGATCCGGTCATGAAGTGGCTTGACCTTCATAGTGCTCCTTGCTCCTGCCTGAAATAGAAGACCCTGGTTCAGCCAGCACTCAGTCGCACTGCGCGCTAGCACTCACAGTCATCGACTGCTAATTATGACAGGGACTCCGGCGGACTGTCAAGACGCCGGGGCTGGGGGCTGGGGGTTCGGGACTCGGGACTCGGGACTCGGCACCTCGCGAAACGAGGCCGTGGGTGACCGAGGCGCTTTCCATTTGCCCGCAGCGAGGACAGGCGAAGGTCACGCGAGGACAAATGGAAACGCCTCGGGCAGGACCCGCGGCCGAGGGCTCCGGCAGCCCCTCAGGCGAGATCGTGTCCAGTCAGGCGCCGGAAGGCCTCGACGTACTTGCCGCGGGTGTTCGCCACGACGTCGGGCGGCAGCGAGGGTGCCGGCGGTTGCTTGTTCCACCCAATCTGCTCGAGGTAATCGCGCACGTACTGTTTGTCGTAGCTGGGCTGGGGACCGCCGGGGGTATACGAGTCGGCCGGCCAGAACCGCGACGAGTCGGGCGTCAGGACCTCGTCGATGAGCATGAGGCTCGCGCTCTTCCCGGGCGCCTCCACCAGGCCGAACTCGAACTTCGTGTCGGCGACGATAATCCCCTGCGTCTCAGCGTGCGCCGCACCCCTCCGGTACACCTCGAGGGAGAGATCGCGCACGGCGGCCACGAGTCGGGCCCCCACGATGGCGCCCGCCTCGTCTTCGGTGATGTTGACGTCGTGGCCGCTCTCGGCTTTGGTCGACGGCGTGAAGATCGGCCTCGGCAGGCGGTCCGATTCGCGCAGGCCGGCGGGCAGGTCGATTCCGCACACGCGCCCGGTTTTCACGTATTCCTTCCAGCCCGACCCGGACAGATACCCGCGCACCACGCACTCGATGGCCAGCGGCCGCGTGCGCCGGACGAGCATCGACCTCCCATGGAGGAGCGCCGAGTGGCGGCGAGCCGGTTCGGGGTACTCGGCAGGGTTGGTGGCAATCACGTGATTCGGCACGACGTCGGCCATCAGGCCGAACCAGAATGCGGACAACTGGTTCAGCACCGCGCCTTTGTCGGGGATTCCCGTGGCCAGGACGTAGTCGAACGCCGAGATCCGATCCGTGGCGACGATGAGCAAGTGTTCTCCCACCTCGTAGAGGTCGCGGACCTTGCCCTGGCGGAAGGGGGTGAGCCCCTCGAGTCTGGTTTCGACAATGGCGTCATTCATGGCGTCGGCTTAGCCTCCGGATGGCGCCCATCTTACCGGCCGCGTGCCAGCCGTTCAAGTACGACGGTAACTGCCTGACAAGGCTAGACTTGCCGAATCCGATGTAGTAGAGTCGCTGTCGGATGCGTGCGCACATTCGCACCGTGATCGTGCTGGCGCTCTCTGTCGCGATGCTGGCGTGGTTCCTGCGCGGAGCCAACCTGCGCGAGGTCTGGGCCGAGATCCAGGACGGGCGCGTCGGCCTGCTGGCGCTGGCGGTCGGGATCACCGGCATGACGTACGTGTTCCGGGCCCTGCGCTGGCAGTACCTCCTGCGTCCGCTCGGCACCCCTCCGTTCTCGGCCGTCTTCAAAACGACGGTGATCGGGTTTGCCGCCTCGACGCTGCTGCCGGCCAGGGCGGGCGAGGTGGTGCGGCCCTACCTGCTGGCCCGGCGCTCGGGCTTCAGCGCCACGTCGGCGTTCGCGACAATCGTGCTCGAGCGGCTGCTCGACCTCATCACGGTCCTGCTGCTGTTCGGCTTCTACCTGGCGTTCTCCCGTCCGGCCATCGCGGTCGAGCACTCGGCGGCGTTCGTGGCCCTCAAGTCCGGGGGCCTGCTGGCCGCCATCGCCTCCTTCGCCGGGCTGGCATTCATGATGGTGGCGGCGGGGCACCCGGAGAAGCTGTCCGCGTGGGCTCTGCGTGTGGAGCGCGTGTTGCCGTCGAAGATCGCGAACGCCATGGCGCAGCTGGTGCGCACGTTTCTCGAGGGGCTCGCGGTCGTGAGGCAGCCGGGCCGTCTCGCCATCGCCGGCCTGCTCTCGCTCCCGCTCTGGCTGTCCATCGCGCTGGGCATCTGGGCCACGTCGCGCGCGTTCCACATCGAGATGAGCTATCCCGGCTCGTTCCTCATCATGGCCGTGCTCGTCGTCGGCGTCGCGGTCCCGACGCCCGGCGCGGTGGGCGGCTTCCACAAGGCCTACCAGATCGGCGCCGTGGCGTTCTTCGGCGTGGCCAACGACCGGGCGGTCGGGGCGGCGGTCGTCCTGCACGCGATTTCCTTCGTGCCCGTGACGATCGCGGGGGCCATTTTCCTCGCCCAGGAAGGGGTGAGCCTCAGCCGCGTCCGGGGGCTCACCGCGCCGGAGCCTCCGGGAGACGCGGCATGAAGTGCCCGTACTGCGGCCACCCGGGCGACAAAGTCGTCGACTCGCGCGAGAGCAAGGAAGGCGACGTCATCCGGCGCCGGCGCGAATGTCTCGAGTGCAGCCGCCGGTTCACCAGCTACGAGCGGGTCGACGATATTCCGTACATGGTGATCAAGAAGGACGGCCGGCGCGAGCGGTTCGAGCGGCAGAAGCTCATTGCCGGCATGCTCCGCGCCTGCGAGAAGCGCCCCGTGACGGTGTCGGCGCTCGAGGCGATTGCCGACCGGATCGAGGGCATCCTGCAGGATCGCCCCGAGAAGGAAATTGCCACCGGCGAGATCGGCGTCATCGTGATGCAGGACCTGAAGCGCCTTGACAAGGTGGCCTACGTGCGCTTCGCGTCGGTGTACCGCGATTTCCGCGACATTGGCGAGTTCATGGTCGAGCTGAAGGATCTCATCAACGCGAAGGAATGATGCCGGGCCGCCTGATCGCGATCGTGCTCTGCGCGTATCTCGCCGAGGCCGGCGGGAATCGCGGCGTCGACGTGGGGGCCGTGGCCCGCGACGGCCAGGTGTATGTGTCCGCCAAAGCGTCGGAGGGCTTGATGGGCGACCTCGAGGAGGCCATCCAGTCCGGCCTAGCCGCCACCATCACCTACGAGGCCGACCTGCGCGAGGAAGTGGGCATCTGGTTCGACCGCACGCTCGCCAGCGCCACGGTCTCAGCGAGCGTCCAGTACGACACGCTGACGCGCCGCTACCAGTTGAGCCGGAGCGTCGACGGGCGGCTCGCCGACTCGAAGGTGTCCGAGGACAAGGCGGACGTGAAGCGGTTCGCCCTGGGCTTCGACCGGCTCCCGCTCTTCAGCACGGGCCGCCTCGAGCCGAACGCGGAATACTCCGTGCGGGTGCGCGTGCGCACAAGGCCGCGCGTGACCTTCTTTTTCTGGCCCTGGGGGCGTGACGCGGCGCGCGGAGTGGCCCGCTTCACGTTCATCCCGTAACGGGCAGGCGGCACATGGCCACCAGGCCCGCATCACCCGCCCCGCCGCGCCCGGCCGCCTCCGCGGCAGCCCGACCCCGGCGGCCGTTCCGCGACAACCCGCTGCAGGTGCTCCTCGGGATCTTCGCCCTGGTCGTCGCGCTCGCCGGCATGATGGTGCTGCTGAACCGATCCAGCCAGCTGGCGCCGGACTTCCTGAGCGAGTTCGTCCTCTACGCGCTGTCGGTTGTCGACCTGACGATGCTCGTGGGCCTGGTGTTCGTCCTCGCCCGCAGCGTCATCAAGATGCTGGTCGAGCGGAAGCGCGGGCTGCCGTTCGCGCGGTTCCGGGCGAAACTGGTCCTCGTGCTCCTCGCGATGACGCTCATCCCGGCGGTCCTGGTGCTGCTGGTGGGAAGCCAGCTGATCTTCAACAGCGTCGACCGCTGGTTCAACGCGCCGATGGACGAAATGCTCGACTCGGCCCAGCGGATCGCAAGCGAGTACTACCACGACCGGCAGCGGCAGGTGTCCGACGAGACATCGCGCCTCGCCCGGAGCCTCGGTGCCGCGGATCTCGGGACCTCGGACCTGCGCGCACTGCGCGACGCGATTGCCGGGTCGGTCACCGACCAGCGGCTGACGCTGGTCGAGGTGTACCGGCTCGTGCCCGGCGCCGACGGACTCCCGCAGCCGGTGCCGGTGGTGGACGTGGCCTCGGCCGCCGCCGGGCCGGTGAAGAGCCGCGACACCTCCGAGCGGCTCGCGGCCCGCGCGGCCAGCGGCCAGCCGGACGCCTGGATGCGGGAACCCCTCGCGAGCGGCGGAGAGTTCATCCGCGCCGCGTCCGTCGTGCGCCGGCCGGACCAGACCGCGACGGGCGTGGTGGTCGGATCGGTGCGGCTCACCGGCGAGATGGCGGACCGCGCGCGGGGCATGACGCGGGCGTTCGAGTCGTACACCCAGCTGCGCGTGTTCAAACCGGCGCTGACCGGCGTCTATCTGTCGTTCTTCCTGATGGTCACGCTGCTCATCCTCGTCAGTGCGACCTGGATGGGGCTCTACCTGGCCAAGCGCATCACACGGCCGGTCCAGATGCTGGCCGCCGCGGCCCGCGAGATCGGGGCCGGCCATTTCGAGCACCGGCTGGAGCGCGAGACGGTCGACGAGTTCGGCTCGCTCGTCGATGCGTTCAACACGATGGCGGACGAGCTCGCGGCCAGCCGCCGGGCCCTCGAACAGTCGAGCGTCGATCTGCAGCGGAAGCACGCCGAGGTGGAGGACCGCCGGCTGTTCACCGAGGCGGTCCTCGATCGGGTCGCGACCGGCGTCATCACCATCGACGCGGCCGGGCGCATCGGGATCCTGAACCCCGCCGCCTCGGCGCTGCTCGGGCTCGACGCGGGCGCCCCCGGCAAACCTGCCGAGGAGGTGTTCGGCGCGCCCGACCTGAAGCCGCTGGCGGAGCTGGCCACCGCGCCCTGCGTGGCGGGCAAGGAGTGGCCGGCGCAGGAAATCGTGCTCAACCGCGACGGCCGGGAGCTGCAGCTCGCGCTGGCCGCCACGCCCCTGCGCGGCGACGGCCGCGAGCTCGAGGGCCGGGTGCTGGTCGTTGACGACATCACGCCGCTCATCCGGGCGCAGAAAGTGGCGGCCTGGCGCGAAGTGGCCCGGCGCCTCGCGCACGAAATCAAGAACCCGTTGACGCCGATCCAGTTGTGCGCCCAGCGCCTCCAGCGCCAGTTCTCCGGCGCGCCGGCGCCGGTGCGCGAACTGGTCGAGGAGTGCACCGGGACGATCGTCGGGGAAGTGGAGGCGCTCAAGACGCTGGTGGACGAGTTCTCGCAATTCGCCCGCATGCCGTCGCCCAGGCGCGTGCCCACGGACGTGCATCAGCTGCTCGCGGGCACGCTGGGGCTCTACGAGGGGCTCTTCGCGCACGTGCGCATCGCGACGCTGTTCGCCGTGTCGCTGCCGCCGGTGCGCCTCGATCCCGATCAGATCCGCCGTGTGGTCATCAACCTCGTCGACAACGCGATCGAGGCGCTCAACCAGCAGGGGCTGATCGTCGTCGAAACCCAGCACGACGCCGCCGCAAGCCTGGCCCGCATCATCGTGGCGGACGACGGGCCCGGCATCGCCCCCGGGGAGCGGGACAAGCTGTTCATGCCCTACTACTCGACGAAGAAGCGCGGCAGCGGGCTCGGGCTCGCGATCGTGCGGCGGATCGTCGCCGAGCACGGCGGTTCGGTCGATGTCGGCGCCAACGAGCCGCGGGGCACGCGGTTCACCATCGAGCTGCCGTGCGGCGACCGCGAGGCGCCGGCCGGAACGGAGACGACGTGAAAGCAGCCGTCCTGATCGTGGACGACGAGCCGGGCGTCCGCGCGGCGCTCATCGGCGTCCTGCGCGACGAGGGCTACGAGGTCGATGCCGTCGACAGCGGGGAAGCCTGCCTCGACCGGCTCACGAGGGCCGCGTACGACGTAATCCTGCTCGACATCTGGCTGCCCGGCATCGACGGGCTCGTGACGCTCCAGCGGCTGCGCGACCGGCAGGTGGACACCCCGGTGGTGATGATCTCCGGGCACGGCAACATCGAGTCGGCGGTGAAGGCGATCAAAATCGGCGCGTTCGACTTCATCGAAAAACCGCTGTCGCTCGAGAAGACCGTGCTCGTCGTCAGCAATGCCCTCCGCCAGCAGCGCCTCGAAGTGGAGAACCGCCAGCTCCGGGCCCGCGTGGACCAGGACCTGAAGATGGTCGGCGAGGGGTACGCGATGAGCCAGCTGCGCGAGCAGGTGGCGATGGCGGCGCCCACCAATGGCCGCGTGCTCATCTCGGGCGAGAACGGGACCGGCAAGGAACTGGTGGCGCGGTCGATCCACGCCCTCAGCCGGCGGCGCGGCGGGCCGTTCGTCGAGGTGAACTGCGCTGCCATCCCCGAGGAGCTCATCGAGTCGGAGCTGTTCGGCCACGTCCGCGGCGCCTTCACCGGCGCCGTGTCGGACCGGCGCGGGAAGTTCGAACTCGCCGACGGCGGCACGATCTTCCTCGACGAGGTCGGGGACATGAGCCTCAAGACCCAGGCGAAGGTCCTGCGGGCCCTGCAGGAGCAGGTGGTCGAGCCGGTCGGCGGCGCGGCCCGCATCCGCGTCGACACGCGCGTGCTCGCGGCCACCAACAAGGACCTGACCGGGGAGATCAGGGCCGGGCGGTTCCGGGAGGACCTGTACTTCCGTCTCAACGTCATCCCCATCTTCGTGCCGCCGCTGCGCGAGCGCCAGGAGGACATCCCGCTGCTGTCGGAGCACTTCATGCGGCTGTTCGCGCGCGAGTACGGGCGGCGCCTCAAGAGCCTCGACCCGTCGGCGGCGGCGGTGCTGGTGCAGTACGGCTGGCCGGGCAATGTCCGCGAGCTCCGGAACGTGATCGAGCGGCTGATGATCATGGTGCCCGGCGAGGTGATCACCGCGCAGGACCTCGCGTTCCTGGGCGGCAGCGGAAGGCCCGCGCCGGCCGAGGCCGCCGACGACATGCGGCGACTGCACGACGCCCGCGACGCCTTCGAGCGCGACTACATCCTGAAGGCGCTCGCGCGTCAGCAGGGCAACATCTCCCGCACCGCCGAAGCGCTGGGCGTCGAGCGGAGCAACCTCTACCGCAAGATGCGCACCCTCGGAATCGCGCCGCCCCGCGGCGGCGAGCGCGACGAGGACGGCGACTGAGTCTGGCGTATAATCGCTTCCCGAGCACATCCGCATGGCCGAACCACGATCCATCGACGCGCCGGGAGACGACACCCTCCAGCCCGACCTGGATCGCGACGCGAAGATCGATGAACTGCTGCTCGCCGGGCTCGAGCAGTACTTCGACGGCCGCTACCAGGAAGCCATCAACATCTGGGGACGGGTGCTGTTCCTCGATCGGGGCCACCAGCGCGCGCGCGCGTACATCGAACGCGCGAGGGGCGCGCTCGCCGAGCGCCTTCGCACGACGGAAGAACTCGTGGAGGAAGGCGTGGCGGCGCTCGACCGCGGAGACGGCCCGGCGGCGCGCCGGCTGCTCTCGACGGCCGTCGAGAGCGGCGAACCTCATGATCTGGCCCACACCTACCTCGACCGCCTCGACCGGCTGTCGCCGCCCGCCCGGGAGCCGGGGGCGGCGCGCCGCGACGGGGGTGACGGCCGGGCCGGC
>JAWOGY010000029.1:0-4318 GCA_046496425.1 Vicinamibacterales bacterium
GCCCGCTCGGCCCCGCCCTCCCTCGACCCGATCTGCCACCCGCGGGCGTGGAACCCGCCCGGCCCCCCGTGCAACTGGTTCGGCCCCTCGTTCGCCGCCAGTTGCACCGCGCGGCCGTCGAGCTCGAAGGCTGCGCCACCGATGCGGTTGGCGCAGCGGCCGACCACGACGCCGAAGTAGGGCGCGTTCGCCAGGTAGCCCGCCAGGTCGCGGTGGCCGAGGACCACGTTGGCGATCCGCCCCTCGCGGTCGGGCACGCGCACCTCGAGCACGGCGGCGCCGAGGTCGCACAGCGATACGCCGCTGCCGTCGGGCGCGGCGATGTCGAGGCGGGTGACGGGACGGCCGTCGGGCGTCGTGCCGAAACGGTGGGTCGCGATCTCGAGGTCGGCCATGCCCGAGGCTACCCGACTCGGGCGACGGGAACGAGCCGCAGGACGGGCGTGCGGAGCCGCCGGCCGGTGACCGTCGAACCCCAAGAAACGGACGGGACACCCACCTGTTGACATCGCGATCAGCTATGCCCTAGCATGAACGAAAGCGGTTCCAAAGGGAGTCTAAGAATTGGCGACCATCAGGGACGTCTCGCAGCGGGCGCGTGTCTCACCGGCGACGGTCTCACGCGTGATCAACGGTGGCTCCGGGGTGAGCGAAACGACGCGCGGGGCGGTCCTGGCCGTCATCGCCGAGCTGGGATACCAGCCCAACGCGTTCGCCCGCAGCCTGGCCACCAACCGCTCCGGGGGCATCGGCGTCGTCGTCAGTGAGGTGTCGAGCGCCGTCTACGGCGGCATCCTCCAGGGCATCGAGAGCGTCACCGAGCGGCACGGCATGCACATCTTGGTCTCGAGCGGCCATGCGCGCGCGGAGCGCGAGCGCAAAGCGTTCCAGTTCCTCCGTCAGCGCCGCAGCGACGCCCTCATCCTGCAACTCGATGGCGCCGAGGACGCGGAGGTCGTTGCCTGGTCGCGGCACGGCGTACCGATCATCGTGGTCGGGCGCTACATCGACGGCCTCGCGGATCGCTGCGTCTTCCTCGACAACGTCGCCGGAGGTGAGCTGGCCACCCGGCACCTGCTCGACCGGGGGCATCGGCGCATCGCGCACATCGCCGGTCTGCCGTCGATCCAGGACGCCCGCGACCGCTTCACCGGCTATCTCCAGGCCCTCGCAGACCACGGCATCCCGTTCGACGCGTCGCTGGTCGCCGACGGCGGCTTCGTCGAGCAGGGGGGCCAGCGCGCCATGCGGCAACTGCTCGAGGGCGGGCAGCCGTTCACGGCCGTCTTCGCCGCCAACGACCAGAGCGCCGCAGGGGCCATGCGCACCCTGCGCGACGCCGGGCTGCGCGTGCCCGACGACGTGTCCGTCGTCGGCTTCGACGACACCCTGCTCGCCAACTACCTGGTCCCGTCGCTCACGACGGTGCGCCAACCGCTCCAGGAGATGGGCCAGGCGGCGGCCTCACTCGCGCTCGCTCGACTCGGCATCGCCGCCAGGGAGGAGGTGACCCTTCGGTTCGAACCCGTGTTGGTGGAACGTGAGTCCGTCGCCGCCCCGCATTCGGGGCACACACCCGCGTGAGAGGAAACCCATGAAGAAGCTCTTGGCCCTGGCCCTAGCGAGCCTGCTGACCGCCTCCGTCGCCCTCGCCCAGACGACCCTGACCGTCGGGCTGTTCGAGCCCCTGAACGAGCACCTCGAGCGCGTCCTGGACCAGTTCGTCGCCGAGAACCCCGGCGTGACGCTCGACATCCGCACCCTCGGCTACGGCGACCACCACGACGCGCTCGTCACCTACCTCGCCACCGGCTCCGGCGCGCCCGACGTCGTCGCGGTCGAGATCGGCTACATCGCTCGCTTCGTCGCCGAGGGCGGCCTGCGCGACCTCAGCGCGGAGCCCTTCAACGCCGACCAGTACGAGGACCAGTTCGTCGAGTACGCCTGGTCGCAGGGCCGCACCGCCGACGGTCGCCAGATCGCGCTGCCGACCGACATCGGCCCCGGCGTCATGTACTACCGCCGCGACCACCTCGAGACCGTCGGCACGACCATCGAGGAAGTCACTTCCAGCATCGACGCCTACCTCGAGTACGGCCGGGCGCTGAAGCTGCACAACGTGTTCCTGATCGCCTCCGCCGCCTCGGCGGCCGACGCGCTGATCCGCAGCGACATCCCCGCCGGCTCGGGCATCTACTTCGACGGCGAGGGCAACCCGCTGCTGAACAGCGAGCGCTTCCTGGCCGCCGCCCGCGTGGCCAAGCAGATCCGCGACGAGGACCTCGACGCCCAGATCGGCTCCTGGTCCAACGAGTGGTACGAGGCCTTCCGCCAGGGCACCACCGCGACGGAGCTCTCCGGCGCGTGGCTCGGCGGCCACCTGCAGACCTGGATGGCCCCCGAGACCAGTGGCCTGTGGGGCGCCTCCGAGATCCCCGACGGCCGTCTGCTGAGCTGGGGCGGCTCGTTCTACGGCATCCCCAACCAGACGTCTGCCGACAAGCTCGACCTGGCGTGGGAGCTGGTGAAGTTCCTGACCACCCGCCCCGACGTCCAGCTCGCGGCCTTCGCGTCGATCAACGCCTTCCCGGCCATGCCCGTCACCTACGACGACCCGATGTTCGCCGAGCCGCTCGAGTTCCTCGCCGGCCAGCCCGCGCGCGAGCTGTTCGCCAGCGTCGCCGAGCGCATCCCCGGCGTCCTCACCTTCCCGGGTGACATGGTCGCCCAGGAGATCTGGAACTCGGCACTGACCGAGGTCCTCAACGAGGGCCGCGACGTCCAGTCCGCCCTCGACGAGGCCCAGGCGCTCGTGGAGCGTCGCGTCCGCCGCTGACCCAACACGCCATCGAACACCGTGGGGGGCCCCGCGCCCCCCACGGCACGAGGTCACACCATGGCCAAACCGACCGCCTCCGGAACGCCACCGCTCCCCTGGAGCACCCGCGTCGACAAGTTCCAAAGGCGCTATGCGCCCTATATCTTCATCAGCCCGTTCTTCCTCCTGTTCGCGGTCTTCGGCCTGTTCCCCATCGTGTTCTCGCTCTACCTCTCGCTGCAGGTGTGGAACCCCGTCCAGGGCCTCGGAACGATGCGCTACGTCGGCCTCGAGAACTACGTCTGGCTGATGGACGATCCCTGGTTCTGGCGCTCGATCACCAATACCCTGTGGATCGCCGTCGCCAGCGGCGTGCCGCAGCACGTCCTCGCGATCCCGCTCGCGTTCGCGTTGTCGCGCGGCATCCGCCGCTTCCGGCACCCGCTCACCGCCGCCTACTTCCTGCCCTTCATCACCTCGGCCGTCGCGGTGTCGTTGGTGTTCCTCACGATCTTCGGCACCCAGTTCGGCATCCTGAACCAGACCCTGCAGTACCTCGCCACCGCGCCGTGGAGCGCCTGGCTGTTCGGCGGCATGGCCGACAGCCTGCCCATCAACTGGCTCGGCCGCGCGCCCAACATCAAACCGGCGATCTCGATCCTGGTGATCTGGCAGTACTTCGGCTTCAACGTCGTGCTCTACGCCGCCGGCCTGGCCACGATCCCCAAGGACTACTACGAGGCGGCCTCGATCGACGGCGCGAACGCGCGCCAATCGTTCTTCCGCATCACGCTGCCGCTGCTACGCCCGATGATCTTCTTCGCCGTCTCGCTCACGATCATCGGCAACCTGCAGCTGTTCGACCAGCCCTTCATCCTCACGGACGGCACCGGCGGCAGCTCGCAGGCCGGCATGACGGTGGTCATGTACCTCTACCGAACCGGCTTCAACTGGCTCGAGATGGGTACGGCGGCCGCCATCGCCTGGCTGCTGGTCCTGTTGATCGGCGCCCTCACGCTGATCCACTTCCGCTTCTTCGGCCGTTCCGGCCTGGAGACGAGGGACTGATGCGCACCGCCCTCAAGAACGATGCCCACGTCGTCGCCGAGCGCGGCCTCGGCGCCCGGGTCGGCCGCACGCTGATGTACCTGCTGCTCGGGGCTTTGGCGCTGCTGACGCTCTTCCCCTTCTACTGGATGTTCGTGTTGGCCACCCACCTGCAGACCGACATCTTCTCGGCGCCGCCACCGCTGTGGTTCGGCGAGGCCCTGCAGCGCAACTACGATGCGCTGCTCGCGCGCCTCCCCTTCCTGCGCAACATCTGGAACAGCTTCTACATCGCGGGTTTGGCCACCATCTTCACGATGTTCTTCGCCAGCCTGGCAGGCTTCGCCTTCGCGATGTACCAGTTCCGCTTCAAGAACGTGCTGTTCGGAATGGTCGTCGCGTCGCTGATGATCCCGCCCGTCCTCGGCATCATCCCGTACTACCTGATCATCC
>JAWOGY010000102.1:0-5253 GCA_046496425.1 Vicinamibacterales bacterium
GGCCGTAGAAGCTGTTCGTGAAGTACACGACGCCTGTCCGGCTGCCGGGGTAGGCGATCGCGTAGTGGCGGAAGATGCCGTAGTCGCCCCATTGCCAGAGGGCGAGGCCGTTTGCGTCCGACTGCGTGCCGAACCCGAGGGACCAGCCGAGGCCCTTCGTCGTGCCCATGTCGATCCGGGGCGCGATCATCTCCTTCAGCGTCTCGGGCCTGAGGCCCTCGCCGTTCATGACGGCGCAGAGAAACCTGGCGTAGTCGCCGGCCGTCGTGTAGAGGCTCGCGCCGGCATGGGCCTCCGTCTTCCGGCGCGTCGCCTCGGGCCGGCCGAGCAGGCCGTGGCCCGACGCCATCACGGGCTCGAACCCCGCCTTCCAGACCATCGCGCTCCGGGTCATGCCCAGCGGCTCGAGCACCTCCTTCTGCATCAGCGTGTCGAGCGCGCCGCCCCTGAGATGCTCGACCACGCGCTGGAGGTAGAAGTAGCCGTCGGCCGAGTACTTCCATTTCGTTCCGGGCTCGAAGGCGAGGGGAAACGGCTTGCCCGGCTCGCCATGCGGGAAGCCGGCCGAATGGCTGAGGACGTGCCGGGCCGTGACCTTCTCGAACCACTCGCGGCGGAAGCCCGGCTCGTCGAGGGGGTGGCCGAGAATCGCGGCGCTCTTCGCGGGCGGGAGGTACTCGGCGAGCGGCCGATCAAGGCTCAGCACCTTCTCGCCGGCAAGCTTCATCACGTAGTACGCGAAGAACGGCTTGGTGAGGGAGGCGGCCGCGAAGATGGTGTCGTCGGTGACGGGAGCGCCCGTGCCGCGGTAACCACGGGCACTTCTCCTTGGCCGAGGGCGAGTGTTCGCCGCTGTCCGACGTTTCCAGCGAAGCCGCCCTCACCACCACGTCTTCGCGCGGTACTGCCGGTACGCGTCGCCGAACGCGCGCTCGAGCACCCGCGCTTCCCGCCGCGCGGCCCAGGCATGGATCGCGACAAGCGCCAGCCACGGGGCCACGAGCCACGGCTGCCGCAGCGCGATCACGACCCCGAGCAGGGTCAGGTCGAAGAAGACGTAGATCGGGTGCGGGATTCGTGCGTACAGCCCGTGCGTGACGAGCGCCTTCGCCTTCGGCGCCACAGCGAAGGCCCTTCCAATCTGGACCCGGGCTAGCGCCATGAGAGGGACGCCTACCAGCACGACCGCGCCTCCAACCGACAGGGCGACGATCCGCCCGGAGGTGGCGATGACGATGAGCGCGCCCCCCGCGAGGAGCGCGATGACGCAGACGACGAACGCCTGGCGCATGGCAGTTTCCGCGCCCGATCTTAACGCAGCAGGCGCCGGCCGCTACTGAGGCACGAGCAGGTTGAAGAGCGGGTCGACCGTGTGCCTGAAGTAGGCGCCGATCGGATCGACCTGGAAGACCGCCGGCACGCCCCACAGCAGGGCGATGAGCAGCGGGAAGGCGTAGCGCTGGAACCGGTAGTAGGCGTAGAGGCCCCGGTTCGAGAGGAAGAGCGGCACGACGCTCGAGCCGTCGAGGGGCGGGATCGGGATCAGGTTGAAGAACATCAGCACCAGGTTCACCTGGGTGAACGCGGCGCCCACGAGCCACAGCCAGCCCATCGCCTCACTCTCGGCTGCGCCGAGGAGCCACGCCGTCCACGCCACGCCGGCGCCCAGGACGGCCAGCGCCAGGTTGGCGGCCGGCCCGGCCAGTCCCGTGGCCAGCTGCCCGTGGCGCAGGTCGGCGTAGTGCGCCGGGTTGACCGGCACCGGCTTCGCGTAGCCAAACACCGGCGCGCCGGCGCTCCACAGGAGCAGCGGCAGCAGGACCGTGCCGAAGGGGTCGACGTGCCGCAGCGGGTTGAGCGACAGCCGGCCCGCGTCCCTCGCGGTGGGGTCGCCGTGGCGGAGCGAGACGTACCCGTGCGCCAGCTCGTGGAGGACGACCGATGGGATCAGCAGCGCGAGCGTGAACAGACCGAACGCGACAGACGTCACGGGCAACTCCTCTCCCAGCTATAGTGCCTGCCCGGACCGGGAAAGGGAAGCAGAGGACGGACGGCGCGTGGATCATCGCGTTCGGCGGTCACGCGAGGTCCGAGTCGCGGACGCGCCGTTGCTGTGTGCCGGCACCGACGCCGCGCACCACGGCGAACGCATGCGCCGCGAACAGCGCCGCCACGGCCAGCGTGACGAAGCCGCCAACGTCGAAGTCGCCGTAGAACGCGACGAGGGAGAGGACGGCGTTCAGCAGTCGCGCCAGCTCCATCAGGACGATGGGGTGGCCGTGGTCTGAGGGCCGGGACGCTCCGCGGGGCCCGCCCACAGCGTCCACAGGCGTCACTTTAACGGAAGCGGTCAGATCACTTGTCAAAACGGAGCGGACAGATCACTTGTCAACAACACCCCGTGGTTCTCGCGCGGATGACGAAGATCAGCCCCTCGAGCTCGGCGTGCCCTCGACGAAAGTGAAGCAAGCCGCGCGAGGAGCGCCTCGCGCCAGAGATCGTGCCGAGAGGGAAGGTCGTGTTCGTCCAGTAACGGTACAGTGCCCGCGCGCGCGGGGCGATCTCGACCGCGGCCTCAATGCTTAGCAGAAGGTCGACGCGTTTTGGTTGGACTCTACCGAGCATCGTACTCACCGGATTCTCAGAGGGTTTCGCCCTCGGGGCTGCACCTTGCGGGTGACCGAAACCGCCGTAGACTCAACTTCGTAATGAACTAAGATTTTCGAACCCGTCAGACGCGAAGAATCGGCTGATATGGAATGACCCTGTGTCAAGGGCCGGTGGTCCCTGTGGAAGCCGCCGCGCGTCTTCCAAGCAGTGGTGGGCGCGTGCTGCCGCGTCCACGGCTGCGGCAGGGGCCACGGGCGTCCGGGGCCGTGGCGCGGTGCGCCAAAACGACGGAGATCGACGGGCGCTTCGACGACGCGTCACGCTGATATCCGGTGATTACCGCGGCGAACCGCGGCAGCGCACGCATGACAGTGATCCGTCGAGAGGGGTGGCAGTCCAGGACCGCGCGTCCGGGTCGTTGCCGACCGTGCCGCAGAGCCAAACCGCCCATCCTCGATATCGTGCCATTGGTCATCCGTCGTCTTCGCACGTCGATCTCCACGTCCGGGTGCGGCGTGGGGGGCGTTATCCTCGGTTCGTGGCTGCGGACGGACCCTGCAGGACCGCCCAGACGAAGCCGTCCAGTTCCCGCGCCACGGCCACCGCGATCTTTGGCGGTGGCATCCGTGTCAGCGCCAGGAGACGGAAGCGCTCGCATAGGCGCTGTTGCGCCTGATCGGCGATCGCCATCACCCGCGCCGGTTGGCCGACCCGGCGCTGGGCCAGGCCCTTCCCAATGCCCGGGCGATGCTGATACTGCCACGCGGCTCCGATCTGCACGCGCCGCACCAGGGCGTTGCCCGTCTTCGTGACCCGGCCTCGGCGCGTGGTCTCGCCGCTCGGGTGCTCGCCCGGCACTACCCCGAGGTACGCCATCAAGGCGCGGGCCGACGGGAAGCGCCGCACGTCATGCAGTTCCGCCAGAATGGTGATCGCGGTGAGCGTGTCGATCCCGCGAAAGCACCGGAGCCACCCGACCGCCTCGCGATAGGGCAGCGTGGCCGCCAACTCGGTCAGCGCGGCATCGAGGGCCTGCAGCCGTGCCTCGATCTGCGCGAGCGCCAACCGATAATCCTCCACGACCCGGCGCTCGGTGTCGTGCTCCCAGGTCAGGCTGTCGATCCAGCGGGTCTGCGCCTGCGCCCACGCCCGGCCCGGCGGCCGGAGTCCGCGGCGGAGCAAGAGCTTCCCTAACCGATGCGGACACCGTTGCCGATCGACCCGCGCATCGTCGCGCGCCCGCACCAAGTCCCGGGCCGATTCGTCTGCGGGCGTGGGGGGATGCACCGCCGTCAGCAAGCCCGCGCGCACCAACTCCGCGAGTTTGCGCGCATCGCGACGATCCGTCTTGACTCGATCCCCCGGCTTGCGCGGCATCAACGCCGGCGCAATGACCTGGCAGGGCACGTCCTCGGCGATCAACTGTCGCTGCACCGCATACCCGCACGAGCCGGCTTCATAGCAGCACGCGAGGGCGCCCGACGGCTCGCGCCGCAGTTTCCGCGCCAGGCGGCGCACCGCCGGGCGGTCGTTCGGGATCTCCCAGATCTCGGGCGTGCGGTCCCGGCCCGTCAGGCGGGCCACCGCGATCGACGCCTGATGCACATCCAGCCCCACGTACGTGATAACGTCCGCCATGGCCGGCTCCTCTCGTGTGCGGCGCTGATCCCGTAACTGATCAACCCGCGAATCGTGGTGGCTTCCGCCACCTGTTGGCGCGTGAACACACCAACAATAGCGACTGCGAGCCGGTCATTCCATATGGTCTAGACCCAGAACTCACTTGAATTGGTGATCCAGCTGTGATCTATTACGTGCATGGCGAATCCGTATCCGGTCGCTCTCCGGGAGCGAGCCGTGCGCGCGTACGAGACGTCCACCGAAACGTATCGCCAAGTGGCCGATCATTTCGACATTGGGATCAACACCCTGGTCCGCTAGGTCCAGCGTGCCCGGGAACTGGGGACCGTGGCGCCCCTCGACCGGGGCGGAGGCTGGCGCTCCCCGGTGGATCTGACGGCCTTGCATCGCTTGATCAGCGAGCGCCCCGATCGCACCACCGACGATCTGACGCGGGCGTACAACGCGGCCGTCGCGGCCCCGGTCCGTGTCCACCGGTCCAGCATCTTGCGCGCCTTGCAGCGAACCGGATACGTCTTCAAATACAACGATCGCGGCCGGTCGAACAGGATCGTGCGAGCGTCCAAGCGGAGCGACGCACCTTCCGCCGGTGGATCGCTGGCGTAGATCCGCACCGCCTGGTCTTTCTCGATGAATCTGGCGCGAATCTGGCGATGGGGCGGTCGCACGCCTGGCTGCCCCGAGGCACGGAACTGATCGAGCCCCGGCCCCGGAACTGGGGCGACAACCTGACACTGGTCGGCGCGATCCGGATCGACGAGTGGTTGGCGCTGGGCACGCACTGGGGCGCGATGACGGCGGGACGCTTCGTCACGTGGGTGCGGCGGCGGCTTGTCCGCCGCCTGCGCCGGGGCGACGTCGTCGTCATGGACAATCTCGCCGCCCACAAAGCCCGGCAGGTGCGCGACCTGATCGAAGCCGCGGGGGCCACCGTGCGCTACCTGCCGCCCTACTCCCACGACTTCAACCCGATTGACGCGGCGTGGACCCTGATCAAGAAGC
>JAWOGY010000145.1:0-42087 GCA_046496425.1 Vicinamibacterales bacterium
GGGGATTTGCCCCTGGTTCGCAGTTTTGATGCCTGGGAGAAAGAGCGCGAGTTCGTCAGCCGGGAGATCGATGCGCTGGCGAAGTCGGGCGTTCCCCTGGGCCAGATCGCCATCTTGCACGAGAAGCCCTACGCCCTGCAGCGATATCGAACAGCTGTACCGGCGGGCGTGGTGGTGGATGAGGTCAAGAACCGACCATCGCGTTGACGACCAGTTCGACCAGCCCGCCATAGAGGATGCCGCAGCGGTCCCAGGTGTCGTAGTAGCGCAGCAGGTCGCGGATCTGCCCCTTGCAGTTCGAGCAGGGCGCGCAGACGTATTTCTTGGTCTCCGGGCCGATGGTGTCGGCGAAGGCTTCGAGGATCTGGCGGACCTTGATCCGGCCCGCTACGCGCGTCCGCCACTCGGGGAAGTTCATCGAGTTGTTGACCGCGAACCCGGAGCCGCCGCCGCAGCAGAAGTTGTCGACGCCGTGGGGGTACATCTCGCGGAACCGCGGGGCGATCCGCTTCAGGATTTCCCGCTGCGGCTGCACGATGCCCATCGAGCGCGTGATGTTGCAGGGGTCGTGCAGCGTCACGGGGAAATCGTTCCTGGCGGGGTCGAGCATGATCTTCTCGTTGACGACGAGATCCTCCAGCAGGACGAGAAAGCTCTCGGCGGGCACGTACAGGTCCCGCGGCACCACGCGGTCGGCAATCGGCATGGCGGCCTTGTGCGCGTGCCCGCACTCCCCCATCAGCAGCTTCTTGACGCCCAGGTTGCGCGCCACGGCATGGTGCTTGAGCGCGATGCGCGCGTACTGCACATCGTCGTAGAACAGGCCGTAGTTGACCGAGTCGTATCCGAGCAGCTCGCTGGAGAGCGTCCAGCTCACGCCCGCCACTTCAAGGATGATGACAAATGCCTGGAGGTTCTCCGGCCAGGACAGGAACTCGCCGGCGTTGTGCATCACCAGGTATTCCGCGCCCTCGACGTCGAACGGGATGGTGATGGAGAGCCCCGTCTTCTCGCGGATGTCCTCCTCGGCGAACTCGATGATGTCGCGCAGGCCGGCCGGGTTGAGGCCGGTCGACGAGCCGGACGACAGCTGCTTGAGCGTGCCGGATTCGTGCAGCTCGGGCATGTGGATGCCGAGTTCCTGGCTGAACAGCTTGCGGATTTCCCGCGTGAGCAGGGCGTTGTCGACGGCCATGGGGCACGCCTGCGCGCAGCGCCGGCACAGCGTGCAGCGGTAGGAGAGCTCGGCCAGCTGGACGAGGGCGTCCCAGTCGAGGCGGCTGTCCTCGCCGTTCAGCCAGGCGCGCAGGGCCCCGCCGGTCGTGAGGTGCCGGTCGACGATCGAGCGCAGCACCTCGGGCCGGAACGACGGGCGGTAGATTTCAGGACCCCCGGCCGTCGTGTAGATCGGGCACGACTGGCTGCAGGTGTGGCACTGGACGCAGTTCTCCATCGAGAGCATGAGCGGCTCGAGGAACGTCCAGTTGTTCTCCTTGGTGAACAGCTTTCTCAGACCGTCGAGGAACTTCGCCACGGCCGCCTGCCGTTCCTCCTCGGTGGCCGGCTTGGGAATCCGCAGGGCCGAGACGCCGTCGGGGCCGACCTCGAACCGCGACTGCTGCTCGGCCGAGATCGAGGGAATGGCCGTGTCGCGCCAGTCGTGGTACGGGAACGGGAGCGGAAGGAGGGCGTCGACGTCGAGGCCGTGGTGTTCGGCGATGAAGCGGTCGACATCCTCTGGCGAATGAAACGTCGGTGGAGGCTGATGGGTCATGGTCGTTTCCCGGGCGTCGGCGGCGCGCTGGTGGCCACCTCGGCCCACGTTCGTCCGGATTCGATGTGGTCGGCCGACCAGCCGACCCCGAAGTTCAGCGCGGCCTGGACCCGGCGTTCCATCGTACTGCCCGCCTCGAGCGGCCGGTCGTCCCAGCGCACGTCGTGATACAGAAAGTACTTCGCGAAGAAGTGTACCATGCGCGTGAACGGCAGGTAGATCAGCACGACGCTCGCCAGGGCCATCTGCGCCGAGAGGAGGGCCCCGGCTTCCGGCGCCTGCCAGACGGCCACGCGCGCGACGGCGCGCCACACGCTCTCGATGCCGCCGGGCCCGGCCGCCACGGCGGCGCTGAGCGCCCCGAGCACGGCGAAGACGGCCAGGTTGAGGCGGTCCAGCCTGGTGGTATAGCGGCGCAGCCCGCGGTCCCGCGCGCGCAGCCGGAGCAGCACGCTCGAGCCGATGAGGAGGAGGGTCCCTCCGAGGACGGCGACAACGCCAAGCAGTGTCGCGAACCACGGGGCCCTGAATCCGAGGGCGCCGGCCGCGATGCCGGCCGTCGTCGCCAGCAGCAGGTAGAGTCCCCAGTGGAACGGCAGGGAGCCCCAGAACACCCGGCGGTTGTTCAGCCACACGCCGCGCAGCACCAGGATCTCCTCCAGCATGGCGATGGCCTCGCCCGTCAGGCTGGTCACCCGCGGGTGCGTCCACCATTCACGCTCTTCGTAGTGTCCCCCGCCGTACGCGCGCCGCTTCGCCGTCTCGTGGGCCACGGGGTAGAGATCCCAGCGCAGGTGCACCGGCGCGCTCGCGTAGCGCCAGGCCCGCCACGCGCACCCGGCGACGCACACGAGCACCGCGAGCCACACGAACGCAACGAGCGCCAACTGCATCATGGGTCCTCCAGGGAGCCGTGGATCGCCGTCTGCCGGGCTGGCGTCTACCTGGCTGCGCCGGTCTTGCTGGAGTCGTCCGACAGGCCCGCGGCCCCGCCGTACCGCTTCTTGATCCACCCTGGAATCAGCGAGAGGACGACGAACACGAGGCCGGCCACGGCCAGGTACAGAAAGAACTTGCCGAACTGCCCGGCCCGGACGGCGCCCGCCGCGAAGTTGAAGGCGATGCAGGCCGGCAGCATGCAGAGGAATGACACGACAACGTAGGTACCGAGCGAAATCTGGGTCAGCCCGTAGACGTAGTTCTGGGCATTGAAGGGGAACAGCGGCACAAGGCGCGTGATCATCAGCATGCGCCAGCCCTGGGTTCTGACCCCGTCGTCGATCAGCCGCAGTTTCTCGTTCTTGGCGAGCAGGCCTTCGACAATGCCCCGGGCCGCGTATCGGCCGGTCAGGAAGGCGGCCGTGGCGCCGAGCGTGGCGCCGATGATACTGTAAATCGTCCCCTGAATCGGCCCGAAAATCAGTGCGCCGACGATCGTGACAGGCAGCCCGGGCAGGAAGAAGAGGCACGCCAGGATCCACACGGTCACGAAGATGACCGGCGCCCAGATGCCGAACCCGCGAAACCACGCGTCGAGACGATCGACGTTCTCGAGGCTCAGCAGTTCGAACGCGCCGAGCTGACGCGCCGCCAGGATACCGGCGACCACGACGACGGCTGCCGCCACCAGCTTGGGCCAGTTTTTCGACGAGGCGGGCCGGGCAGACGGAGTCTCGACTTCCTGCGGCATGGGTCCCTCCGGGACAGGTACAGCGAAGGGGCCGGGCTCGGCGCTCGGCCCCTTCGTCACAGACTCAGCGCACGGGCGCTACTTGGGAGGATCGACAACCACCGGGTTCGTCTCGTGATAGCTCCACTCGATCCAGGAGCCGTCGTAGTTGCGCACTTTGTTCATATCCCAGCCCAGCATGTACATCACGAAGATGTGCGTGGTGGTCCGGACGGCTGACTGGCAGTAGAAGATCTGGTCCTTCGCCTTGTCCACGCCGAACTTCTGCAGCACCTGCGTGGCCTCGGCCGCCGGCTTGAACTCGGTGAACTTCTCGCCTTCGGTCACCGGCTTCTTGAATTCCTTCCAGTTGAAGAAAGTCGCCCAGGGAATCCGGCCTTTCCGGTAGGCGCCCTTCTTGAGCTCCTCGCCGGTCCACTCGGTCTTCTCACGCGTGTCCCACAGCTGGACGTTGGCGTTGTTCTGCGCGGCCGCCACGTCGGCCATCACTGCCGTCAGGCGCGGATTGGGCGCCTTGGCCGTGAAGTTCCCGGGCGCCGGGTTCGAGGGCGCCAGCGTATCCGCGCCGTAGCCGGCTGCCTTCCATGCCTGGAAGCCGCCGTCGAGCACGCGGGCCGTCTTGCCGTAGATGAAGAAGCCCCACCAGAGGCGGGTGGAATCGTACTGATGGTCGTAGATGATGAGCTTGGTGTCGTTGTTGACGCCGAACTTCCGGGCGAACGCCTGGAACTCGGCCTGCTCCAGCATCATGCCCTCAAAGGCATACTTCCCACCCTTCGGAATCTCGTAGTCTGGCCTCCAGACCCGGATCGCGCCGGGGACATGCCCGGGCAGGCGATACTCGGCGATGTCGGCCACGGCCAGAATCAGCAGGTTCGGGTCTTTGGCATCCATCAACTGCTTGAGTTCCTGGGCCGTGATCAGGGCATCGCCCTTCGCATAGCCCTTGTAGTTGTCGGCTGCGGCAGCGACACCAGGCAGCAGGCATGCCACGACGGCGATGACCGTCACGATTTGGCTCAGACTGATCTTTCGCATAAGGACGCTCCTCCTATACTCCCGGGGTCGCCGGCCGCGGACTTCCGCTCCGCGGACAGAGCCCCAGTGATATCCCTGCAACGGGTATGCCTTCCGCCCGGAGTCCCCTGGGAACCGGACCGGCCAATTACTTCAGATTTCTGACGCCTCTCGCCAGGAGGTCCGGCCCGCGTGGTGGGGGCCCGTATCCGCTTTGTAACCAGCTCCGTCACCAGTATGTAACGTCTGGGTGACTTCAGGGGGCGTGCGCCGCAGGGGCAACTCGACCCTGAAGGTCGCTCCCGTGCCCTGGCCGGCCTCGAACGTCGCCTTGCCTCCGTGGTTCGCGGCCACCTCACGGACCAGCGCGAGGCCCAGGCCGGTTCCCACCGGGGCATGGGATCGCGCGTTCGGGGCCCGGACGAACTCGAGGAACAGCTGTTCCCGGAATGCCTCGGGCACACCGATCCCGTGGTCCTCGACGTACACGACGGCCGACTCTCCCTGAATGAGGAGCCGCACCGTCACTGTGCCGTCTTCGAAGGAGTACTTGATGGCGTTGTGCACCAGGTTCTCGAAGGCGTGGACCAGGTCGGGAGGGACTCCCCACTCGAGGATGGCACGCCCGGCAAAGTCGGTTTCCACCTTCACGCCGCGCTCGTCCGAGTAGGGCGTCAACGCATCGAGAATGTCCGCGACGAGCTGGTTGAGATTGACGTCGCGCGTCCACGGGGCGCGCAAGCGGCCTTCGCGCACCTTCGCCAGGTCGAGCAGCCCGTTGACGATGAGCAGCAGCCCGTCCACCCGCTCGGCCGCGCCGCGCATCAGGCGCTGCCCCCGCTCGGAGGCCAGATCGACGATGCCGCTGGTCAGCACGTCGAGCGATGTCCGGACGGTGCCGAGCGGCGAACGCAGCTGGTGCGCCGAAATGCGCATGTAGTGAGACTTGCGGCGCTCCAGGTCGGCAAGCTCGCCGAGCAGCCGCTGGAGCTCGAGGCTCCGATCCTCGAGCGCCTTCGAGGCCTCGCGCAGCTCCTGGTTCCTCTGCTTCAGGCGATCGCTGACACTGCCGGTCAGGTACACGATGCCGAACAGGAACCCCACGAACGCGAGCAGCGCGAGCGCCGACACGACGTCGGTCGCCGGCAGCGCGGCGGCTGCCGGGGCGAGCGTGGGGATGGACCACACGCCGGCCACCTGGAGCGAGAACGCCGTCAGGCTGATGAGGCCGGCCGCCAGGTACATCCACTCGGTGGAGACCAGGATGGTCCCGATCGCCATGTGAAACCCGAAAAACGGCAGGAGCGGGCTCGCCAGGTCGCCGGTGCAGTGCACGACGACGAGCAGCGCCATCAGGTCGAGCGCAATCTGCATGAGGGCGCTCACGCGGAGGTGGCGCGCGTCGGGAGTCGCGATGCGGCGCAGCCGGCTCTGGCAGAACAGGTTGTAGGCCACCAGCACGACGGAGAGGACCGCCAGGTCAGGCCACAACCGGGGCAGGCCGATGAGGGGGCCGAGCAGCGACCCGAGCGCCAGCGTCAGGGCCGCTCCCCACCTCAGGCGGACGAACCACGTCAGGCGGTCGACCAGTTCGATGGCCAGCACGTCATCCGCGGCTTCACCTGACGGAAGCGCGGGCGTGTCGGACAGAAACGGGCTCGACGGCGCGTTGTTCACCCTATGAGCTCGGCGACCTGGGTCAGCAGCTGATCCGGCGTGATCGGCTTTTCGAGGAACCGGGCGCACGGGACCCACGTCTCATCGGTCTCCATGCGGTAGTTGTAGACCTGGTCGACGCCCGTCAGCATGACGACGGGAATCGCCTTCGTCGCCGGGTCGCCGTGCAGCGAGCGGGCGACGTCGAACCCCTCGGACGGATAGTCCATCATCACGTCGAGGATGATGATGTCGGGCAGCCGCTCGGCCACCGCCTTGAGGGCGGAGGGTCCGTTGCTGGCCGTCCGCACCTCGTAGCGTGTTTCGAGGACGGCGCTGATCGCCTCGACGAAGATCGGATCGTCGTCCACCACGAGCACTGTCTTGCGGCCCATGTCGCTCCTCCTCAGAGGGCCACCACGGCCCCCTGATTGCACGCCGTCAGGCATGCCCCGCAGTGAATACAGAGATCCTGATCAACGCGGTGGACGTGCTTCAGTTCCCCGCTGATCGCGTTCGACGGACAGGCCTTGGCGCAGAGTGTACACCCGCTGCAATGCTCCTCGTCGATGGTGAACGTCAGCAGGGCGTTGCACTCGTGAGCCGGGCAGTGTCGGCCGTCGATATGGGCCTCGAACTCCGAGCGGAAGTGCCGGAGCGTCGACAGCGTGGGATTCGGGGCCGTCTGGCCGAGTCCGCAGAGCGAACTCGACCGGATGTGCTGCCCGAGCGACTCGAGGTGCTCGATGTCGCCCGGCTCGCCCTTGCCCTCGCAGATCCGCTTGAGGATGTTGAGCATCACCTGCGTGCCGATCCGGCACGGCGGGCACTTGCCGCACGACTCCTCGGCGCAGAACTCCATGAAGAAGCGCGCCACCTTGACCATGCAGGTGGAGTCGTCCATCACGACCAGACCGCCCGAACCCATCATCGCTCCGAGGCTCTGGAGCGACGTGTAGTCGATCGGGGCGTCAATGCACGCGGCGGGGATGCAGCCCCCGGACGGACCGCCGATCTGCGCGGCCTTGAACTGGCGCCCGTCCGGGATGCCGCCGCCGATGTCGAAGACGATCTCGCGCAGCGAGATGCCCATCGGCACTTCAACCAGTCCGATGTTGTTGACCTTGCCGGTGAGCGCGAACGTCTTCGTCCCCTTGGAGAGCTTGGTGCCGACCGAGGCGAACTGCTCGGCTCCGTGCGCAATGATCCCGCTGACGCTGGCGAACGTCTCGACATTGTTGATGAGCGTCGGCTTGCCCCACAGGCCGTGGACCGCGGGGTACGGCGGCCGCGGCCGCGGCATGCCGCGCTTGCCTTCCACCGACTGGATGAGCGCGGTCTCTTCGCCGCACACGAAGGCGCCGGCGCCTTCGACAATCGAGATGTCGAAGGCGAACGGGGTCCCGAGGATGCCGTCCCCGAGAAAGCCGCGCTCCCGCGCCTGCTCGAGCGCGAGCCGGAGGCGCTCGACCGCCAGCGGGTACTCGGCGCGAACGTAGAGGAACCCGCGGGTGGCGCCCACAGCGTAGGCGCCGATCGCCATCCCTTCCAGGACGGCGTGCGGGTCGCCCTCCATCACGCTGCGGTCCATGAACGCGCCCGGGTCGCCCTCGTCGCCGTTGCAAATGAGGAACCGCTCGCCGGGTTCCGCCTCGGCGACGAACTGCCACTTGAGGCCGCTCGGGAACCCGCCGCCGCCGCGCCCCTGCAGGCCCGACCGCTTCACTTCCTGAATGACCCCGGCGGGCGTCATCTCCCGAATCGCCTTCCGGAGCGCCTCGTAGCCTCCGTGCGCGATGTAGTCGTCGATCGACTCCGGGTCCACCTCGCCGCAGAGCGCGAGCGTGCGGCGGAGTTGCTTGCGGAAGAACGGGATGTCGGATTCGCCCCTGCAGAGGGACTGGTCCGCCGGGTCGCGGAACAGCAGGCGCTCGACCGGCTGGGCCTCGAAGCCCGCCGTGAGGATCTCCGGCACGTCCTTTTCCTGGACGCGGCAGTACATCAGCCCCAGTTCCGGAATCTTGATTAGGGGTCCGGCCGCGCAGAAGCCGTGGCAGCCGGTGATCGACACCCGGCCGTCACCCTGGCAGGGCGTCGTCTCGACGGTCGCCGCGGCGGCGCGCTGGCGGATTTCCTCCCGGAACCGGTCGGCCAGGCGCAGCGAGCCCATGGCGACGCAGCCGGTGCCGGCGCAGATGTGCACGCTCAGGCTCGGCACGCGCGCGCCGGCCTCCGTCACGAGATCTGTGGCGGCGCTCATGCGACCGTCTCCTTCCCCGCGGGGCGATCGCCGTGATCCGCCGTCGCCTTCACGCGGGCCTTGTTGCGCAGCCGCTTGAGCAGCCGGCGCAGCATGTTGCGGTCCAGATTGCCGTGCACCTCGTTGTTCACCATGATCGCCGGGGCCAGCCCGCACGCCCCGATGCACCGCACCAGTTCGAGGCCGAACACGCAGTCCTCGGTGAGTTCGCCCGGCGAGAGGCCCGTCTCGGTCTGGATGGCGTCGATGAGATGCTCGGCGTGGCGCACGAAGCACGCCGTGCCCATGCACACCTTCAGCTGATACTGGCCCTTGGGCGTGGTGGAGAAGAAGTGGTAGAAGCTCACCACTTCGTACACCTGGATGGGGCTTAGGCCGAGCGCGTCGGCGATGTGGTCCTGGATCTCGAATGGCAGGAAGCCCGCCACCGACTGGGCGTGGTGCAGCACGGGAATCAGCCGTTCGTGCCCGCCGGGGTGCGCCGCGACGTACTCGTCCACGGCGGCGAACGCCTCGGCGGGAATCTCGTCCCTGCTGTAGATGCTGGCGGAACCGAAGTACCCCGGGATGTCGCCCGCCGCCCCGGTCTCGGATTTCGTGACGCTCGCCTTCATACCGGCCTCCGGATCTCGGCCCCGGTCACGGCCTGCTCTTCGTTGAGGAAGACCGCCTTGCTGCAGGCGCTGTAGCTGAACCTCGAGAGCACCGCCACGCCTGGCCGCACGGTGCGCGAGATGCGCGCGCGCTCGAGGATCTCCCCGTGATCGGTGAGCATCAGGACCGGTTCGCCGTTCGCGACGCCGGCCCGCCGTGCGTCCGTCCGCGAGATGTTCAGCGCGGTGGGCGGCGCGAGATGACTGAGCATGGGGCTCCGAAGCGTCGTGCAGCCGGAGTGGAACAACTGAGCGGACAGGTCCACGGTGATGCCGCCAGCGGCCTCCGTGACCCGCAAGGCGCCCAGGCGTCCGAACGCGGGCCCGCTGCCGGGTGGCGTCCGGGCCTCCTCCGGGCCGGGGCCGCTCGCGACCTGACCGACCGGCGGCAGGCTGACGCCGAATCGCCTGCCAACTTCCGCGATGATGTCGTGATCCTGGGCCGCTCCTGCCGGCGCCTGCGTCGCGGCGGCCAGCATCCGCCTCTCGCCGTCCGCGCCGACGATGGTCCCGCTCCGCTCGATGAAGATCGCCGCCGGCAGCACGACGTCGGCGTGGCGCGCGGTCTCGGTGAGGAACCCGTCCTGGACCACGACGAACCCTGCCCCGTCGATCGCCTCCCGCACGTTCCACGATCGGGGCCAGGCGAAGAGGGGATCGTGGCCGGCGATCCACCACGCGCCCACCTCTCCGGCGGCCGCCCGCGCGAGCATCTCGCCGCAGGTCCACCCGGGGCCCGACGCCCGCCCGCCACGGCCGTTTCCGCCGGCGGTTCGCCAGCCCGGAAGGAGGCGGGGGTGGAGGCCCATGTCGACCACGCCCTGGACGTTGCCTTTCTCGCCGAGGACGATGAGGCCGGACCCTTTCCCGCGGATCCGGTCGAGCGCCAGCAGCAGGTACGCCATGGCCCGGCTCGCGGCGGCCTCGTCGCCAGCCAGCCCCTGGGCGGTGACGACCACGCCCACAACCGACGGGCTGTCGGCCAGCACCTGCGCGATCGTGCGCAGCGTCTCTTCCCCGACTCCGGTCGCCGCAGCCACCAGGGCTGGCGCGTAGGCGTCCAGGTCGCGCCGCCATGCGTCGAAACCGGGCGCGCCTGCGAACCTGGCCGGACCATCCGCCCGACTGGCCATGATGAGGTGCGTCAGGCCGAGCAGGAAGAGGTCTTCGGTGCCGGGTCTGACGGCCACAAACGGCCGCGCGTGACGTTCGAGCCCGCCCGTCGACGCGTGCGCCAGGATCAGCCGGTGCCCGCGTTGATTGACGCCCTGCACGATCTGCGTCTTGGCCAGCGGATGCGTGCGGGACGGATCCCCGCGCACGACGAGCACCGTGTGGGCCTCTACAAGATCGGCAAACGTCGCCGTCGAACGGGGCGAGCCGACGACCGGCATGACCCCCTCGACCAGCGCATCGACGCCGGCGGCCACGCCGGCGCCGACGTGCGGCGTGCCCAGCCCGTTGCGGAGCAGTTCCTGGAACAGGAACGCGGCCTCGCTGGTCATGCGGGGGCTGCCGAGCCCGACAATCGCCCGCCCGCTCTCACGCGCGTGCGTGAGCCCGGCCACGACGGCGGCCAGCGCCTCGTCCCACGACGCCGGCACCAGTTCGTTGTCGCGCCGCACGAGCGGACGGGTCAGCCGGTCGGGGCTCGCGAGCAGGTCCCAGCCGAATCTCCCCTTCACGCAGAGCTTGCCGTGATTCGGCTCGTCGTCAAGCGGCGACGTCACGCGCAGCGACGCGCCGTCGTACGATTCCACCGAAATCCGGCACCCCGAACTGCAGTAGGTGCACGCGGTCGCCACCGAGGATCGCATCCAGGCCGGCACGGGGCTGTCGAAGGGGCGGGCGATGAGCGCGCCGACGGGGCACGCGTCGACGCACTGCCCGCAGAACTCGCAGTCGAGCGCGGCGCCATGCACCGTGGTCACGCGGGCGTTGAGCCCCCGGCTGACGATGCCGATCTCGGCCACGCCCTGGACTTCGTCGCACAGGCGGACGCACTTGCCGCAGAGGATGCACTTCTCGGTGTCGCGCACGATGACTGGCGACGCTTCGTCGCGGGGAACCAGGACGCGATCGAAGGGCAGGCGCCGCTCGGGCACGCCGTACTCGTACATGAGATCCTGCAGCTGACAGTCGCCGCGCCGCTCGCACACCGGGCATTCCAGGCGATGGTTGAGCAGCAGGAGCCGGAGCTGGTAGCGGCGGGCCTCGACGACCGCCGGCGTGGCCGTTTCGATCACCATGCCCGGCAGCACCGGCGTGGAGCACGACGGGACGAGCCCGCCGCGGCCGTCCTGGCGCGAGACGACGCACAGCCGGCACCCCCCGTACGGGGTCAGCCGCGGGTCGTGGCACAGCGTGGGGATCCGCTTGCCCAGGGTGCGAAGGACGTCCAGGAGCAGCCCGCCCCGGCCGACCTCGACCGCCTGACCATCCACCGTCAACGACACGAGTTCCTGGCTGGCCATGGCTACTCCGTCCCCCCGCCGAGCGGCTGCAACCGCTTGAAGGCCCACTTCGTCCGCAACCGGTTGAGGTAGCGGGGAATCGCGCCGATCGGCTTGCGGACGGCCACCTGCCGCCAATCCTCGGTCAGCAGCAGATCGAGCAGGTGCAGCGATTCCTTGCCGTTGCTCGCCAGCGCGCTTCGGCAGCCCGCGCAATAGGTCACCATCGGCAGCGGCGACTCGTCGGCGCGGCGCTTGGTGATGGCCTTCGAGAGCGGGGGATCGACCGGGTAAATCATCCCGCCGAGGCCGCAGCA
This sequence comes from Vicinamibacterales bacterium, assembly GCA_046496425.1. Lineage (GTDB taxonomy): Bacteria > Acidobacteriota > Vicinamibacteria > Vicinamibacterales > JAKQTR01 > JAKQTR01. The sequence goes on from JAWOGY010000145.1 coordinate 11,821, forward strand.
CCGGGCCAGCTTCCCGTGATACTCCACGTCGGTCACCGCGGCGCCGCTTGCGGTCACCATCTGCCGCACGGCGGCGTGCAGTCCCTCGTCGTGGCGGCCCTTGCAGGAGTCGTGAATGGACACCACCACGCCGTCCCGCTTGATGGGCGTTGTCCAGACAGGCGCGAGGCGCTCCCACACGGTTGAGATGGTCAGTTCCGGCACGGCGCTCCGCAGCGTATGCAGGCAGTCCGGGCAGGCGACAATCAGTTCGTCGGCACCCACCTGCGCCGCCGCCTGCAGCAGCTGCTGGCGCGTCGCCGCAAACCCCTCTTCCATGCCCAGCAGTTCCGCAGGCGCGCCACAGCACCACATCAGGACGCCGGTGCCGGGATAATGCCGGCGCAGCTCGTCGTAGACGCGGAGCGTGTGCGCAGGAGCCGTGGCGGGCAGCGCGCATCCCGTGAAGAAGAGGCGCTTGGACTTGCGCCGGCCGGGCTCTGCCCTCACGTAGGTGAAGGCCCCCGACACGCCGGCCTTCCAGTACCCCACGATGGGCTTGTGCTGCTTGAGCGGCCCGAGGCCCGCCCGCACCATGGCCCGCCTGGCTTCGAGCAGCATGTGCCCGGTGTCGAGCTTCTCGGGGCACACCGTCGCGCACAGCTCACAGATGTTGCACGAATAGGCCACCGAACGCGTGTCCACGGGCTCGAGCCCCGCGAGCACCCGGCGGGCCAGGTCCTTGGGCGAGTGGCAGTGCTTGCTGAGGAACTCGCAGTCCTGCACGCACAGGCCGCACTGGCAGTCCAGGCACCGCTCCGCGTCGGCGCGGGCGTCGGCCTCCGACATGGGCGGCGTATGGGGCTGCAACATCACGGGCGTTCGTTCCCGGCGCCGGCGCTCGCGCTCGTCTATCTCGAGCCCCCACAGCAGCCGGGGCGGCAGCACCCCCTCCCGTTCGAGACGGACGTCCACCCCCGTCAGGAAGCGGTGCGCCGACTCGGCGACCCGGCGGCCCTGCGCCATCGCATAGATCACCGTCGACGGCCCGCTGACGGCGTCGCCGCCGGCGAAGACGCCCGGCACGCCTGTGTCGCCGGTGAGCGGGTCGACGCCGATCGTGTCGCGCAGGCTCGGCCTCAGTCCGAGCCCCTGTTCGAGGAGCGCAATCGAACCCGCATACCCCGCAAACAGCAGGACGGCGGCATACTCGCGCCGCAACTCGTCGAGCGACACGTCTCGGCCCACATCGACGCCCGTGCGCACCTCGATGCCGAGGGCGGCAATCACCGACAGGTCCCGTTCGGCGACCGACGCGGGCAGGCGCCACGATGGAATCTGATGGGTCAGGCAGCCGCCGATGCGGTCGCTCCGCTCGTACACCGTCACCCGGTATCCGAGGCGGCGCAGATCATGAGCCGCGAGCAGGCCCCCGGGCCCCGCCCCCACGACGGCGACCCGCGCGCCGCGGTCAGTCTCGCACGTCAGGAGGTGCTCGGGCTCGCCCGGCTCCCACTCCGCCAGGAATCGCTTGATGTCGCGAATGCGGACAGGGGCGTCCTCATCGATGCGCTTGCAGTGCAGTTCGCAGGGGTGCGCGCAGATGTACCCCAGCACGCCCGGAAACGGCAGCTTGTCGCGAACAACCTGCAGCGCTTCCCGGTACCGCCCCTCCTTCGTCAACTGGACGTAGCGGCGGGCGTCAAGGTGCAGCGGACAGCGCGCGACGCAGTTGGCCGGGCCCTCGCCACGGCAGCGGTCGAGGATCTCGCCGGCCAGTCGATCGAGCACCGGACGAGGCGTCTCGGCCACTATGTCCCACGGCAGCGCGGGAACCTGCAGGGCAGCGTCACTCATCAGCGGTCTCCAGCGGATTCAGTCCAGACGTCACCGCTTCGTAACACAGGGAGCACTCTCAAGGAACGTTGCAGCGGGAGCTGGTTCGAAGTCGGGGCAACCGGTGACGGGATCCTGCCAGGTCTCGTGGCAGGCGCAGAGGCCGGCCCGGCCGCGCGTCGAACCCCACGCAGAGGAAAGAATCGTCAATCCAGGCAGCGCATCTTCCAGTTGCTGGGGATCGTCAACGAAGTGGCGGCACCGAGGGCAACCGTCCAGGTCGACCGTGGGCATCTGATGGCCTCTCCTGGAGGGAGATCATGCAACTCGTGTGCCCCGGGCTTCCCGCCTTCACCTCGGCAAGACCCCGGCCCTGGCCTCGGCACGCCGGGGTCACGGCCCGGAAGGGCCGTTCTCTGAGAGGACTCGATACGCCAGCCAGGACCGCTGGACGACTGACACGAGCACGACGGCGCACCAGGTCCAGGCCAGCGGCTCCATCCACTGCGGGAACACCGCCCAGGCGGAGTACATGATGGAGGTTTCACCGGCCTCGGCCAGGCTGCTCGTGAACTGGAACGTCCGATCCGTGCGGCTGACCTGCCGGCCCGTGGCGCTGGCGGCGTTCGACAGGGCCAGTGTGCTGGTGATCGACAGGATGTAGCTGAGGAGGATGGCCGACCACGCCAGGCCGAGGGCCGGGTAGGCCATGGCGAAGCCGATCACCATGATGCCGTACGCCGCCATGTCGAGGGTGATGTCCAGGTACCCGCCGAACGGGCTGACGGATCCGGACTGTCTCGCGATGAGGCCGTCCAGGCCGTCGCCCAGCCGGCTGAGGAGCCACACGAGCACGCCGAGAATCGGGTAGCCTCGAGCGACGAGCACGGCCGCGGCGATGGCCACGAACCAGGACGCCACCGACATCATGTTCGGCGTGACGCCCGCGCGCCCGAGGCGGCGCGCGAGGCCGCCGACCACCTTTGGCAGAATCGCGCGGACGGGGTCATCGAGCATGTGGGTCCTCAGCGCCGCCCGCCGACGGGCGGCGTCATTCCGTGGACACCGCGACATCTCCAATCCGGTGCCACTCGCCGCTCCCCAGCCCGAAGACGGGGGCCTGCAACTCGGCCACGGAGTTCAGAAACAGCTGATCGGGCCGCTCCGGCCCCACCAGGAGCGTCGGGCACGGCATGCTCTCCGCGAACTGCTCGATGGTGTGGCTGCCGAAGCGGCAGCGGTACCCTTCGTAGGCGAGCACGAGGACGTCGTATTCCTTGCGCACGAGGAGGCACCGGCGAAGCTCCGGTTCCTCGTCGCCTTCGCACAGCCGGAACCCGACGTTGACGAACTCGCCGAGGAGCTGATCGTAATACAGGCGCACGTCCCGCTCGATGGCCACCTTCTTCTCCGGCGCCTGAACGGCCAGTTCGCCTCGTCGGCCCCGCGGGTCGTGCGGCTGGGACGGCGGCGTCGGAAAGAAGAACACGTCCAGCCGCACGTCGTGACGCACGGCAAGGTCGAGCGCCACGTTGAAGGCCCAGTCGCCGACCTCGCTCATGCGCGCGCAATACCCCACTCCCCGAATCGACTGCATCGTCATGCCTGCCCCCTGTGTGTTCAGCCGGCCCGGCTCACATCCGCCGCTCGAGTTCGAATGGCCAGGCGTCGAGACCGCCGTCGAGCACCCGGACGTCGGTCAACCCATGTGCCTTGAGGATCAGGCTGGCCTCGTAGCTGCGGAGGCCCAGCTTGCAGACCAGCACCACGGCGCGATCGCTGGGGAGTTCGTCCAGTCTGGCGCGCAGCGCCCCGAGCGGAATGGACCGGCTGCCGGGCAGCCGCATCACGTCGAGTTCCGAGGGCAGCCGCACGTCGATCAGGACCGGAGGCTCCGGCCGCATGAGCGCATCGCGCAGTTCGAATGGCGAGATCCCCACGAAGCAGCCGTCGAGCTTGTTTCTGAGCACGTTGGCCGCCGCGACCACCACGTCGGTGGCCATCGCGCAATGCGGCGCATACGCGAGGCTGACGCGGGACAGGCCGTCGAGGCTGAGGCCCGCGGCCAGGGCGGTGGCGACGATGTCGATCCGCTTGGCCACGTGGCCCCGCCCGAATACCTGGGCGCCGAGCAGGCGCCTGGTCCCGCGGTCCGCCATGAGCACGAACACCATCATCTCGGCATCCGGGATGAAGTGCGCGTGGTCGAGCCCGGGGACCACGGCCACCACCGGATCGAAGCCGGCTTCGCGCGCCTGCTCGATGGTGAGCCCCGTGCGCGCCACCGTCGCGTCGAACTGCTTGATGATGATGGTGCCCAGCGCGCCCGGATACGGCTCGGAGCCGCCGCACAGGTTGACCGCCGCGATGCGCCCCTGGATCGCCGCGGCAGCGGCGCCCGGGAACCAGGACGGCTGGCCGGTGAGCAGGTGGGGCCGTTCGGCGCAGTCTCCGGCCGCGAAGATGTCGGGGTCCGAGGTCCGGAGGTATTCGTCGACGGCGAACGCCCCCATCTTCCCGATTTCGAGTCCCGCCTCTTCCCCAAGCGCCACTTCCGGGCGGACACCGGCGGCAAGGACCACGAAATCGCAAGGCAGCCTGCGGCCGTCATCGAGGACGACTTCCCGGACGCGGCCGTCGCCTTCGAACGCCACGACCTTCGTGCCGGTGAGGACCCGCACGCCATGGCTCTCGAGGTGGCGCTGGGTGAGGAGCCCGATGAGCGGGTCGACGACGCCGAGGATCGTGGGGTTCGCCTCGACGAGCGAGAGCCGGGCGCCGCGCATCGCGATGGCCTCGGTGATCTGGCATCCGAGGAGGCCCGCCCCCACGATGACCACGTCTTTCACGTGAGTGGGCCGCAACTCTGCCCGGAGGGTCTCGGCGTCCGGCACGCCGTGCAGCGTGCAAATCCCGCCCAGGTCGACGCCGGGGATTCGGGGCCGGACGGGCCTGGAGCCGGTCGCCAGCACGAGTTGGTCGTAAGGAAGGTCGCGCTCGCCCCGGTCGAACGACCTCACCCGCACGACCTTGCGCTGGCGGTCGATGGAGATGGCCTCGGTCACGTCGAGCGTGCGGACGTTCTTCAGGTCGTGGAAGAACGACGAGTCGCGCACGGTGCCGAGCGCCGTTTCGAGCAGCCGCCGCTGTTCGTTCACCACGCCCGACACGTAGTACGGCAGCGCGCATCCCGAGTACGCCAGGAAGCGGCCGCGCTCGACGATCGTGACCTCCGCGTGCGGGTCGAGGCGCATCACCTTCGCGGCGACCTTGGGGCCGGCCGCCACACCCCCGATGATGACGACCCGCCGCGACGGCGGGGGCGCGGGCGCCGCGTCTCCGCCCGCCCCGTGCTCTCCCGCCATCTCCGCACCGAGGTCGCCGGGCGGTGGACAGGACGGAAACGTCACGCGCGCGCACACGCCTCCGGAAGGTCCGGGTTCCAGGTGCACGGTCGCCCCCATCCGGCGGGCGGCTCGGAAGGCAAACGCCAGCCCGAGCCCCGAGCCTTCGGTGCTGGCCCGCCTGGCGCTGGGCGCGCGGTAGAACTCCTGGAACAGGTGCGCGTATCCCTCGGGCGGAATGCCGATTCCGGTGTCGACGACTTCGACCTGCAGCACTGGACCGGAGGCGTTCTGCGGCTCGTGCCGGCGCAGCCGCGCGGTCACGTGGCCGCCCCGCGGCGTGTACTTGATGGCGTTGTCGAACAGGACCGACAGGACTTCGCGGACCAGGTCCGGTTCGCCGCGTACCCACGTGTGCGCGGGGTCAGGTACCTCGAGGCTCGCCTCGAGCGTCACGTCCTTCGCGGCGGCAGCATCGCGGAACGCCTCGCGGACCGTCGAGAACGCACGCGCGAGATCGAGCGGGCGCAGCGCATCGTCGGCGATGGTCGCGAGGGAGCGGAGCTTGATGAGGTCCCGGACGATCTTGGTCCCGTGCCCGCACCGTTCGACGGCCTTCTCGACGAGCCATCGCTGGTGGGGCTGGAGCGGGCCCGCGAAGCCTCCCATCAACGTGGCCAGGATGGTCTGGATGGTCGCGAGCGGCGCCTTGATCTGGTGCGCGGCCTCCGTGGCGAGGCGCATCAATTCTTCGTGCGCGACGTCGGCAGACGTGTCGGCGCCCGGCAGGGACCCGGCGTCCCGGGCATCGACAGTCTGCGGAGCGGGCGGGACGGATGGATCCGGTCGCGTCGCGTCGCTCATGTCGGCCTGCTCTCCATGTCGAGTGTCCGGGGCCGCCGCTACGCGTGCCCCGCGAGGTGCAGCACGAGCGGCACCGCGTGGATCTGGGGGGAGTATAGCTCCGCACCGGGTCCGGCGGCACTGCCGACGGGTACGGACTGGCGGCTCAGATCGCCACGGCTGCCGGCCACGGCTGACGGCGGGCTGCGGTCCAGATCGTGTTCACGTAGTCCAGGGCGAAATAGTTCTGGGCGAGGTGCAGCCAGAATGACCCGGCGTCGGTGAGCGCCACCTCGCCGTCCCGCTCGCGCGAAAGCCCCGCGCGCTCGCCCAGACGGAGCCATCGGCGCACGCGCCGGGCATCCGGTCCCATGGCGGCGTCAACCTGGCCCATCGGAATGCGGGTGTCGTAGAGCCGCCAGTACAGCCACCACCAGCCAGCGAGCGCCGGCGAGAACGGCATGCGCAGCGCCACCGTCCGCTCGTGGTCGAGGGCCGCGCCCGCCCACGCGTCGAGATCGAAGGTGTTGATGGCGAACCCGTCCGGGAGATGAGAACCGGCGCCGGGGCCGATGCCGATATAGCCGGCCCGCGTCACGGACGAGTACCTCGGCGCACCCGCCCTCTTGAATCCCCACACGGAGACCCGGTCGAATCCGTGCGCGCGGCTCCAGTCGCAGATCGCGCGGTACTGGGCGCGGCGCGCCAGCAGGTCCGGCAGTCGGACGGCCGCAAGGCGCAGGGTTTGTCCGACGGCGGTGTAGGGAAACGTGAAGAGCGGGTATGCCGTAATCTGGTCCGCGCCGAGCGCCGCGGCCCGGTCGAGGTTGGAGACGAGCGCGGAGGTCGATTGTCCGGGCAGGGCGAACATGAGATCGACGTTCACCGACGCGAACCCGCCCGACGCCAGGCGCGACAGCGCCCGCTCCGCGACGGCGGGCGAGTAGCGCCGGCCAATCGTCTCGAGATCGCCGGCCTGGAACGACTGGACGCCGAGCGACACCAGCCCGGCGCCGATGCCGTGCAGCCGTCCGACGACCGTCGCATCGACATCGGCGGGGTTGGTCTCGATGGCGATGTCGCCGGTCAGGCGGAACCGGCGCCGCGCGCGATCCAGTACCGTGGCGACGGCGTCGAGCGCCAGCGTGGGCGTGCCGCCGCCGACATAGACGCTGGTGAGTTCGCACGCCCCCGCCGCATCGGCCCACCAGTCGACTTCAGCGGCGGCCGCGCTCGTGTAGCGCCCGACGAGATTTCGATCGTAGCGGATCTTCGTGTACGGGCAGTACGGACAGGCGTGCCGGCAGAACGGCACGTGCAGGTACAGCGACGTGCTCGTCATGCGGGGAGGGCCCCAATCCGGATCCGGCGAGACGAATTCCCACCGCTGCCGCCTCCCGACCAGCAGCTGGCGCACGAGGCCCGTGGCCACACGTCTCCACGATGGTCCGTGATCCATCACCAGTACCTCGCCATCGCGAGCATGGCACTCGGGCGGAGCCGCTGGACCTCTGCCAGCTCGGTGCACGCCGCATAGCCGCAGTCGGCGCACACGTCGCCCGGCATGCCCGACGCGCGGCAGCACAACCATTCGCCGTCGACATCGGCCACCCGGGCGAAGCCGAGCGGACGGGGCCACGCGCCCGACTGCAGCGCGCGCAGGGCGCTTCGCGAGTTGACGACCGGCAGGCCGTCGTGGATGTGGCGAATGAGAACGTCGATGATCGGCGCGCGTTCGTCTGCGGCGAGAAACCGATCGTCGCGCCCGTAGTAGGGCGTATGGAAGTAGAACATCACGCCCATCACGGGGAACGCGGTGTCCCGGACCCAGCGCAGGAAGGGGCCGATGCCTGCCGCGGTGTACCGGTCGATGGTGTAGATCACGGCGACCCGGGGGTGCGCACGCGCGCGCACGGCGCGCTCGACCTCGCCGAACCAGGGCCCGCGCCGGGCGTCGAAGCTTCCAGGCAGCCCGTCCATGCTGACCCAGACGAGGTCGGCCCCTGTGTTGAGACCCTGCAACCCGTTCGTGTAGACCTGCACGTGAAAGTACCCGAGGCGGTACGCCTCGGCGACGATGTCCTCCATGGACCGGGAGCCGTCACACCACAGCGTCGGTTCGCCCCCGGTCAGATAGAGGTGCCGGTAGCCTCGGGCGAACGCGCTCGCCATCGCGTCCACGACCTGCCGCCACGTCATGTCGGGGCGCCCGGTATTGGACACCCGGCACCCCTCGCACGACATGCTGCAGCGGTCGGTAATCGCGATTCCATAGATGAGCGGCACCGGCCGGCGAAGGACCGCGAACCTCCAGGCATAGGGGACGTAGAAGCGGAGCTGCCGGAAGAGAGAAATGGCCATCGCGCACCCCGGGGCAGGCCGTCCCGGTACACAATATAGGCGGCGCCGCCGGGGATGTCCTGAGGGCGGCGTGAAATTGCGGTGAGACGGCGTGAGCGGGGCCGCCCCTCGGAGACGGGCCGATTGTGCGATGATCGGCCGCGAAGGTCCCGAGGCCGGGAGGAAGACATGAGCTGGAAAAACAGTCACGCGCGTGTGAGGCGGTCGGCGGTCGGGATGCTCGCTGCCGCGAGTCTGCTGGCGGCGGCATGGTCGGTCCGGGCCCTGGCGGGCGCGCCCGGGCAGGCGCAATACCCCGCCGAGACGGCGAGGGCCGAGCAGGCCATGAACGAGCTCCAGACGGCGCTCCTGGGCAAGCTGCGGTCCGCGATGGAAGCCGGCGGCCCGGCCGCCGCGGTGGACGTGTGCCGCACCGAGGCGCGCACCATCGCCGAAGCCGTCGCGCTCAAGCAGGGAATCGAGCTGGGCCGGACCAGCCACCGTGTCCGGAACCCCGCGAACGCACCCCGGCCCTGGGCCCGCGCCATTGTCGAAGGCAGCGCCGGCGCGAAGGCCGCGGCGGAGCAGATCCGTGTCGTCGATCTCGGTGAGCGTGTCGGCGTGCTCAGGCCGATCGGCACGGCCGACATGTGCACCAGGTGCCACGGTGCGGCGCCCGACGTGAAGCGGAATCTGGGCGAGGCCCTGACCACCGCGTATCCGCAGGACCGCGCCGTCGGGTTCGCCGCAGGCGACCTCAGGGGCTGGTTCTGGGCCGAGGTGCCGAAGGGTGTGAAGTGAGGGTCGGCGGTGGCGTGTTCGCGACGCGACTTCGTCCGGATGACAGCGTGCGGCGCGGCCGGCGGCGCCGCGCTGTTGCTGCCCCGCCTCGACCGGCTCGCGGTTGACGCCTCCGCGTCGTCCGGGCGATTCGACCTGGTGATCGCCGGCGGAGGACTGGGAGGCGTGGCGGCAGCGCTGACCGCGGCCGGGGCTGGACTGCGCGTCGCGTTGACCGAGGAAACCGACTGGATCGGCGGCCAGCTCACCCAGCAGGGCGTGCCTCCCGACGAGCACCCGTGGATCGAGACGCACGGTTCGACGCGGTCGTATCGCGAGTTGCGCACCGGCATCCGCGACTACTACCGGCGCTACTACCCGCTGACCGACGAGGCGCGCGGGCGCGCGGATCTGAATCCCGGCGACGGCGCGGTCTCGCGCCTGTGCCACGAACCGAGAGTGGCGCTCGCCGTCCTTGAAGGGTTGCTGGCGCCGCACATCGCCACGAGCCGGATCACGCTGCTGCTCGAGCATGCCGCCTTCGCCGCCGACGTCGATGGCGACCGTGTTCGCGCGGTGGCGTTCCGGAACCTGCGCACGGGACGGCAGCGCGTGCTCGAAGCACCGTGCTTCATCGACGCCACCGAACTGGGCGACCTGCTGCCGCTGACAGGGACCGAGTTCGTGACGGGGTGCGAAGGCCGGGCGGCCACCGGTGAGCCGCACACGCCCGAGAAGGCCGACCCTGCCAATCAGCAGGCCTTCACCGCGGTCTTCGTGATGGACTTCGACCCCGGCGCGGACCATGTTGTCGAGCGGCCGCGCGACTATGCTTTCTGGCGCGACTACGTGCCGAGGCTCGCCCCGCCGTGGACGGGGCGCCTGCTCGCCCTCGCGAGCAGCCATCCGGTGACCCTTGCGCCGCGGCAGTACGGCTTCGATCCCGTGGGCGATCAGCCGGGCGACCTCTTCAACCTGTGGCGCTACCGCCGGATCGCCAGCCGGTCCAACTTCAGGCCGGATACCTATGCCGGCGACCTTTCAACGGTGAACTGGCCCCAGAATGACTACTTGCCGGGCAACCTGGTGGGACTCGATGACAAGGACCGGCTGCGGCACGTCGACGCCGCGAAACAGCTGAGCCTGTCGCTGCTCTATTGGCTGCAGACCGAGGCGCCGCGGCCCGACGGCAAGGCGGGCTGGCCGGGGCTTCGGCTGCGCGGCGACGTGCTGGGCACCGAGGATGGCCTCGCGAAGTACCCGTATGTCCGTGAGGCGCGGCGCATCAGGGCCGTCACCACGGTCCTCGAGCAGCATTGCGGATCCGACGCGCGCGCTGCGGCCCTCGGGTCGCCCGCCGGCAGCGTCGCGGCGTTCGAGTATCCCGATTCCGTCGGCATCGGAAGCTACCGCATCGATCTGCACCCGAGTTCTGCGGGCGACAACTACATCGACGTCGCCTCGCTGCCGTTCCAGATTCCCCTGGGCGCCCTGCTGCCGGTGCGAATCGAGAACCTCGTTCCGGCGTGCAAGAACATCGGCACGACGCACGTCACCAACGGCTGCTACCGGCTGCACCCGGTCGAGTGGACTATCGGCGAAGCCGCGGGCGCGCTCGTGGCGTTCGCGCACGCGCAGCGCGTCCAGCCGCGCGCCGTGAGAGACACGCCGGCCCTGCTCGCCGACTATCAGAAGCGGCTGATCGCTCAGGGCGTCGAACTGCGCTGGCCGCGGTTGCGCGCACGGCGGGGCTGAAGGTCGCGCGGAGGACCGCGCGGTTCGACCGAAGGATTGCACGATGTCGAGTGCGAAGTTGTGCGGTGACGTTGTCAGGGCACCGAGACGGTGGAGCGATGCCCTTGCCGATTAGATGCTCCTCCTGGGCATCGGCGTTATTGGTGGGCAAGCGTGAACCCCAGTCGCACGCTCGCCCTGCGACGAGCTATCTGAACCGCTTCCGCAACACGCTGATGCCAACCAGGCCTACGCCGAGCAGGGCCAGCGTGGTGACCGGCTCCGGTACGACCGGCGTCGGGGCGTAGTCTTCATCCACCTACGTCTGACAACCTCCGTCGCCGCCTATCGGGCCCCACGGGCCTCCCCCGGCTGTAGCGTAGTAGGCGGCGCCGCCAGCGTAGTCGCCGGTTCCCCACTCGCCTGGATACGTCGGGTTGAACTCCCCCACCCAGTACGCGGCGTCGCCGGAGACTGCCGCCGCTGGATAGACGAGCGCATAGACCTCGCCCGGGCCGACGATGAGTCCGGCGGCGCTGACATCGACACGGTACCAAGTGCCATCCGTGTCGGGGAGAAGCGGGATGGAAGCCAACGCGAGCGGCAGCGATCCTGAGACCGGGAGGCCACCGACCGTGGGGCGAATCTCGAACGTCGGCGTCTGCTGATCGACGCCCAGCGAGGAGATGAGCACCGCGAAGTCCGAGAGCAGGCCTGTGCGCCCGACGGTGAACGTCTGCGCGCGGTACAGGTCGGAGAGCTGCGCGTACAGGAACCTGAAGGGCGGGTCGAACGACTGATCCAGGATCGGACCGGCCTGCGCGGCCGTGCTGCTGAGCAGTGTCAGCGTCAGGAGAAGGGCGGGCGCGAGGTGTCGATGCATGGGTGCAGCCTCCCTCAGGCCTGCTTGTTGAGGTAGCGGGAGATCTTGCCGGCGGTGCCTTTGAGCAGCGTCATGTGGGGCAGCCTATAGGAAGCATTAGAGGGGTCTCCGCTCGCCTGCCCTTCGCGAGTTGACGTAACACGCACGATCGGACGCCGTGGGCGCCCCCTCCGAGCCCAGGCACAGCGCGCGTGCAGGCTGCGTCCCACGCTTCACGCATGGACCGGATGGGCTGTCCGGCCCGGTGGAACCTGTGCGAGATGATCTGGCCGGTTTCGCGCTCCAGGCGGCGTGTACGATCTCATCTCTACCGCTGAGAGGGGTTTGATTCCGATGCCCGGCGCTTTCGAGCGGGCGCTCGGCAAGAGAGGGGTGATAGCTCTCGGCTACCTCGACAAGCAGCAGGTCTTTATTGTGATGAACTCCTGGGTAGAGGCTGGCCCAGCAGTCGGCCTCGGGTGCTTAAGAAGCACACAGGAAGGCAAGAGCGTGGTCGAGGAACGCCGCGCCAACCCGCGCTCCCAGATGTGGTGGCAGATGCGGAAGGACCTGCAAACCGGCCGCATCACGCTGCCGGCAGACCAGGAGCCGTGGCGACGCAGCGGTTTATTGGAACTGGATACGAGAGAGGCTGCCCAAGCCGGAAGAGCCGAAAGAGCCGTCGCGGGTAAGCGTTCGGTGAAGTGCGTCTGAAGCCGTTCGGACGGTCGCGTCGGTGCGGCGTTGGCCTGCGATCCCTTTCGCTATGTCGGGCGCGAGGTTCCCGAAGGCGGCCTTCCAGCCCTTGGGCGTGAGGTCCTGCAACTGCCGGTGTGGATGGGTCCGCCGGGACGGCGCGCGAGGCAGCCGAGGAGATCCATCATCAGCCCGGGTCTCACTTTCCGGCGGGGGCCGCCGGTCTGATTGACGCATCCCGCCCGCCCAACTCGGCCGCGATCGCATAGATCAGCTGCGACAGCCGCTGCATCTTCTCGAAATCGATCTTCTCCGCATCGTCTCCGGGCGCGTGCAGATCGTCGTGGCGGCCCGAGAACAGGAACGCGGTTGGGATGCCCTGGCGGTGGAAATTGACGTGGTCGCTGCTGTTCATCGAACTCTCGTTCGACTCGAAGTCCAGCGGCCACTTCACGGTCTTCGCGTTGACGCCGGCAATGAGGGTTTTCAGTTCCGGCGTGACCTGCCCCGACCCGATGACGTAGTGCTGGCGTGTCGCCGCCGCGGCCGCGTCGGACCGGCCGATCATGTCGAGGTTGAGATTGACGATGATGTCCGTGACGGGTACCGGAGGCGCGGAGAGGAAGTGGCGCGACCCGATCGTCCCCGACTCTTCGGCGGTCCACAGGCAGAAGAGCACGGGGCGCCGGAAGGGTTGCGCCGCGACGGCCTCCGCGATCTCGAGGACGCCGGCACTGCCGCTGGCATTGTCGTCGGCGCCGTTGCGGATCTGCCCGGCCGCCGGACCGACGTGATCCAGGTGGGCGCCGATCGTGACCACCTGCTTCGCCAGCGCCGTGTCCGTGCCGGGCACGAGCCCGCCGACGTTGACGCTCTCGAAGTCCTCGGCCACCCCGCGCGCGGCGAAGCTGAACTGGACGTTCTTGAACTCGAAGGTCGTGTAGAGGTCCAGCCCGCGGCCCGCCATCGGGTTGTAGACCTGACCGGCGAACAGCGCCTCGGCTGCCGCGCCCTTGACGAAGAACACGGCTGCCGGCGGCGTGGCCAGCTTGCCCGGGCCTCCGCCCTGGCGGTACTGGATCTGCGACTGGCCGAGGAGGTTCGGCATCAGGTCCCATGCGGCGACGTATTCCTCGTCCGCGACGACGACCACCAGCCCGTCGGGCCGGTTCTGACGCAGCGCCGGCGTCCGGCGCCCGATTCCCGGGACGCCCTGATAGGTCTTGTGCACATCGGCCGGCAGCACCGGCTTGCCGTCCCGCTCGGGCGCCCCGAGCAGCATGACCGCGACCTTCCCCTTCAGGTCCATCCCCTTGATGTCGTCCCAGCCGTGGCCAGGCTCCGAAATGCCGTAGCCGATGAAGACCAGCGGCCGTTGGGTGATCGACGGTCCGCGGCTGAAGAGCCGGAGATCGTCGAGCGATGCGAACACCGTGTCGCCGGCAGGCCTGGTCAGCGTGAACGGCACGTCGATGGACGTGGTGACGCGCATGAGAGGAACGTTCTGGAAGTACGTGGGCGTACCGTCGGCGCCGGTGAACGCCGGGCGCACGCCCGCCTGGCGGAACTGGCTGGCCGCGTATTCGGCGGCGATGCGGTAGCCCGGGTCGTCCGGCCGCCGCCCACCGAGGAAGTCCGAGGCCAGGAAGTAGACGTGATCGCGAAGCTCGGCCTGCGTGATGCTGTCGGCCGGTTTGTCCTGCGCCTGGGCCGCCGGGCCCGGCATGATGAGCGTCGAAACGACCACTGCCGCAATCGTCAACGTCCGCATCGGTGGCCTCCCGTGTCATCTGTCAATACGGGCTAACCGGATTCCCGGTTCGCCAATCCCGGGCGCGAGGGGTTTCCAAGGAGAAAACGAGGAGTTGCGGCACGTCGCGCGCCGGGACACCAACGGCTGAGGTCGAGATCGGCGTGGAGTCCCGCCACCATGAACAAGCCGGTGGCGATTGTCGCTCCAAGAACCGGGACCTTCGCATCCCCGTCGAATACGAAGAGCCTGCCCCCCACGGCGGAGACCACGATGACACCGCGGCGGCAAGCCCTGACCCTCCTCCTCAACGTGCTTCTGTTGGCCGTTCTGCTGGCCGTCTTCCGGCACCCCCACGCGCAGGCGTACGGCGCCGGCGACAACTTCGTATACGGACGGGGCACGGCATCCGCCGATGTACGGCGCGACCTCGTGCGGCAGCTGGAGGCCTTCCAGGATGGGTACCTCAAGCGCGACATCGGGGCCCTCGATGCCTTCGCCGCCCGTCTGCTGGCCCCCGACGTCGTCGCGCTCGGAACGATGCCCCGCGAGATTTACGTCGGCGCGGACGCTGTGAAGACGCTGGTACGCGGGGATTGGGAATCCTGGGGCGACTGCACGTTCTTCTCGAACACCGCCCAGATCTCCTCACTCGGCGACGTGGCGTGGTTCTCGCTGATCGGCTACGTGAAGTTCGATCTCTCGCGGTTTCTCGTGCTGCCGTTGAGGGTGTCGGGCGTGCTCACGAGGACTGACGGCGACTGGCGCTTCGCGCAACTGCAGTTTCAGTTCGATCTCGACCTGTCGCTGCTGCTGCTCGCCGACGTCCTGCTCCTCATCTGGCTGGCGGTCAACATCGTCACGCTCGTCATCGCCGTCGTACGCGGGCGACGCGCCCGCGCCTGAACGGCGCGGCTGTCGCGCCGCGCCGATCGGCTCCGTATTCCACGGGACTGCGCGGCGGCAACACCGCACCCCGCGCGGCGCGCCACTCTGCCCGGCACCCTCTCGGGACAGGGGATCGGGGATCCCATCACGCTCGACACACCCTGGATCGGGCAGATCGTCGACCGATCGTTCTTCACGGCGCCGGAGTACGACGCGTACCGGCAGCCGGGCCGCATCAAGGTACCGTTCTGGCTGCAGCCCGAGGTGTCCCGGAGTGAACAGACGTGTTCGGGACCCTGCCCCATGATTGTCAACAGGCTGGCGGTGTTCCGGCTTGCACTTCCTGCCAGGCGGATGAACGCCACGAAGGGGAGTTGAAATGACTGTTCTTCTCCGCCATTTCCTGTTTGGAGCGGCGGCCGTCATCTGCGCGAGCCCGGTCCTGGCTGCGGACAAGCCGGGCGCCCCCACCGAGGCGGTGCCGGGCACCATCGTCCGCTGGACGGCGCCGGGCACCACAACCTGCGGCATGCACGGGCGCACGTGGGCCGCGTTGCAGGAGACCTGCTACTATCCGGTCGACCTCCTGCAGAAGCCGGGTGTCATTGCGATCTCCCGCGTCATCTCCGGGCGCCAAGAGCTCGCCCGCATCACGGTGGTGCCCTACACGTACGAGACCGAAGAGATCGAGCTGCCCGACATTCCGCAGGCCGATCCCTCGCGCGGCGACTTCGAGCGCAACTCGCGCGACCAGGTGTTGGTAGGCAAGGTCTGGAAACGCAAGGAGGGGCCGGCGAAGTTCACGCTGCCGCTCGGCGCACCGGTCACACCCTTGCCCGAGGGCAAGGCGTTCGGCGCGAAGCGGGTATTCAACGGCAAACCGGCCCCGCAGCCTCATACCGGGGGCGACTACGCCACGCCGGCGGGCAGCCAGGTCGTGGCCGCCGCTGCCGGGACGGTGGTGGTCGCCGAGGACTTGTTCTTCGCGGGCAACGCCGTCTTCATCGACCACGGCAACGGCCTCGTCACCATGTACTTCCACCTCGCCCAGATCGCGGTCGCGGTCGGACAGGAAGTCACACAGGGCCACGCCCTCGGCGAGGTCGGATCGACCGGCCGCTCCACGGGACCGCACTTGTTCTTTGGCGTCCGCTGGCACAACGCCCGGGTCAATCCCATGTTCCTGCTCGAGGCCCCGGACAAGATTCCGTCTGTGAACGAACCGGCAGCGACTGCAGGGCTGCCCGGGGCGTGAGCTCTCAGATGGGCCTGGGCATCTGTGTCCAGCCGCCCTTCTTGCGGCTGCTCCTCAGGCACGTCTCGATGAAGGCGATGCCCGTCCAGCCGTCCTCCACGCTCGCGTACCTCGATCCGTCGTTCTTGTAGGGCCGGCCGGCCTTCCAGGCGCGGACGTCGCGCTCGAACGAACGGTGGAGCCGCGCGAACGCGTCGTGGAACCCCTCACCGTGGCCCGACGGAAGGGTCGGCTCGGCCATCAGTTCCGCCGGCATGTTCTTCGGCAGGAAGCCGTCCCCCGGCGTGACCGCGCCGCGCCAGTAGACGCGATCCGGCTGGCTGGGCAGGTGGATTGTGATCCGCTCGGGGTCCTCCTGCCTCCACCGCAGCGTGCCTTTCGTGCCGGCGACGACGATGCCGAGCTCGTTCTTGAAGCCGATGCAGATCTGCGACGCGCGGACGAGCGCTCTCCCGCCGTTCGACAGCCGGCAATAGACGGTGAAGTGGTCGTCGAGCGGCCGCCCCTCAACGAACGTCTCCATCTGGGCGGAGACATGCGTCACGTCGAGGCCCGTCACGTATCGCAGTTGCATCAGCGCATGCGTGCCGATGTCGCCGCCGCAGCCCGACCCGCCGGCGCGCTTCGGGTCGACGCGCCACGTCGCCTGCTGCTGTCCCGTGGCTTCGAGCCTGCTCGCGAGCCAGCCCTGGATGTACGAGCTGTCCACCCAGCGCACGTCGCCAAGGAGGCCGCTCTGCACGATGAAGCGGGAGAAGCGAGTGGTCCAGTGGCCGAGATACGTATGGGCCACCGCGAACGGAACGCCGAGCTTCCGCGACGTCTTCACGAGGGCGCTGGCCTCTTTCAGGGTCAGGCACAGCGGCTTCTCGCAGAACACCGCGATGCCGGCCTTCATGGCCTTCATCGCCGGGTCGTAGTGAACGTGGTTCGGCGTGACGATCAGGATGTAGTCCAGCCGCTCTTCGGCCGGCAGCGACGCATTGGCCGCGATCATCTGGTCGTACGAACCGTAACCCTTGATCGGGTAGGGCCAGGCCGCGGCTTCGTCGAGCGCCACGGCCGGCTCCGGATAGAGCGCGCCGGCGACGACGCGGCGCGTGCCGTCGAAGTGAATGGCCTTCTCGTGCGCATGCACGATGAACGCGCCCTTGCCGCCGCCGACCAGCCCGACATTGAGAGGTGTGGCCATACGCCGTGTCTCCGTTCGCGGGAAAGGAACGAGCGCCGCCCCGGTGCGGCCGCGTGATCGCCGAAAGCGTACATCATCACGGCACCGGCGCAAGGCCTCCGTCTCGGGTAGAATCGGGCGATCCAGGGAGGCTCACCATGGCGCATCAGTCGGACAGGCGGCGGTTTCTCAAGCTGGCGGGCGCGAGCGCGGTGGCGTGCGCCGCGGCATCTCCCAGGGACGCGCTGGCCGCGGGCCGTTCCGAGCCCGCCCCGACGGCGCCCTTCACTCTCGGCATGGCGTCGTACACGCTCCGGCTGTTCCCCGTCGATCAGGCCATCGAGATGACGAAGCGCCTCGGCCTGACGCGCATCTGCTTCAAGGACTTCCACCTCAAGCTGGACGCCACGCCGGACGTGATCGCCGAGACGCTGGCAAAGGTGAAGGCGGCCGGCCTGGACCTCTACGCCGGCGGTGTCATCTACATGAAGAGCGAGGCGGAAGTCGACCGGGCGTTCGCCTACGCCAAAGCCGCCGGCATGCGGATGATCATCGGCGTGCCCACCTACGAACTCCTGCCCTACACGAGCAGGAAGGTGCAGGAGTACGACCTCCCCGTCGCCATCCACAATCACGGGCCCGACAATCCGCTGTTCCCGACGCCGCAGAGCGCGTACGAGCGGATCGCGTCGCTGGACCGCCGTCTCGGCCTGTGCATGGACGTGGGCCATACCGAGCGCGCGGGTGTCGATCCCGCCGAGTCGGCGGAGAAGTACTTCGACCGTCTCTTCGACGTGCATATCAAGGACGTGTCGGCATCGACCGCGCAGGGCAGGACCGTGGAGATCGGCCGCGGCGTGATCGACATCCCCCGGCTCCTGCGGACCCTGACGCGCCTGAAGTTCGCCGGTACCCTCGCGCTCGAGCACGAGAAAGACGAGAAGGACCCGCTCCCGGGCTGCGCGGAATCGATTGGCTACCTGAGAGGCGTCATCGCCACGCTGGCGTGACCGGGCCGCGCCGCGGGTCGCGCGCTCGTGGGCCCCGGGTCCTACAGGGGACGCAGGAACCGGCTGACCTGCCACGATTCCCGGGTCAGTCCCGCGGACCGGCCGCGCGGCGTCACCCGCCTCGGCATCTCGTCGACAGGCCCGGCCAGCTTCCGCAACCCGCACGCGGCCAACTGCCCGCGGAGCGCAGGGCGCATCAGCCGCCCCACGCACTCGAGCAACTCCGGCGGTTGCCCGGTGGTTGACGTCGTGAACGACACCGCCAGCGCTCCGCGGCGCGCGGCCCACCTGAACACGGAGTCGAGCAGCGGCTCCAGCAGGTCCGGCCTGGGGTCGGTCAGGACCAGGTCGTCGATGGCCGGCCGCCACGGCAGCGCCATGTTCATGATGCAGCAGCCCTTCGCGCCGCCGGCCCAGGTGTGGGCCAGAGCGATGAAGCCCTTCAACGGGTTGTCCCAGAACCGCCACGCAAGATCGGCCGGGGTCCGCGACGGGCTCAAGACGCCCGGGCATTCCGCGCGGCGCCCGAGATCGTCGAAGAACGGTGACGCTGCCGCCTCCGCCGCCGGAATCTCCTCGAGCTGCAGGGACGGGCGGGTGTGAACGGCGGCCAGCACGCGAAGCGCCGGGCGCACCCATGGGTCCGCGCCGGACTGCAGGGCGGAGGGCGCGCCGGCAGCAGCCCGCCAGACCAGGCCCGGCGGCAGCAGTGCCCGTTCGAGGACGACCATCCGATCCTCGCCGCCGTACCCGAGCGGCCCGCGGAACCGGGCCGCACCCGGGCCGACGCTGTAGGTCGCGTCGTACGACGCTTCGGCTTCGAGGAGGCAGTCGCGTTCGAAACGGAGGTAGAGCAGGTGCGGCCTGAACTCGGGAAGCACGAGTGTCTTCGTCGTCTTTCCCACGACGACGTCCTCGCCCATCCAGCGGAAGCGGAGCGGGGCAAGGCCGTGGTGGCCCACGATAAGAGGTGCTCCATCCGGGCCTTCGGATTCCACCACCCAGTGATGACCCGGGCCGGCTGGTGCGTCCTCGAACGCCCACGCGAGGCGCTCCGCGGCCAGCGGCCGCTTGCGAACCCGACGATACGACTCCGCGATCGCCTCCGCGTCCTCCCGGCGCGCGCGCCGGGTGCGAAGGCGCGTCATGACAGCCGGCGGTCCAGATACGACGCGAGCGAGGGAAGGTCCTGGAGCTGCCCGAGGTCCTCGTCGGGAATCTTGATTCCTGCCGCGTTCTCTATGGCGAGCACGAGATTGAAGATGTCGAGTGAGTCCAGACCGGCCTCACGGAACGTGATGCCGCGCAGGAGCCGATCGATGTCGAGGCCGGAATCGAGGGCTTCGAAGACGGGAACGAGGGACTGGGATGTCACCGGCGGCTTCACCACCATGTCTTCAGGCGTCGTCTGTTCGTTCATTTGTGCATGCCTCGCGCGAAATTCGCCTCAGCCAGGATGGCCCTGCACGTGCCGAGGACCGAGCCGGCCTGGCTCAGCACCCCGAGCTTGAGGCGTCCATCGACCGTGCGGGGATACTGAACTTCCAGTGGGCCGGCTGGCGGCAGCGGGCCGTCGAGATCCACTTGCGCGAGCGTCCAGGGACCCGGCACCTGGCGGATGGCCAGCGCTTTCCAGAGCGTCACTATCTGCTCGAAGCGGGTGAAGCCGCCGGCGGCGCCGGCGAGCACCGCGGCATCGCCCTCGAAGCGGACTCTGGCGAGCAGGGCATCTTCGTCGTAGGGCACGCGGCGGGTGATTGGACGGATGGACTCGGTCAGCCAACCGCGCAATGTTCCAGACGGCCCCCGCAGCCGGAATGACCCGAATGCGTCGGCGCCGGGCTCGAACCGCGCGTCCACCTCGCGCGTCGCCTGCCGCCTGATCGTCAGGTGGCCCACCCATGCCCCCGCGCCGAGGCGGCGGCAGGCCTCCGATTCGAGCGCCGCGAGCAGGTCCGTGGAATGCACGTACGTCCGGCCGCCTTTGAAAGAGGTGACCAGTGCGTGGCACGGGCGGAGCGCGCTGTCGGTCATGCCGGTACCGCCTCGACGGGCCGGAGGCTACGGGGACATTCTGACGGATTGGCCGGGAAGGTCAAAGTGCAGAGGCCCGCGCGCATTGGCGGGACGGCGCCTCTTGGCGCGGCAGGCGTAAGACCGACAATGCCTGGTCCGGCGGGTGCCCCCTCGTCAGGAGACATCCGCCGGTCCGGGCTTCGCGCTACTTCTTCGTAATCTGCGTGGCCTTCACGGAGCCTGTCGCCTGGCGCAGGCCCTCGACCTCAACCTTCATGCCGTTCTTGAGGTCCGCGCACGCGGTGCCGGCCGGAAGATACGCAACAGCATCGATCTCCGTCGTGAAGATCGAGTAGCCGTTGACGCCGAAACTGATCGCCGGGCACGCCCCTTTCAGCCCGCCAAGCGAGCCCTCGATCGTGAAGAGGCCGTCGGTCGCGTCGTCTTTGATCTGCAGCAGGCGCGCGACGAGTGTCTTGTTCGCGTCGGCCAGACGAGTGCCGACGGCATGGATTGTTTGTCCTACCTTGAGCTCATCCAGCGTCTGCACATCGCCACGGCGCTGGACGATGGTGTCCTCGGTCGTTGTGACGATCACGGCGCCGAACTTGGTGAGGAGCGTGAGTGTCAAGATCGGATCGTCCCCCGCGAGCACATCGAGCACGCCCTCGACCGACGCCGAGTCGTCCTGCGGAGGCTCCATCGGTCCGTTGATGTGAATGCGCACCGCGTACACGAAGCCGTCGCCCATCTCGCCCTTCACCTCGACGCGGGCGCCGTTGACAAGCGCGGCAAACGTGAGCAGAACGCCGTCCTCCCCGTAGAACACGGTGGAGGCATCGCCCTGGATCTCGCGGCTGCCGATCAGGAACGAGAAGTCTCCTTCCGTGCCCGACAGGCTCTCGACGACGCCGTTGAC
Organism: Vicinamibacterales bacterium; assembly: GCA_046496425.1. Taxonomy (GTDB): domain Bacteria; phylum Acidobacteriota; class Vicinamibacteria; order Vicinamibacterales; family JAKQTR01; genus JAKQTR01. The sequence goes on from JAWOGY010000145.1 coordinate 33,244, forward strand.
GTTCACCGGGATGGTCGTGATCGTGTTCTGAATGAGGATGCTGTCCGCGATGATGCCGTCGGCGCCCAGTGTGCCTTTGACGTGCACGCGCTGGCCGATGGCCAGGTTCTCGAACGCCTTGATGCCGTCGTTGCTGTCGCGAATGGCCGTCTCCGCGGTTGTGGTGACCGTCCTGCCGGCGACGACGAGCGTGTCGGGCGCGGTCAGCGACTCGACGCGCCCCTCAAGCTCCACCTTGCCGCCGGCGTTCCTGGACTCGCTCTGGACCATCGCCGTCGCCCCGGCCACGCCGACGAGCAGGCTGACAACGTCGCCCGGCCTCACCGGGTTCAGCGCGACCGACGCGTCGACGCCCGATCCGACGAAGCGCAGCTGGACGTCGCCCTCCGGCACGCCTTCCAGCGAGAACCCGCCGCCCGCACCCACGGGCGCCGAGATGGGCGTGCCCACGACCTGCGCGGCCATGGCCGCCAGCGGCGCGCCGGCGGAGACATTGCCCAGAATCTTCGCGCCCTGGGTTACCGACGACGCGCCCGGACTCGCCAAGGCGGCGGTGCTCGGGCCGGCAGGAGTCTGCGGCGCATCTCCACCGCACGCCCCGCAACCGAACGCCACCAGTGCAAGTACGCCGATCCAGCGTGACATAAGTATGCCTCCCCGCGGGTGGTCAAACCCGACGCGTGGTAGTTTGCAAGTCCGGTGCCCGGGCCGCCCGCTCTGAAACTGCCCGATAATCGCTGCGGCCCCGCTTCCAGCCAGGACGATTGTGTAAGGATTACGCCCGTTCCGTCGCACAGTTGACGTAGTCGACTCGGCCGCTAGCGCCGGCTCCGGCGTTCGAAGTCCTCGGACCACTGCCGAATCCGCTGCGCGCGCTGTTCGGCCTGTGCGGGCGTCATCTGCGTTGAGAGCTCTTCGAGCGCCTCGGAATATCTCGTCTGCTGCATGCCCGAGGTCCCCACGACGGCCAGGTGGACCCACCAGTACGCTTCGACAGGGTCTTGCGCCACACCGTCTCCGTGCGCGTACCGGACGCCGAGATTGAACTGCGCCGGGGCGTGCCCCTGGTCTGCGGCTTGCCGGTACCACCAGGCGGCGAGCCCGTCGTTGGCGTCGATGCCGCGCCCCTGCCCGTAGCGCACGGCAATGTTGAACTGGGCCGCCGCGTGGCCGCGCTCGGCCGCCCTGCGGTACCAGTCCGCCGCGTCGCGGTCGTCGCGAGGCACCCCGTTGCCGGCGGCGTAACGCACGCCCATCTCGAACAGGGCCGCTGCATGGCCGCGCTCGGCAGCCCGCCGGAACCACGACGCGGCCGCGGACTGGTCGGCCGCCACGCCCGTTCCGTGGGCATGACACAGCCCGAGGTTGTACTCCGCCTCGACGAGTCCCTGTTCAGCCGCCTCGCGGCACCATCTCACCGCGGAGGCCACGTCCTTCGCCACGCCGTCGCCGGTCGCGCAGATGCCGGCCAGCCGGTACTGGGACAGGGGATCACCGGCTTCCGCTTCGCGGCGGAGGTCGGCGAGCGCGTCGCTGGTCCGCCAGGACTCCCCCGCTTCCGGCTCCGGCTCGTTGCGGGTGTCGGGCTCGGCAGGCTCGTACGCAGGCGACGAGGTGATTTCGGCCGTTTCGGGCGGGACAGGCGGCCAGGCTCCTTTCCCCGAGGTTGGCCCGCTGCTGCCGGGCTCCTGGGCGGGTGCCGGCACGGAGGACGCAAGCTCGGACTGCGCGTCCGGATTCCCCTGGGCCGCGGCTCGCTCGAGCCACAAGGCGGCCTGGCGCACGTCCTGCGGCACGCCGCGACCCTCGACGAAGAGCCGGCCGAGCGCCAGCTGCGCGGAGGCGAGCCCCTGTTCTGCCGCGCGCCGGTACCACACGGCCGCCAACCCGTCGTCGCGCGCCATACCCTCCCCGCTGGCGTACGCGCCCGCCAGGCCGGCCTGCGCCTGCGCGTGGCCCTGTTCGGCGGCCTGGCGGTACCAGGTCACCGCCTGGGCGGCATCCTGGATGACGCCGTCTCCGTGGGCGTACATCACGCCCAGGGTGTATTGCGCCTCCGGGTGTCCGAGCGCAGCGGCCTTGCGGCACCACGAGACCGCCTGCCAGCCGTCCCGTGGCATCCCGTCGCCCTTTGCACACATGAGGCCCATGGTGAACTGCGCGTCGGCGTGCCCCTGCGCGGCCGCCCTCCGACACCACGCCACTGCCTGGCTCTGGTCCTGCGCCACGCCGCGGCCGCGGGCGTACATGACGCCCAGCATGTAGGCTGCCTCGGGGAGGCCCTGGTCGGCCGCCTTCTGAAACAGCGAGACCGCCAGTTCATCATCGCCCGGCAGGAGTCGCCCTTCGGCGTGCATCAGGCCGAGACGATGCTGGGCCAGGGCGTGGCCGCGCTCGGCAGCCTTCCGGTACCACGAGAGGCCCTCCGCCTGGTCGTGCCCGCCGGCCTGGCCGGCGGCCAGGCACCATCCCAGGCTGAACGCGGCCGCTGAATCGGCTGCGGCAGCCCTGGCGCGCAGCTCCAGGGCCCTGTCGCTCGTTGAGGAGGTCTGGGGCGGCTCGGTCGGTACAGGTCCGTTTTCGGGCATGGCGCTCGCCTGGCAGTGTCCGTTCATTGTTCGGCTCGGCGCGGCCCCGGCAATAGGGCGAAAGCTTGCCTTTTCCTTACACTATTCAGGAATCCGTGCTAGGCTATCTCGCAGCATGCGCGTCGATGCGCCGAACGTCTGTGCGCTACGCACAGCCCGCGTGCCCTCACCGTCTCAATCGTGTTGACGAAGAGTGGTGGAGCATCGAAGGCGGTCACACGAGGAGACGATATGTCGAGCGCTACGGGGACGATCAAGCGGAAGATCAGCGACAAAGGCTTCGGGTTCATCGCGGCCGGCGATGGGAAGGAGTACTTCTTCCACCAGTCGGCCTGCACCCAGACTCCCTTCGATGCACTTCGTGAGGGAGACTCGGTGACGTTTGAAGTCGGCCAGGGGCCCAAGGGTCCGCGCGCCGAGAACGTCCAACCCGCCTAGGCACGCCCTCGCGATCTGCACCGTCTGCATGTCCGCCTCCAGCGGACGTGCAGACGTGTCTCTGCCTCAGTAGTCAATTCTGTACACGCGCGCACGGCCGGCTGGAATCTGCGATTCGAGGCGAAACACGTCGCTCCCAGCGCCCGCGGGGGCCGGGATCGCCGCGCTTCCCGCGACGACCTCGCGGAAGGCCCGCGGGACCCGGCCGAGCCGGAGGTCGAGTTCGAACCGTGCAGCCTCGTGGCCGTGGTTGAACAGCAGGACAAGCTCTCCCGCGTCTCCGGCGAGGCGCTTCAGTTCCACGAATCCCGAAGCCCTGAGGGCCGGCGCGACGATCCCGGCCCATTCGACGAGCAGGTCGCCGAGCGGGTTCATCGCCACGGGGTCGGTGGCGTTGCGCTCGCCGGCAAACGTGCCGAGGATGATCGCCCGGCCCTTGCCGGCCTCCCGCTCGAAGGCAGCCGGCGCGCCGTCCTCGAAGCGCGCGATGACACGCGCCGACGGGTCGACAACCTCGAAGCGCTCAACGAACGTCATCCCGCCGAAGACGCGGCCTCCCCATTCGACCGACACCTGCTTCACCGGGAGCACCTCGGTCTCGCGCACGCCCAGGAGACGGTCCCACCCGAACCCCGGCAGCACCGGCGACGCGTGGCCGCGTTCGTCCTGCCAGCCCGGGCGCGCCTCGACGAACAGGCGTCCTCCGGCCTCGACGTACTGCTCCAGGGCGGCGGCCATGCCCGTGGTCATCAGGATCGGGCAGGGAACGATCACGAGCGCGTACCGGCGCAGGCTCTCGGCGGTCAACTCGCGCGCGCTCGGAAAATCCACCGGGATGTTCCGTTCGAAGAACATGCGGTGGTAGCCCGCCACCGCCCGATGGATCGCCCGGCGGTCGCCGTACGCCTGTTCGCCGCCCAGCAGCGGCACGAGCGGATTGAAGACGACCGCCACCTGGGCGGGCGCCGGACGCGACGCCAGAATGAGGTCGGCGTTGGCCGCGATCGCCCGCGCGGTGTCGCCGGCCCGCCGGCTGCGGCCGGTGAGGGACCCGTCAAGGTTGACCAGGCCGTAGCCGCCGGCTTCGTAGCCCGTGCTCATCGGGTAGTAGGCATAGAAGCTGATCGACCGAGCGCCGCGCGCGACGGCGCCCCAGGCGTAGAGCTCGAGGTCGTCGCCGGTGATCGGATTGCCGGTGATCGTGCCGTGCACGCCGAAGCCGGCCTGCAGTTCGCCGATGTAGAAGCCGCGGTCGCCGGTCACCGCGCGCGCCATGTCGAGCACCAGCGCGCGCCGCTCGAGCGGGAAGTCGCGATCCGGCGAGGTCAGCTTGGGATAGAAACTCGTGCCGAAGTAGTCGACCGCGTCCTTCATCAGGTAGTCGTCCGACGCGTCCATGGCGTCGGCCAGCGTCCGGAACACGGGCGACGGGTTCGGCGCATGGCTCGTCGCGGGGTGCGTCGCGTCGACGGACTTCACCGCGCCGGCGCGCGCCTTCAGATCGGCGGCGATCTTCTCGCCGATGTACACGCGCCAGTCCATGAAGTCCGCGTACGTCAGGATCGTGCCGAACCGGGGCGGCTCCACGTCGTCCCAGCTCGCGAAGGTCCGGTACCACGCCTCGTTCAGGCGCTCCAGACTGCCGTATTTTCCGCGCAGCCACTCGCGGAACCGCGCGATGCTGTGCGGGCAGTAGCAGTACTGCGCGTTCGGGAGGTAGGCGGGCAGCGCCCAGTTCATCACCGCTGGCTCGCTCCACAGATCGTACGCGTGGAACGCCGGGCTCGCCGACGCGCGGCGCGCCACCTCCTCGAAGAACCTGAGCACGGCCCTGCGCACTCCGGGGTGATCGAAACAGGCGCCGGGCGCGGCCTGCGACCGGATCACGGCGCCGCCCTGCGACACGAACTGGCCGTCGGGGAATCTGCGGCCCACCCACTCCGGCGCGGAGTCGACGTAGACCTGCACGATCACCTTCAGGCCGGCTTCCTCGGCGAGCTTCAAGAGGAGGTCGAGTTGGCCGAAGCGATAGTCGCCTTCCCTGGCCTCGGCGGCGCTCCACTCGACCCACGTGCGGACGCTGTTGAAGCCGAGCGACTTGATGGACGCGAGATCCTTCCGCCATGCGGCTTCCGAACCCGGCCCGATCGGCGAGATCATCGGCGCCCGCGCGGTGCCGCCGCTGTACCAGACCGCGACCGGGTAGAACGGATCGGGCGGGGCCGCGTGAAGGAGGACACCCGCGAGGATTGCTGCCGCCACGATCGCCGTCAGCGCAGGCCTGGTCACGGAGCGCTCCTCATCTCACGGGATCATCCACGCGCGGCGGCGGCTCGCTTCGATCCAGGTGCTGGTCGTCCCACGAAGACGGGTCGTCGAGCGATTCGAGGTGCGTGAACACCGTCACGTTGGGCACGACCGCCCGTATCCGCGCTTCGAGGTCCTCGAGCAGTTCGTGCCCGCGATGCACGGTCCACTCGCCTGGCACCAGCACGTGGAGCGACACGAAGCGCCGCGCCCCCGACTGGCGCGTGCGCAGGGCGTGGTACTCGATCCCGTCGTTCAGGTGGCTGTCCAGTGCGGCCTTCACCGCCACCAGTTCTTCGGGGGGCAGCGCCGTGTCCATCAGGCCCAGGATCGATCGCCGCACGATCCGCGTCCCTGTCCAGAGGATGTTCGCCGCCACGAGCAGGGCCACGATCGGGTCGAGGCGCAGCCAGCCGGTCCCGGCCACGGCCGCGACGGCGGCGATGACGCCGACCGACGTCCAGACGTCCGTGAACAGGTGCTGCGCGTTCGCTTCGAGGGTAATCGAGTGGTGCCGCCTGCCCTGCCGCAGCAGGACGGCGCCGACGGCGAGGTTGACGACCGACGCCAGCGCGGACACGGCGAGACCGATGCTCACCTGCTCCGGCATCTGCGGCGCCATCAGCCGCCGCGCCGCCGCGACGGCGATGCTCAGCGCCGCGACGAGGATGAGCGTCCCTTCGACGCCGCTCGAGAAGTACTCCGCCTTGCTGTGGCCGTACGTATGGTCCTCGTCGGCGGGCCGCGACGCCACGATCAGCATGCTGAGGGCCATGACGGCCCCGACCAGATTGACGATGGACTCGACGGCGTCCGAGAAGAGGCCGACCGACCCGGTCAGGACGTACGCCGCCGTCTTGAGGACGATGGTCGCGACGGCCGCGGCAATCGACAGCCACGCGTAGCGCGTGAGGTTGGGCGTGCGCACGGGCTTCAGGATACCCGAGTGGGCCGCCCCCCGCCAGCCGCGCTCCTCAGAGCAGCTTGGCGGCCATTTCCGCGATGCGCGACCGCACCACCTCATGCATCGTCAGGTGCGCGAAGCACGACTCGCCCTTGAAGCGCTCCACGACCTGCACGAGGCCGTTCGACAGCGAGTTGATCTCGGCGCGGTCGATCTGATCGGGGTCGCCCGTCAGGATGACGCGCGACCCTTCGCCGGCCCGCGTCAGCACGAGCTTCATGTCCTCCTGCGTCAGGTTCTGGCCGTCGTCGACGATGATGGCCGCGTCGTGGATCGAGCGGCCGCGCAGGTAGTTGATGGGCGCGATCTCGAGCACCTTGGCCTGGAGGAGGTTCTCGACCGTCGGGTGCGACGGCTCCTTCTTCTCGCCGTGCTGATCGGCCACCTGGTTGGACCACCGCGTGCCGCCGTGGAGCCGCCGCATGATGAAGTCCAGGTTGTCGATGATCGGCTTCGCCCACGGCGCCATCTTCTCGCCGAGGTCGCCCGGCAGGAACCCCAGTTCGCGTCCCGCCTCGGCGTTCAGCCGGTAGACCTCGATGCGCGACACTTTCCCGCTCCGGAGCATCTCGTACGCCGAGAGGAGCGCGATGAGCGTCTTGCCCGTGCCGGCGATGCCGACGAGGCTGACCACCAGCGACTGGTCGTCCATGATGAGGTCGCGGGCGCAGGCCTGCTCGGCGTTGCACGGGCCGAAGCGCTCGCCGCTCTTCGTGTTCACCCGACGGAGGAAGCCCGGGCCGTCGTGGTTCTTGTAGATCCCCCACGCACTCTTGCCGTTGCCGCGCACGTGGAGCTCGCAGCACTGGTTCGCGATGAACTGCGTCACGTCGGTCAGTTCGCCGAGGGCGTCGATCGGCAGCCGCTGCTCGTGGTGCAGGGTCGAGAGGAGGCCCGCCTGCTCCGCCGGAACGTCGATGCGCATGCGCCCGGAGTAGAACTTCTCGAGCGACGGCACCGGCCGATCGCTCCAGTAGTCCTCCGCGGTGACGGACCGCGCGCGGGCCTTGCAGCGCATGGCGGCGTCGCGCGTGACCAGGATCACCTGCTCGCCGGGGTGACGCTGCTGGTAGTCGTCGGCGAGCAGGATGATCGCGTCGTCGGCGTAAGAGGAATTGAACCCGGGCCACGCGCGCCCCATGTCGAGGGTGCCGCTGTGGAACTTGAGGAGACCGCCGTTGAGCGGGATCCCCGCGCGGATCTCCTCGGACGACGCCGCGCCCTGCAGCTCGTCGAAGTACCTGACCGTGTTGCGCGCGGTGTAGCCGACGCCGTTGGCCGAGGTGCGTTTCCGGTCGAGCTCCTGCAGCACGGGGAACGGCACGAGGACGGTGTTGTTGACGGTGAGATTCTGGATCGCGTCGGGGGCGGAAACGAGGATGCTGGTGTCGACGACGTACGCCTTGCGCGGGGATGCTGCGTCCGAGTTCGCCATCCGGGCCTCCTGAAGCCGGAGCGCCACACCGCCGCGTGCGGACCCTCGCACTCCTTGCGAGGCCGTCGCGCCGCCGTGCCTGCACCGGTTCTGGACCTGGAGACTCCCGCGCTGGGAAGCGGACGCCGCCTGGTTGTGCGGACATCATAACGCCGAAGGGCGATCCGGTTGCAACAAGTTCTCGCGGAGGGCCGGAGCGGTCCGCCACCGGCGCGAGCTCCGGGGTAGAATCAGCAGACGCGAGGACACCGTCGCGGAGAGGAGCCAGGCATGGGAATCATGGACTTCATCACGGGCGAGCTCATCGACCTCATCGAGTGGACCGATGACTCGAGGGACACGCTGTCGTACCGCTTCCCGGACGAGGACAAGGCCATCAAGAACGGCGCGCAGCTGATTGTCCGCGAGTCCCAGGTCGTGCAGTTCATGTACCTGGGCCGGTTCGGCGACACCTTCGGGCCGGGCAAGCACACCCTGACGACGGACAACATCCCGATCCTCACGAAGATCGCGTCCTGGAAGTACGGCTTCAACTCGCCGTTCAAGGCGGACGTCTACTACATCAACACGCGGCTCTTCACGGGCAACAAGTGGGGCACGGCCAATCCCATCATGGCCCGCGACGACGACTTCGGCATCGTCCGCTTGCGCGCGTACGGCACGTTCGACTTCAAGATCGTCGAGCCGAAGCTGTTCCTGAAGGAAGTGGCCGGCTCGGACCAGCACTTCCGCCTCGACGAGTTCGCCGACACGATGCGGTCGCGCATGGTCAGTGTGTTCAGCGAGGCCCTGGCCGAGTCGCACGTCCCGGTGCTCGACGTCGCCACGCGCTACTCCGAGCTCGGGGAGGCGCTGCTGCCGGTCATCAACCCGGCGGTCGGCGCGAAGTACGGCCTCGAGATCACCAGCTTCATCGTCGAGAACGTGTCGGTGCCGCAGGAGGTCGAGCAGGCCATCGACAAGCGGTCCGGCATGGCCGCGGTGGGCAACTTGAACGACTTCGTGAAATACCAGATGGCGCGGGGCATGGAAACCGGCGGGGCGGGCGCGGCCGGCACCGCGGCCGAGCTGGCGATTGGCTTCGGCATGGCCCAGCAGATGATGCAGCAGGG
>JAWOGY010000224.1:0-21426 GCA_046496425.1 Vicinamibacterales bacterium
CGGGCAGCGCAGTTCGGGGTGCACCGCGAGCACGGCCTCGTGGCTCGAGCGCGAGTCGAACCAGACGTCGAGGATGTCTTTTTCGCGCTCGAAGACCGCTCCGCCGCACGACGGGCACGCAAACCCGGCCGGGAGGAAATCCTCGATCGGGCGCTCGTACCAGGCCTCGGCGCCCTCCTGCTCGAACAACCCGGCCGCCTGACTGACCAGGGGCAGCGTCAGGGAGGCCGTGGCGCACGACGCGGACGTCACCGCGCGAATCGGCACGCCCCACGAGGGCTCGCGCGAGATGCACCAGTCGGGCCGCGTCTCGAACATGCTCCGCATGCGTTCGCCGCCCCAGGGCGGCACCCACTGCACCTTGCCCGTTTCCGCGGTGGCCCTGGCGCGCAGCCCCGTGTCGTCCATCCCGATGAACCACTGCGAGGTGGCCAGGAAAATCACGGGGTGGTGGCACCGCCAGCAGTGCGGGTACGAGTGCTCGAACCGCTCCGACTTCCAGAGCCGGCCTGCTTCGGAGAGCGCCTGCTCGACTTGCGGGTTCGCCTCGAACACCGTGAGGCCGGCGAAGCGCTCGACATCGTCGGTGAACCGTCCGTCGCCCGCGACCGGTGCGTAGATTTCGAGGCCGTACCGCACCCCGGTATGGAAGTCGTCGCTGCCGTGCCCCGGCGCCGTGTGCACGACGCCCGTGCCCGTGTCGAGCGTCACGTAGTCGGCGACGACGCCGACCGAGTCGCGGTCGTACAGCGGGTGGCGGAAGCGCAGGTGCTCGAAGGCCGACCCCTTGGCGGTGGCGACAGGGCGTTCGAACGGACGGCCGAGCTCCTTCGACAACTGGTCGGCCAGCGACTCGGCGACGATCACCACGCGGCCGTCAACGGCATAGGCGCCGTAGAGGGCATCCGGGTGGAACGCGAGCGCCAGGTTGGACGGAATCGTCCACGGCGTGGTCGTCCAGATGAGGGCCGACACCACCTGCCCGGCGAGCGCGGGGACGCGCGACGCCAGTTCCCCGGCGCTCTCCCGGCTCAGCGGGAACTCGACGTAGATCGACGGCGAGGTGTGGTTCTCGTACTCGACCTCGGCCTCGGCCAGGGCCGTCCGGCAGTGGATGCACCAGTGCACCGGCTTCTTGCCCTTGTACACCATGCCCTGTTCGACGAACCGGCCGAGCGCGCGCACGATCGCCGCCTGGTACCGGTAGTCCATCGTCAGGTACGGGTCGGACCAGTCGCCGAGCACGCCCAGCCGCTTGAACTGCTCGCGCTGCACGTCGACGAACCGCGCGGCGTACGCGCGGCAGGCCCGCCGCAGGTCGCCCACGCTCATGTCCTTCTTCTTCGGGCCGAGCTCCCTGAGCAGCTTCAGCTCGATGGGCAGACCGTGGCAGTCCCAGCCGGGGACGTAGGGGGCGTCGAAGCCCATCATCGACCGCGAACGGACGACGACGTCCTTCAGGACCTTGTTGAGCGCCGTGCCGAGGTGGACGTTGCCGTTGGCGTAGGGCGGGCCGTCGTGGAGAATGAACACCGGCGCTCCGCGGCGCCGTTCGCGGAGCTTGCGGTACAGGTCGATGGCGTCCCAGTGCGCCAGCATCTGCGGCTCTGCGGCCTGCAGGTTGGCCTTCATGGGGAAGCCGGTTTTCGGCAGGTTGAGCGTGTCTTTCCAGTCGGCCATGGTGATCCACGTATTCTAGCCTGAAAGCGCGAAAAGGCCCGGTGCGGCGCGTCGTCGCGCCACGCCGGGCCTTCCCGCCGAGGGAGCCGGGCCGAGAGTGCGGCCGGCTACCTCAGGAGGCTGATCTCCACCCTGAACTGGCCGCGGTTGTCGCCGCAGTGATCGTCGTTGATGCCAAGGAACAACTGGCCGGCCATCGGCATGCCCAGCGCGATCCTCTGATCGCCGATCCCGAACGGGCGGCTGTTGCCGACGCGGCCGATGAGGGCGCCCACCAGCGTGCCCGGAATCGGCGCGCTCGGCGACGTCCGGCCGTTGCGCGATCCCGCCACCCCGGCGATGTCGTTCTGGTCCGCGCTCAGCTGGATCTCGCCCGAGCCGTTGAACGTCACGCGCTGGCCCTGGCGGACCGAGCGGCCGGTATTGGTCCAGCAGGTGTTCGCCGGGATGGTCAGCCCGGCGCCGCCCGGGTCGAGGGCGGCGTCTGTCTGGCTCCCTGTCGAGCCCGGAATCCCCTGCCAACTCGCGAAATAAATGCGGGCCACCTGATCCGAATTCAGTTCGCGATCCCCGTCCGGTGTACGGAACGAGAGGCGCAACGGGCTGGTACCGCCGACATCGGCGAGGCTCCCGTAGAACATCTGGCCGTCGTGGAGGACGACCAGGGCGCGACCCTCCTGGGCCCGGTTCGTCTCAGCAGCCGGGATCTGGGCGTCGGTGAAGGTGATGGCCACAACGTCGCCCGGCGCGAACCGCTGCTCCGCCCCATTGACGCGCACGACGAACCCGCTGGCGTTCAAGTCGATCAGGTCGCCCCTGACGCGGTCGCCCGACTTCAGGATGAGGGTGACCGGCGCGGCAGCCGCAACAGAAGCCGCGACGGCCATGAAGATTCCGAACACCACGAGCGTGCAAAGACGTCTTCTCATGTGCATTCTCCCGGAGGCCCGATAACTGACCGGACTCGCAATCGCGATACCGCTATCATACGGTGAGGCCCGCGGCGCCTCTGTCCCAAATTGGACACCGCGTGCCGGCCGGGCCAGGCCGGTATAATGGCCGCCGTTCCGGCCGGTTGCCCGGCAGACGAAACGATGACGCGCGCGGTCTTCTTCGACGTCGACTTCACGCTGATCTACCCGGGACCGAGCCTTCAGGGCGACGGGTACGGCTCCTTCTGCGCCCGCCACGGGGTGACGGTCGACACGGCGCTCTTCCGCGCGGCCGTCGGAAGCGCGGCGCCCGTGCTCGACGAAGTGAAGGCGCACAACTACGATGCCCAGCTGTTCATCGACTACACGCGGGCGATCATCGAGCACATGGGCGGGCGCGGCCCCGGCGCGGACCTCGCGGCCAGGGACATCTACGACGAGTGGGCGATCAGCCATCACTTCTTCCTGTACGACGACGTCGAGCCGGCCCTGCGGGCGCTGGCTGGCGCCGGGCTGAAGATCGGGCTGATTTCGAACACGCAGCGCCCCCTGGACGAATTCGCCGCCCACTTCGCCCTCGACCGCATCTTCTCGGCGGCGATTTCGTCGGCCGAACTCGGGTTCCTGAAGCCGCACCCGGCCATCTTCGAGGCGGCGCTGGCCGCGGTTGGCGAGCCCGCGGCCGCCGCCGTCATGGTAGGCGACAGCGTCAAGGCCGATATCGAGGGCGCACGCCAGATTGGCATGCGCGCGGTCCTGGTCCGCCGCTCCGGCGACGGCCTCTCCAGTCCGCTGCAGCACGTCCTCGGTCCGGGCTACGAGGACGTGCCCGTGATCGCGTCGCTCGCGGAACTGCCCGCCCTACTGCTGCCGAATCCCGAGTCCCGAGCCCCGAGTTCCGAGCCCCGGTTGAGATGACCATCCGCCCTCTGCTCACGATCCCAGAGTTCCGCGAGGTGATCGCCCTCGAGCAGGAAATCTGGGGCGCCTCCGTGCCCGACGACGCCGTCGGCATTCCGATGTTCGTGGCGACCCTGAAGCGCGGCGCCATCCTGCTTGGAGCCCGCGATGGCGGCCGGCTCGTCGGATTCGTCTACTCGTTCCCCGGCCTGAAGGACGGGTGCCCGATGCAGTGGTCGCACATGCTCGGCGTGCGGCCGGCGTATCGCGCGTCGGGCATCGGCCGCGAGCTGAAGCTCGAGCAGCGGCGTGTCAGCCTCGCGATGGGGATCGACCTGATGGAGTGGACCTTCGATCCCCTCGTGGCCGTGAATGCGCGCCTGAATCTCCGCCGGCTTGGTGTGGAGGTTGAAGAGTACGCGGTCGACGTCTACGGCGATTCGGTCAGCCCGCTCCACAGGGGCGCGCCGACGGACCGGTTCATCGCGCAGTGGCGGATGCGTTCGCCCCGCGTCGAAGCGCTGCTCGGCGGCTCGGGCGCGCCGGCCGGCGAGGAGGCCTGGCGCGATGTGCCGCGCGTCAACGACGCCGGTCGCGAAGGCAGCCGGCTCGTCTGCCGCGGCTTCGATCTTGCGCGGAGCGAGCCGAGGCTGGCGGTGGCGATCCCGCCGCGCTACATCGACATGCTCGATGCACGGCCCGAGGCGGCGCATGCGTGGCGCATGGCGACGCGCGCGATATTCACCGCCTATCTCTCGAGGGGGTACCGGGTCGTCGATTTCGCGTTCGGGCCCGATGCCGACCGCGGAACCTACCTGCTGGAGGCGCCGTCACCAAGTGCGCTGCCCGCGCATCTCTAGACTGGGGCGGGCGCGCACCGAGCGCCGGGCCCCGGAATCATCTGGAGACGGGTTTCATGGACATGACGATTACGTTCCCCGGCGGCGCCCGCGTCGATGCCGAGATTGGCCCCTACATCATCCCCACGGATCAGCCGCCGCAGGGCGGCGGCGAGGGCTCGGCTCCGGCGCCATTCACCCTGTTCCTGGCTTCGATCGGCACCTGCGCGGGCATCTACGTGCTCGGGTTCTGCAGGCAGCGGGGGCTGCCGACCGACGGCATCCGCATCGTGCAGCGCATGGACCGGGACCCGCGCACGGGGCTCGTCGGCAGGATCGGGCTCGACATCGAGGTGCCCCCGGACTTCCCGGTCAAGTATTACGACGCACTCGTCCGCGCAGCGGATCAGTGCGCGGTGAAGAAGCACCTCGAACACCCGCCGGTGTTCGACGTCCGGACCGTGGTCGCGCCGGCAGAGGTCAGCCTGGCCAGTTAGTTTTCGTGCGGGCTAGCCCGGAGGCCAGTGCATCGGCCGCCCTCCCAGGACGTGCAGGTGCAGGTGGAACACCGTCTGCCCGGCTTCGCGGTTGCAATTGAACACTGTGCGGTAGCCCCGGGCGGCGATGCCCAGGTCGCGGGCGATGACGGCGGCTCGTCGCAGCATCGCGCCCACCAGTTCATCGTCCCCGGCCGACAGTTCGTTCAGGGTGGCGATGTGGCGCCTGGGCACGATGAGCACGTGCACCGGCGCCTGCGGGTTGACGTCGTGGAAGGCGACCAGCGCATCGTCCTCGTGAATCAGCTTCGCGGGAAGCTCGCCCGCGACGATGCGGCAGAAGAGGCAGCTCAACGCAGGACCTCCAGATCCGAACGACGCTGGGCCACGGCCACACGAGGGATACCGGCAAGGTCGGCCTTGATTTCCACAAGTTCCAACTGCGGCTCGGCCGCGATGATGCCGCGCACGCTCTCCGCCTGGCCGAACCCGAATTCGAACACCAGCCAGCCGCCGGGAGTGAGCACGGCGGCCGCTGCGGGGACCAGGCGCCGGACGACGTCGAGGCCGTCGTCACCCCCCGCCAGGGCCTGCAGCGGTTCGTGGTCGCGCACCTCCGGCTGCAGACCCGCGATATCGGCGGCCGGCACGTACGGCGGATTCGAGACCACCGCATCGAAAGGCCCCGCGACGCCGGCGAGCAGGTCCGTCTTGACGAACCGCACGCGCCCTGTAACCTCGTGGCGCGCGGCATTGCGCCGCGCGACGGCGAGCGCCTCGTCCGAGTTGTCGGTGGCGACAATGACCGAGGCGGGAAGCCAGCGGGCCAGCGCCACGCTGATGCAGCCTGATCCGGTTCCAACGTCGGCGACGCGGGCGCGCGCGGGCGGCGCCGCGCCAGCCGGGCCGGCGACGGCCCCCGGCCCGGTGTCCGCGGGGCTGAGGCGGGCAAGCGTCTCCTCGACCAGGAACTCCGTTTCCGGACGGGGCACCAGCACGCCGGGGCCGACCTCCATGTCGAGGTTCCAGAACTCCCGGTGGCCGATGATGTATCCAGCCGGCTCCCTCGCCTCGCGCCGCCCGACGAGCGCTTCAAAGATGCCGGAGAACCCGGCAGGGCAAGCGTCGTGCTGGCGCACGAGCAACTCGCCCCGCTCCCATCCCCCGAGCGCGTGCCGCGCCAGCACGTCGGCGTCGATGGCGGCTTCCGCGGGCTCGATGCCTGCCCGCTCGAAGCGCCGCCGGGCGTCCTGAATGCGTCGATGAAGCGTGTCGGTGTGGATCACACCCCCTCCGTCGCCTCCTTGAGCCGCTCGGCGGTGAAGAACGTCACGGCCTCGTCGATGAGCTCGGCCACGTTGCCGTCGAGGACGTCGGGCAACCGGTGCGTGGTGAAGTTGATGCGGTGGTCCGTGATCCGGCTCTGCGGGAAGTTGTACGTGCGGATCTTCTCGGAACGCTCGCCGGTCCCAACCTGGCTCCTGCGATCCTTCGCGATGGCGTCCTGCTGCTTGCGCATCTCCATCTCGTAGAGGCGCGCCCGCAGCACCTTCATGGCCTTCGCGCGGTTCTTGATCTGGGACTTTTCGTCCTGCTGCGAGACGACCAAGCCCGTCGGGATGTGCGTGATACGGACGGCGGAGTACGTCGTGTTCACGCTCTGGCCCCCGGGGCCGCTCGAGCAGAAGGTGTCGATCCGGAGGTCCTTGGCCTCGATCTGGACGTCGACCTCCTCGGCCTCGGGCAGCACGGCCACCGTCGCCGTCGAGGTATGGATTCGGCCGCTGGCCTCCGTGGCCGGCACCCGCTGCACCCGGTGCACGCCGCTCTCGTACTTCAGCCGGCGGTAGACACCCTTGCCTTCGATGGTCGCGATCACTTCCTTCAGCCCGCCCACGCCGTTCTCGTTGCTCGAGAGCACGTCCACGCGCCAGCCCTGGTGTTCGGCGTAGCGGCTGTACATCCGGAACAGGTCCGCGGCGAACAGCGCCGCCTCGTCTCCGCCCGTCCCGGCGCGGATTTCGAGGACGACGTCTTTCTCGTCGTTCGGGTCTTTCGGGACGAGGAGGACCTTCATCTCGCCCATCAGCGACTCCGCCCGGGCCTTCAAGCCGGGCAGTTCCTCCTGTGCCAGCACCTGCATCTCGGCATCGTCGCCCGCCGACAACTCCTCCGTCTGGGTGATCTCGGACACGACAACCTTGTACTCGCGGAACTTCTCCACGATCGGCTCGATCTCGGCGAGCGCCTTCGCGTGCGTGCGGTACTGGGTCTGGTCCGCCTGTACGGTGGCGTCGCCAAGAAGCGTCAGGAGTTCGTGGTATTTCGATTCGACGGAAAGGAGTTTGTCGAGCATTTCAGAACCTCGTCAGTAGACAGTAGTCAGTAGTCAGCATCCAGTAGAGGAACACCCGCACGGTGTCACGCTGATGTATTGGCCTCTGTCTGCGTACTGCGCATTTCTACTGACTACTGTCTACTGGCTACTGTCTACTTCTCAGGTGTCTATCCCCCCGATACCGGCGGCAGGAACGCCACCTCGTCGCCCTCGGCGAGGGGTGTCGGGAACTTCGCGTACGAGGCGTTCACCGCCGCGGAAAGCGCGGCCCGGCCGGGCGCGACGGCCGGGAACTCGGCGGCCAGCGCCTGCCAGACCTGCTCGACGGTTGCGCCGTCCGGAACGTCTCGGACAAGGCGCGGCGCGCCAACCAGATCCCGGAGCCGGGCGAAGACCAGGATGGTTATCCGCATGCGCGCTCACGGGCGGCCTTCCGCGCCGCCGCGTCGGACGGGTCGGCGGTGGCGCCCTCGATCCACTCCTCGCCGCCCTCGAACACTTCCCGTTTCCAGATGGGCGCGATCTGCTTCACACGCTCGATCACGTAACGGCACGCCTGGAACGCCTCGGCCCGGTGCGGCGCCGCTGCCGCGATGACGATGCTGGCGTCACCGACACTGAGGCGGCCGACGCGGTGCCGGAGCGCGATCCCGACGCCCGGCCACTCCGCACCCGCTTCGGCGGCGATCAGGGCGAACGCCTGGAGGGCGAGCGGCTCGTAGGCTTCGTAGTGGAGTTCGACCACCCGCCGGCCGATGTTCTCGCCCCGGACGTTCCCGATGAACACGGCGACTCCGCCGTGGCGGCTTTCGCCAGCCTCCTGCTCCGCCTTCCGCACCACGGCCTGGACGTCGAGAGATTCGGCCGTAACGCCGAGCAGCGGGGTGGGCATCTCAGGCAACAGTTCAGTATAGCAGCCGGGATGCGCCGCCGAGCGCGTCCCGCCGGCGTTCCGCCGGCGCTACCGGACGCCGGGCTGCGGCCGGCTGAACACCAGCAGGAACTGATAGGGCAGGAACGTCTCGCGGCGGACCAGCCGGAGGCCGGCGGCCTCGGCGTCCCGCACAATCTCGTCGGGATCGACACGGTCTTCGAGGGCCGGGCCCGGCCCGAGGCCGTCGCGCTTGAAGTCGACGACGCCGATGCGGCCGTTCGGCTTCAGTGACGTCGCGATGTTCCGCAGCAGCGCGCCGGGGTTGTCGAACTCGCTGTAGGTGTCCACGATGAGGGCCGCGTCGATGGCGGCGGCAGGCAGCCGCGGATCCTCCGGCGTGCCCATCACGCGCCTCACGTTGGCAAGGCCCTCGCGGGTCACGCGGCGCATCGTGGCTTCGAGCATCTGCGGCTGGATGTCCTCCGCGTACACGATGCCGTTGGCGCCGACGCGGCGGGCGAGCCGGACCGTGAACCACCCGCCGCCGGCGCCGATGTCGGCCACGACGGAGCCTTCGGCGATGCCCAGCGTGTCCATGATCTCGTCGGGCAGCTGCCACAGGTCGCGGTCGGGCCCTTCGAGCAGGCCCAGGTCGATCGGCGCGAAGAGCCTGCCGTGGAGGGGCCGTGCCTGCGCGCCGGCCTCGCCGGCGAAGGCCGAGAGGAGGCAAACGGCCGCAAGGGCCACAGCCGGGAAGCCGCGCCGCCAGGGAGCCGCGCCGTGGATACGTATCCCGCTGCGCATCAATGGTTTAGCCGTGAACCAGGAATCGGGTTATACTCCCGCCCATGTTACCAGAATTTTCTGCCAGCATGCTCGAGCTCATCATCAAGACGTCGACCGATCTTCCACCCGACGTGCGCGCCGCCATGAAGGCGGCCTCGAACCTGGAACCCCCCGACACGCGGTCAGGGCAGGCCCTGTCCATCATCAACATCAACATCGACCAGGCTCTCGAGGACGAAGGGGCGATCTGCCAGGACACCGGCATGCTCACCTTCGAGATTCGCGTGCCGCGCGGTGCCGACCAACTCTGGATGTCCGAGCAGATCCGGCTCGCCGTGGCCGAGGCGACCCGTCGCGGCAAGCTGCGGCCGAACTCCGTCGACTCCATCACCGGCAAGAACTCCGGCAACAACCTCGGCCCGGGCACGCCCGTCATTCACTTCCACCAGTGGGAACAGGACACCATCGAGGTGAAGCTGCTGCTCAAGGGCGGCGGGTGCGAGAACTGCAACGCGCAGTACGCCGTGCCGGTGGAACTCGCCCACCTCGGCCGCGCCGACCGCAACCTCGACGGCGTGCGCAGGTGCATTTTGCACGCCATCTGGCAGGCGCAGGGCAAGGGCTGCAGCCCCGGCGCCGTCGGCGTCTGCATCGGCGGCGACCGGGCGGCGGGCTACGCGCACGCCAAGGCGCAGCTGTTCCGGACGCTCGACGATGTGAACCCCGAGCCGGCGCTGGCGGATCTCGAGGCGGACATCATGGGCACGGTCAACAGGCTGGGCATCGGCACCATGGGATTCGAGGGGCTGACCACACTCATCGGGTGCAAGATCGGGGCGCTGAACCGGCTGCCCGCCAGCTTCTTCGTGTCGGTGGCCTACGACTGCTGGGCGTTCCGCCGTCTCGGCGTGGTGCTCGACGCCGCGACCGGCGCGATCGCCGGGTGGCAGTACCGCGACCCGTCGAGCCCGGTCGTGCCGATGGCGGACCAGGCGGGCTTCAAGCGCAGCGGGAGGGAAGTCGTCCTCACCGCGCCCTTCAGCGAGTCCGACATCCGCGCGCTGAAGGTGGGCGACGTGGTGCTGCTCAACGGCCGCATGTACACCGGCCGCGACTCGGTGCACGCCTACCTGATGAAGCACGACCCGCCGGTCGACCTCCGCGGCGCCGCCCTCTATCATTGCGGCCCGGTCGCGATCAAGGAAGGCGAGCAGTGGGTGATGAAAGCCGCGGGCCCGACGACGAGCATCCGCGAGGAACCCTACCAGGCCGACGTCATCCGCAGGTTCGGCGTGCGCGCCATCATCGGCAAAGGCGGCATGGGTGCGAAGACCCTCGAGGCCCTCAAGGAGTGCGGCGCGGTCTACCTGAACGCCATCGGCGGCGCGGCCCAGTTCTACGCCCGCTCCATCGAGCGCGTCGACGGCGTCTCGCTCTTCGAGTTCGGCGTGCCGGAGGCCATGTGGCACCTGCACGTGAAGGACTTCCCCGCGATCGTCACCATGGATGCGAACGGGAACAGCCTGCACAAGGACGTGGAGGCGGCCAGCGCGAAGGAACTCGCGGCGCTCAAGGGCTGACGCGCGGGAGGATCGGATGGGCGGCTTCTTCGGAGTGATCAGCCGCGAGGACTGCGTGGCTGACCTCTTCTACGGCACGGACTACCACTCGCATCTCGGCACGGCGAGGGGCGGCATGGTGGTCCGCAACGGCCACGGCTTCCGGCGCAACATCCACGACATCTCGAACGCCCCGTTCCGGACGAAGTTCGAGGACGACCTGGTGAAGTACGGCGGCAACTCGGGCCTCGGTGTCATCAGCGACACCGAGGACCAGCCGCTGCTCATCGCCTCCCACCACGGCTCCTACGCGATTGTCACCGTCGGGCGCGTCGAGAACCTCGAGGCGCTGGCCCGGCAGACGCTGCAGAACGGCGGCGGGGCCCACTACTCGGAGATGAAGGGCAACACCTTCAACGCCACCGAGGTGGTCGCCTCGCTCATCAACGGGCAGGCGACGCTCGTCGCCGGCCTGCAGCACGTGCAGGCGAGCGTCAGGGGATCGTGCTCCATCCTGCTGCTCGCCGCCGACGGGCTGTACGCGGCCCGGGACAGGCTCGGACGCACCGCCGTCAGCCTCGGGCGGAAGCCCGGCGCGCAAGCCGTCACCATGGAAACCTGCGCGCTGCCCAACCTCGGCTATGAGGTGGAGCGGCACCTGGGGCCGGGCGAGATCGTGCGCGTGACGCCCGACGGCTTCGAGACCGTCTCGCCCGCCGGCGACCGGATGCAGATCTGCGCGTTCCTCTGGATCTACTACGGCTACCCGGCCTCCAACTACGAGGGCGTCAACACCGAGATCGCGCGCAACCGCTGCGGCGCGGCCCTGGCGCGCGCCGATTCGATCAGGCCGGACCTGGTGGCGGGCATCCCGGACTCCGGGATCGGCCACGCGATTGGATACGCCGCCGAAGCCGGCGTCCCGTACCGCCGGCCGTTCGTGAAGTACACGCCCACGTGGCCGCGGTCCTTCATGCCGCAGGAGCAGCGGGTGCGGGACCTGGTGGCCCGGATGAAGCTCATCCCCGTCCGCGAGTTGATCGACGGCAGCCGGCTGCTCTTCTGCGAGGACTCGATTGTCCGCGGGACGCAGCTCAAGGACCTCGTCAGCCGCATCTTCGACGCCGGCGCGCGCGAGGTCCACATGCGGCCGGCCTGCCCGCCGCTCGTGCACGGCTGCCGGTTCCTCAACTTCTCGCAGTCGAAATCCGAGCTCGATCTCGCGGCCCGACGCGCCGTGAAGGCCCTGGAGGGCGATGCGAACGCCCGGCTCGACGAATTCGCCGATCCGTCGACGGACCGCTACCGGGCGATGGTGGACTGGATCCGCGCCAACCTGGGCCTGACGACGCTGCAGTACCAGAAACTGGACGATATGGTGGCTGCCATCGGACTGCCGCGCGAGAAGCTGTGCACCTACTGCTGGAACGGGGAGCCCGCGCAGCGTCTCTAGTCGTCCAGCAGGTTCCGACTCGGCATGACCGGCTCGGTGGTGAGGTTCACGCCGAGCTTCCTGAGGCCGGCCTCGTCGCCGCGCGTGGGCACGTGCGTCATGTGCACCTCGCAACCCGCCAGGTCCTTCAGCTTCTCCATCGCCAGCTGCGCGGTCGGGTTCGTGGCGGCGCCCACGGTCAGGGCAATCAGGGTCTCCTCGAGGTCCAGGCTGATGGTGCGCGAGGACAGGACGTTCTGCTTGAGATGCGCCACCGCGGCGATCGTGGTGGGGGAGAGCAGGTGGATCGCGTCAGGGATGCCCGCCAGCTGCTTCACCGCGTTCAGCACGAGGCTCGAGGCGGCGTGCATCAGGGGCGAGTTCGTCCCGGTGACCACCGTGCCGTCGGCCAGCTCGATGGCCGCCCCGCAGTAGACGCCGTCGTTGCCCTTCCCGGTCTCGCGGGCCCGCTTCGCGGCGGCGGCAGCCGGTTGCACGACGATCCGGTCGCGCGGCCCGACGCCCATCTCCTCCATCAGCAGTTCGGTGCGCTGCACGGTGTCGGTGTTGACGAACCCCATCAGGTACTCGCACGCGCTCCGGTAGTAGCGGCGGATGGCTTCCTGCTTCGCGGCATGGCGCACGGCCTCGTCGTCCACGATGCCGAACCCCGCCCGGTTGACGCCCATGTCGGTCGGCGACTTGTAGGGGGCTTTGCCGAGAATCCGCTCGAGAATGCGGCGCAGCACCGGGAAGATTTCGACGTCGCGGTTGTAGTTGACGGCCGTCTGGCCGTAGGCCTCGAGGTGGAACGGATCGACCAGATTGAAGTCCCGGAGGTCGGCCGTGGCCGATTCGTACGCGATGTTCACCGGATGCTTGAGCGGAAGGTTCCAGATGGGGAACGTCTCGAACTTCGCGTAGCCCACGGTCCGGCCGGCCATGTGCTCGTGATACAGCTGCGAGAGGCACGTGGCCAGCTTGCCGCTGCCCGGGCCGGGGGCCGTCACCACCACGAGCCGTTTGGCGGTCGGGATGAAGGTGTTCGCGCCGTAGCCGCGGCTGCTGACGATGGTGTCGACATCGGTGGGGTAGCCGGTGGTGAACCCGTGGGTGTAGACGCGGACGCCCTGGCGCTCCAGCTTGTTCTTGAAGACGCGGGCCGCGGGTTGTTCGTCGTACCGGGTGATGACGACCGCCGACACCTGGATGTTCCAGCGGCGCAGGTCGTCGATAAGCTTCAGCGCATCCGAGTCGTACGTGATTCCGAAATCGGCCCGCACCTTGCGCCGCTCGATGTCGCCGGCGAAGATGCAGAGGATCACCTCCACGTCGTCGCCGAGCTTCTGCAGCAGCCGCAGCTTGACGTTGGGATCGAACCCCGGCAGGACGCGCGCGGCGTGGAAGTCGAACATCAGCTTCCCGCCGAACTCGAGGTAGAGCTTGTCGCCGCAGTCCTCGACCCGCTTCGTGATGGCGGCCGTCTGCTCGGCGAGATAGCGCTCGTTGTCGAATCCCACTTTCATCATCGGGGAACGGCTCCTGAGGAAGTCGGTCGCGGCGGGCGGCGCCCGGGTCCTGCGCATTGTAGCCGCACTCGGTGGGACAGGGCGCGTCCCCGGTGTATGATGCCGTGCCGAGGCCACACATGACCGATGCCGACTCGGGCCGACTGCCCGCTCCGCCGCGCTCGTACCGCTGGCTGGTGCTCGTCTTCATCAGCCTCGCGATGTTCGGGAACTACTACGTCTACGACAGCATCAGCCCGCTGGCCGACGTGCTCAAGGCGCGCCTCGGCTTCTCCGACGCGAACATCGGTCTGCTCCAGGCGATCTACAGCATCCCGAACATCGTCATGGTGCTCATCGGCGGGTTCATCGTCGACCGCATCGGCACCCGCCGAGCCACGCTGGCGTTCGGCCTCATCTGCCTCGCCGGCGCGGCGGTGACGGCGCTGTCGGGCACGCTGGCGACGATGGCCGCCGGCCGGCTGATCTTCGGCCTCGGGGCCGAGTCGCTCATCGTGGCGGTGACAACGGCCATCGGCAAGTGGTTCAAGGGGAAGGAACTGAGCTTCGCCTTCGGCATCAACCTGACGATCGCCAGGCTCGGGTCGTTCGCGGCCCTCAACTCGCCGTCGTGGGCCGGGTGGGCGTACGACGACTGGCGCATGCCGCTCGTCATCGCGGTGGGGTTCGCGACCTTCTGCGTCACGGGCGCCATCCTGTACTGGGTGCTCGAAGCCCGCGCCGCCGGGAAGTACTCCCTGGGCGCCGCGGGGTCCACCGACAAGGTCGTCTTCGGCGACATCTTCCGGTTCACGTGGTCCTACTGGTGCATCGTGGCGCTGTGCGTGACCTTCTACTCGGGCATTTTCCCCTTCCAGACCTTCGCCGTGAAGTTCTTCATCGAGGCGCACGGCGTGTCGCGCGAGACCGGCGGGTTCCTGTCGAGCATGCTCACGCTGTCGGCCATGATCTTCACCCCGATCTTCGGCCTGATCGTGGACAAGGTGGGCCGGCGTTCGCTGTTCATGATGTTCGGCTCGCTCCTGCTCATCCCGGTCTACCTGATGATGGGCTACACCTCGGTGTCACTCTACGTGCCGATGGCGATGATGGGGATGGCCTTCTCGCTGATTCCCGCGATCATGTGGCCGTCGGTCGCCTATATCGTGGAGGAGAACAAGCTGGGCACGGCCTACGGCCTGATGACGCTCGTCCAGAACGTCGGCCTGGCGGGTTTCAACCTGCTCATCGGGTGGGCCAACGACTACGCGGGCGCGAGCGCGGCGAACCCGTCCGGCTACCGGCCGGGCATGCTGATTTTCTCGACGCTCGGCTTCTCAGCGGTCCTGTTCTCGTGGCTGCTGTGGCGCGCGGAGCGGGGCCCCCACGCCCACGGGCTGGAGACGATCAAGGCCGGGTGAGCGGCCGCGCGCCGACCCCGGAAGCGCCTCCTGTCGTAAGATGGCAGGAGAGACACCTCTATGCGCAAGTCCAAGGTCGCAATCCTCCGCACCGCGCCGGCCACCGTCCTGCGCGACTACCGCGAGTTGATGAACCTGGCGGGTTACCAGGACGTCGTCGCCAAGGACGCCGACACGGCCCTCAAGGTCAACATTTCCTGGCATTTCTTCTTCCCCGGCAGCTCCACCGTGCCGTGGCAGCTTGACGGCGTCATCCGGGCGATGAAGGCCGACGGGTACGACCCGGGCCTCATCCACGCCTGCCACAACCGCACGGTGGTGATCGACGCGCATCTCGGCGAGCGCGAGAACAAACAGGTCAACGTCGTCGAGGCCCACGGCCTGCGCAACATCCACCTCTACGAAGGCGAGGAGTGGATCGGCATCAGGGACGCGGTCGGCGACCTGACGAAGAAGTTCCTGTGCCTGAACGAGGTCTATCCGCACGGCTTCCTGATCCCCAGGCGATTCATCGGCGAGAACATCATCCACCTGCCGACGGTGAAGACGCATGTCTTCACGACGACCACGGGCGCGATGAAGAACGCCTTCGGCGGCCTGCTGAACGAGCGCCGGCACTGGACCCACCCGGTGATCCACGAGACGCTCGTCGACCTGCTGATGATCCAGAAGCAGATCCACCGCGGCGTGTTCGCGGTCATGGACGGCACCTTCGCCGGCGACGGCCCGGGGCCGCGCTGCATGATGCCGCACGTCAAGAACGTGATCCTCGCCAGCGCCGACCAGGTGGCCATCGACGCGGTGGCCGCGAAGCTGATGGGCATGGACCCGCGCTCGATCAAGTTCATCCGCCTCGCACACGACGCCGGGCTCGGCTGCGGCGATCCGCGCGAGATCGAGATCGTGGGCGACGCGGAGGCGGCCCGCCAGAACTGGAACTTCACGGGCCCGTTCACGCAGATGACCTTCGCGTCGAGGATGCAGCACCTGATCTACTGGGGGCCGTTGAAGAAGCCCATCGAGTGGAGCCTGAAGACGGTGCTGGCGCCCTGGTCCTACATCGCCAGCGTCGTCTACCACGACAGTTACTGGTACCCGCGCAACGCGGACCGGCTGATGGCCGGCGTGCTCGCCAGCGACTGGGGCCGCCTGTTCCAGAACTGGGAGAGCGCCGGGCCGAAGGCCGACGCGAACGGCTATCCCGACGTCGGGATCGCGCCCGCCGAGATCAGCCGCATGGGTGCGAAGGCCTTCGCGCGGTCGCTCCGCGTGCTCGGCACGTGCGTGGCCGAGGCGCCCGAGTTCGCCAACCGCAAGCGCAAGGTCGTGGGAGCGCCCGAGCCGTAACGCGCATGACGTTCTGCCTCGTCACGACGTTCTATCCCCCCTGCCACTTCGGGGGAGACGCGACGTTTGTCGAGCGGCTGGCCGCGGAGCTCGGCCGCCGCGGGCACCGGGTCGACGTCGTGCACGACGCCGACGCCTACCACGCCCTGACCGGCGGCAGGGCGCCGGCCCCGGAACCTCCGCCCGCCAACGTGTCGGTCCATCGCCTCGAGTCGGGCGCCGGCCGGCTGTCGCCGATCGCGACGCACCAGACGGGGCTGCCGTTGTTCAAGCGCCGGCTCAAGCGGATCCTCGAGTCGGGGCGCCATGACGTCGTCCACTTCCACAACGCGTCGCTCATCGGCCCGGCCGCCTTTGCCTGGGGCGACGCCATCAAGCTCTACACCCCGCACGAGCAGTGGCTCGTCTGCCCGCTCAGCCTGCTCTGGAAGCACGGCCGCGGCGTGTGCGACGCCCCGGCGTGCACGACGTGCTGTCTTCGCGCCGGCCGGCCGCCCCAGCTCTGGAGAGCGACGGGCCTGCTCGAGCGATCGCTTGGGCACATCGACCGTTTCCTCGCGCCGAGCCGGTTCGTCGCCGGCATTCACCGTGCGCGGGGCCTGGCCCTGAACGCCGAGGTGCTGCCGCTTTTCCTGGACGCGCCAGGCGGGCCGGACCTCGACGGGCCCGCGCCGGTACGAGGCCCCGCGGGCGCGGGACGGAAGCCGTACTTCCTCTTCGCGGGGCGGCTTGTCCGCCCCAAGGGCGCGCACACGCTCATCGGCGCGTTCAGGGACCGGCCCGATGTCGAGCTCCTCGTCGCCGGCGACGGACCCCAGGTAGCCGCGCTCAGGGAGGCCGCGGCGGGACTCGCCAACGTGACCTTCCTCGGACAGGTGCCGAACAGCCAGGTGCGCCGGCTGTGCCGCGGGGCCGTCGCGCTCCTCGTGCCGTCGCTCTGTTACGAAGTCTTCCCGACGGTCGTCCTCGAGGCGTTCCTCGCCGCAGCGCCGGTCGTCGCGCGTGACCTCGGCGGCCTGGCCGAGATGGTGCGCGAGTCGAACGGCGGGCTGCTCTACAGCGACGACGAGGGCCTGCGCGCGGCCATCGACCGGCTGCGCGGTGATGCCGATCTGAGGGATGCCCTCGGCAGGAACGGGTACGCCACACTCCGCGACAACTGGAGCGCGGACGAGCACATGCGCCGCTATTTCGCCATCATCGAGGACTGCGCGGCCGCCCGGCGCGGCAGCGCGGGGGGCCATGCCTGAGGCCGCCCCGGAACGGGCCCTCGCGCCCCGCGTGCCGATCCTGGCGTACCACGCCGTCGGCGATGGCCCGGCGCCGCTCTCGATGCCCCCCGGCCGGTTCCGCGAGCACCTGCACTCGCTGCGCGACGGCGGCTGGCGCACGCTCTCGCTGGCCGAACTCCTGGTCGGCCACGCCCGCGGCGGCTGGCCGGCCCGGCGTGTCGTGCTGACGTTCGACGATGGGTTCGCGCATCTTGACAGCCAGGCCTGGCCAGAGATCGCCCGGCTCGGGTTCACGGCCATCCTGTTCGCCGTGTCCGGACGCCTGGGCGGGCGAAGCGACTGGCCGGGCTGGCCCCCGGCCGTCGAGCCGTTCCGGATGATGGATGCGCACGCCCTCAGGGACGCGGCCGACGCGGGGATCGAGATCGGCGCGCACTCGGTCTCCCATCCGCGGCTCTCGCGGACCCCCGCGGAACGGGTCGAGCGCGAGATCGCCGACAGCCAGGCGCACCTGGAAGACGCCGTCGGCAGGCCGGTGCGCGCCTTCGCCTACCCGTTCGGCGATGCGCCGCCGGCGGCGGTGGACGCGGTGGCCCGGCACTTCGACGCTGGGTTCGGCATCGAACTGGCCTTCGCCACGGCGCGGAGCCGGGTGGCGGTCATCGAACGCATCGACGCGCACTACCTTCGGGGCCGGCCGCGCCTCACGGATCTCGGACGGGCATCCACGCGCGGATGGCTCGCCGCGCGGTCCGTCCTCAGGCGCGCGCGGCGCGCCGGGTCGCACGGCCCCGGCCGCGAATCGGTGTAGACTGCCGGACTGTGATTGACGTCCAGCACCTGACGAAGACCTACGGGTCGTTCAAGGCGGTAGAAGATTTCTCCTTCCGCGCCGGCGCCGGGGAAGTCGTGGGCCTCATCGGCCCGAACGGCGCCGGCAAGACCTCGACGCTCCGTTGCATCGTCGGCATCCAGTTCCCGTCGGCGGGGACCATCCAGATCGGCGGCCACGACATCGTGAAGGCGCCCATCGACGCGAAGCGCCTGATGGCCTTCATGGCCGACGAGCCCCAGCTGTTCGAGTACCTGACCGTGATGGAGCACCTGCGGCTGACGGCGCGCCTCTACCGCGTCCGCGACGTCGAGTCGCGCGCGCGGCAACTGCTGGCCGAACTCCAGCTCACGGGCAAGGAGCACGCGCTGCCGGCCGAGCTTTCGCGCGGCATGAAACAGAAAGTGGCGATCGCCTGCGGCCTGCTGCACGAGCCGAAGGCGCTGCTGTTCGACGAGCCGCTGACCGGCCTCGATCCGCTCGGCATCCGGCACATGAAGGAGACGATCGTGGCGCGAGGACGCGCCGGCGCGGCCGTCATCGTCTCCTCGCACCTGCTGCACCTGGTCGAGGAGATCTGCACCCGCATCGTGATCATCGATCACGGGAGGAAGGTGGCCGACGCGACGCTGGCCGAGCTGAAGGCGCACCCGGAGCTGGCCGCCGCCGGGTCGTCGCTGGAGCAGATTTTCCTGACCGCGACCGCCGGCGAGCCGTAGATGGTCGGCGCGTTCCTGTACCTGACGGCGTGCTCGTTCAAGAACCGGCTGCGTCGGCGGCTCCAGCGCCTGCGCGAGCCGAGGTACGTCATCGGCCTGGTCGTCGGGCTGCTGTATTTCTATCTCGCCTTCTTCCGGCGCGGCCGGCGGCAGAACGCGCCGGCCGACGTCTCGGCCATCGCGGCGGTGGCCGCGCCGGTGCAGTTGCTCGGCAGCCTCGGCCTGCTGGCCACCGCCGCCATCGCGTGGTTGTGGCCGGGTTCCAGGCAGCCTCTGGCCTTCAGCAGGGCGGAGGTGCAGTTGCTCTTCACCGCGCCGGTGACGCGGCGCGAACTGGTCCATTACAAGCTGCTGCGGTCGCAGTTGGCCATCCTGTTCGGCAGCACCATCGCGACGCTCGTCCTGCGCCCGGGATCGATGGCGGCCGGCTGGACGCTGCTGGCGGGCCTCTGGGTCGTGATGATGACCGTGCGCCTGCACCTGATGGGCGTGGCCCTGCGGCGCTCGAGCCTCGTGGCGCACGGCGCCACAGGCCTCGCCCGGCAGTGGCTGCCGCTCGCCGTCGTGATCGGCGGCATCGGCGTGCTGACGGCCACCCTCGTCAACGCGCGGCCGGCGCTCAGCGCGCTCGAGGGTGGAGAGCAGGTCTTCGCGGAACTGCAGCGGCTCGCCGGAGAGGGCGCCGCCGCCATCGTGCTCTGGCCCTTCAAGGCGCTGGTCCGACTGCCGGCGGCCGCCTCCCCCGGAGACTTCCTGGCCGCGCTGCCCGCCGGGCTCGCGCTGCTCGCGCTGAACTACGTCTGGGTTCTCCAATCCGACGCCGCGTTCGAGGAGGCGTCGGCCGAGCACGCCGAACGGCAGGCGGTCCGGCGCCAGGGGCCCCGCGCCGCCGTGAAGGGCGCGGCCGCCACGCCCTTCACCCTGGCGCCCGACGGCCCGCCCGAGACGGCCATCCTCTGGAAGAACCTGATTCTCGTCGGCCGGTACGTGTCGTGGAGGACGGTGCTGAGGCTGCTCCCGCTCCTCCTCGTGATCGGCGTGATCGCCGGGAGGAGCCCGGCGGGAGGAGCCGTGGAGTTCGTCGGCAAGATGTCCCTGCCGCTGGCCGCCCTGGCGGTCCTGCTGGGACCGCAGATGATGCGGAACGACCTGCGCCAGGACCTGGCCCGCCTCGCCGTACTGAAGACGTGGCCGATCGGCGGCGCCGCCCTCATCCGCGGGCAGGTGCTCGCGCCGACCGTCGTCGTGACGGCCGTCGCGTGGCTGCTCCTGCTGACGGCCGTCCTCCTCGGCGGTGGGCTGAGGCCGGAGAGCCGGGAGGCGACGATCCTGGGCGCGCACCGCCTGTCGCTCCTCGCCGCGTCTTTCGTGCTGGCCCCGGCGATCATTCTCGCGCAGGTGGTCGTGCAGAACGGCCTCGCGGTGCTCTTTCCGGCCTGGGTGGCCGTCGGCGCATCGCGCGCGAGAGGCATCGACGCCATAGGCCAGCGCCTGCTCATGCTCGCGGGCATCCTCTTCGCGCTCGTGGTGTCGCTTCTCCCCGCCGCCGCCGCCGCCGGCGCCGTCGCGTTCATCGCGTACCAGGCGACCGGCGCCACGCTGATCCTGCTGCCCGCCGTCGTGGTGGCCCTCGTGGTCACAAGCGAGTGCTGGCTCGCGATCGAAGGCCTCGGGCGCGTCCTGGACCGCACGGACCCGAGTGCGGTCGAGGCGGTCGAATAGGGCGTCACCGCGTTCCGGGAGGACCAGATGGCGAGGACGACAATCAGGCCGGTGAAAGCATCCCAGGTCGAGATGACCGAACTGGTGCTGCCGAACGACACCAACAGGCTCGGCAACCTGCTGGGCGGGCGCCTGATGCACTGGATCGACATCGCCGCGGCCATCGCCGCGTCGCGTCACACCAACAGGGTGTGCGTGACCGCCTCGGTCGACGAACTGCGTTTTCTCAACCCGGTGAAGCAGGGCGAAGTGGTGGTCCTGCGAGCCTCGGTGAACCGCGTGTTCAAGACGTCGCTCGAGGTGGGCGTCAAGGTCACCACGGAGAACACGCTCACGGGCGACAAGAGGCACACCAACACGGCCTACCTGACGTTCGTCGCGATCGATGAAGATGGGCAGCCCGTGGCGGCGGCGCCCGTGAGGCCCGTCACGGCGGTGGAGAAGCGGCGCTTCAAGGATGCCGCGCGCCGCAGGGAGATCCGCCTGCTGCATCGCCGCCGGGCTGGCTGAGCCCGGAGTCCCGCCTGTCACGCCGTAGCCGGCCGGCAGGCCGTCTGGCGAAGGCGGAAGCCCCGAGCTCCATCTGTCTGGTGGAGCCCCGGGTCTGAAGACCCGGGGCACGTGCCCTTCGTCGGCGACGTCGGTGTCGAGATGCGCAAGACCGTGACCGCTACCGCGAGCGCCTGGGCGGGCGCCGCGTACACGGTCGAGAAGACCGTCACCTACACGTCCGGCTCGCTCGAGGACGCCGTCGTCTTCACCTCGATCCCGTACGACGTCTATCGCTACGACATCGTCTCGCACCCCG
>JAWOGY010000025.1:0-2761 GCA_046496425.1 Vicinamibacterales bacterium
GGCCCCGAGCGCCTGGGCGACATCCTCGATCAAGGTGATTCCCCGCCGGGCACAGAGCTCCGCCAACGCGTCGATCCGGGCCATGGCGCCGCACATGTGCACTGCCAGGACCGCCCTGGTCCGCGGACTGATGACCGCCTCAACCGACTCCGGAGCCAGGCAGAGCGTGGCGTCGATCTCAGCGAAAACGGGGATCGCCCCGAGCCACAGCACCGCTTCGAGGTCGGCCACGAACGTAAATGGCGGGACCACAACCTCGTCGCCCGCCCCCACGCCAGAGGCCGCCAGCGCGGTGAACACCGCCGCCGTTCCACTGGAACAGACGTGCGCATGCTTGGACCCCAACCGCCGGGCCAGCGCCTCCTCGAACTCGAGCGCGCGCCAACGACCCTTTCGCGCGGCATCGAAGCCATACCGCATCAACACCCCGGAACCCATCGCGTCCAGGACCTCGGCGCGTTCCTCGGCACCCAGAATCTCAAAACCAGGCATAGGCGTATCCCCCGAGCGTGTCCGCCAGGCCCTTCCCCAGGACGACCCGGACGGGCAAGCAGCTCGAATAAGCTCGGGACGGTAGTGGAACCTCGGTGGCGAAGGCGAGCGGGAAATGGAGACGGGCTCGATCGGGAGACCAAATACTCCGCTGTTTTCTATTGCAGCCGCAAGCCCTGGGACTAGGATCTCCCGACCGCGCATAGTAGCGGTCCCTCGTTAGTATGACGGACTGAACCGCGCGACACCCTTCGAGGACTCCTTGGGGTTTCAAGCTCCCACGTTATGAATACGCACGAACCGCGAACCGAACCGACCGAGAATCGCCGCTCAACCGACTGCTCGCCTGGCGTCTCCGCCGAAGCCGCGAGCCACGCGGACCGGACCCATCGAAGCTCCGGTTGCGGCAGGCCCGCGGGGACGCGCGTCTGGGCTGCTTCGCTGGCATTGGCCATCCTTAGCCTCGTCCCGGCTGTCGGTCAGATCCCGGACTACTTCGCGGAGCCCGAAAACGGCGGGGAACTGACGGACAGCCTGATGCTCAGCTTTATGGAGGCGATGCAGCCCCCCATCAACATCAGCTTCACCGGCGACGGCGGGGTCGGGTTCACCACCGAGTGGATCTCGTTTCCCGGGTTCCCCAGGATGCTCCTCGAATGCACCCCGAAGGGAACACTCCCCGCCAACGCCACGGTGACCTACACCCTGAACCCTGGCGGCCTCGTGGGACGACCTGCGCCAGGCGTTCGAAGCCGCCTCGAAGCGCGACCTCGGGCCGTACTTCGCGCAGTGGCTCGAGCGCGCCGGTGCCCCGTCGCTGCGCCTCGCCGGAGCCGCCGCCGTGCGCGACGGCGCGCGCTGGCGAGTGGACGTAGAGTTGACGCAGGCGGCGCCGGCCTATCGTCTGCGCGTCCCGCTGGCACTGGGGTTCGAGGGCGGGACGGAGGAGACGCGCTGGGTGGACTTCGACGGCGAGCGCGCGCGCTTCGCGCTCGTGGCCGACCGGCGACCGGAGGGCATCACACTCGACCCCCAGGCGCGCGTGTTCCGTCGGCTCGCGCCGGGCGAGGCGCCGCCGATCCTGCGGCAGTCGATGCTCGATCCCGCGACGGTGACGGTGCTCGCCGGGGCCGTGGCGGCCGGCGAGTCCCTCGCGCGACGGCTCACGGAGCACCCGCTGCAGTTGCTGCCTGCCACGGCGACGCCGCCGTCGCAGCCGCTGCTGCTGGTGGGCCTCGCGCCCGAGGTCGATCGCTACCTCGCGCGCCACGACCTGCCGCGCCGCCCGCCGGAACTCGACGCAGCCGCCGGCACCGCGACGGCCTGGGTGTGGACGACGGGGAGACGCGGCGGCGCGCCGCTCACGGTGGTCGCGGCCCGCGACGAAGCCGCGCTCGGCGCGCTCGCCCGGCCCCTGCCCCATTACGGCCGGCAGAGCTGGCTGGTATTTGACGGATCGAAAGCGGTCGCGCGCGGCGTGTGGCCCTCACGGCCGCAGCGGATTGACCTCGCCGGCGGCTGAGCGGCGCGACGCGGCGCCCGAGTCCATCCCGAGGCCCCGTTGCCCTCGCTCGAGGTCGAGCAGGAACTGCTTGCGCCACACGCCGCCGCCGTAGCCGCCCATGCGTCCGTCGGCGTTCACGACGCGGTGGCAGGGAATCACGATGGCGATGCGGTTCATGCCGTTGGCCGTGCCCACCGCCCGCGTCGCGCCCGACTGGCCGATTCGTGTCGCCACGTCACGGTACGACCACGTCTCGCCGTAGGGGATCTCGAGCAGCGTCCGCCACACCTGCTCCTGGAACGGCGTGCCGCGAATCACGAGCGGCAGGTCGAAACGCTGCCGGCGACTGGCGAAATACTCGCCCAGCTGTTCGCGCAGCACGTCGAGCCAGCGATGCTTGCCCGGCACCAGCGGCGCACCGAGCCGACGGCGCAGGGTCGCAAGTTGCGCCTCGAGCATGCGACGGTCGCTGAACTCGAGGAAACACAAGCCCTCGTCCGTCGCCCCGGCCACGAGCGGACCCACCGGCGAGGCGATCCACTCGAGCGCGACGGCTTCGCCGCCGGCCGCCTCGACCGGCGGCGCGCCGAAGGCACGCGTAAACGCGGCGCGAAAGCCGCTTTCCGATTCGAACCCTGATTCGCTGGCCACGTCGCTCACGTTGGAACCCCCCTTGATCTGCTGGAACGCGCCGGCGAGGCGTCGGGCCCGGCAATATGCCTGGAAGGTCATGCCGTAGTGCTTCTGGAACCAGCGCCTCGCACG
>JAWOGY010000116.1:0-7281 GCA_046496425.1 Vicinamibacterales bacterium
GCGCCGAACACGGAGACCTCGCGAAGGCCCGCGCCGATGGCGCGGGCAAGGCCGCGCAGGTTGGGCACGAGCGCCGTGTAGCGCGTTCCCGGGCGCATCGTGATGCCGCGGACGACGGCCTCGCTGTCGGCCATTGCGGGCACCCGCCGGGGATGGACGAACGCCCCGACTTCGACCACCGGCACGCCGGCCTCCGACAGGCGGTCGATGAACGCGATCTTGTGGATGGTGTGCGGCGGCGAGGAGAGATCCTGCAGCCCGTCGCGCGGGCCGACCTCGACGAGGGTCACGCGCGGAGGCAGCCTCATGCGAGCTCGACCAGCGGCGGTCCGGGCTGCACGAGTTCTCCAATCGCGCAGTGGATGGCCGTTACGACGCCGTCCCGAGGGGCGCGGATGGGCAGCTCCATCTTCATCGCCTCCAGCTTGAGCAGCACGTCGCCGGCGCGTACGTGCTGTCCCAAGACGGCGGTGATCTCGATCACGGTGCCTGGCATCGGCGCGGACAGGCCGCCTGTGACCGCCCGCTTGCGCGGCGCGCCGGACCCTCCCTCGGGCTGCACGTCGACGCACACGGTCGTGCCGCGCGTGCTCACCCAGCGCGCATCGGGGGGGCCGGCCACGGCCACGCGCCAGGCATCCTCCCCGCGGGTGACGAGATAGTCGCCCGGAGCGATGAGCGTCACGACAAACGCCTCGGCCTCGTCGCCGACGCTGATGCGGCCGTCCGCCAGCACTCCGACCACGGTCGCCACGTCACCCTGCCGCACGATGAACCGGCGCGAGTCGGCCATGTCAGCCTCTCCAGCCTGGCAGCGATGCCCACGGGTCGGGAAACGCCGCCGCGCGCCCGGGCGGGGCGTCGGCCGGGGCCGCGTGGGCGTGGACGACCGCGGCGGCGAGCGCGGCTGCCGGGATCGGCTTCGCGGCCAGGGCCCCGCGGCCCTCGTCCAGGTAGGCCGTATCCACGGTGCCCGCACGGAACGCCGGGCTGTCGATGACGGCCAGCAGGAACCCGATGTTGGTCGGCAAACCGAGAATGCGGAACTCCGAAAGGGCCGCGCGCATCCGCTCGATGGCGGCATCGCGCGTCTCGGCGTGGGCGATGACCTTCGCCACCATCGGGTCGTAGTGCACCGACACGTCCGAGCCCTCGACCACGCCCGCGTCGACGCGAACGCCGGGGCGCTCAGGCTGCCGGTAGAGGAGGATGCGCCCGGCCTGCGGGAGGTACCCGGTCGCCGGATCCTCCGCGTACACGCGGCACTCGATCGCGTGCCCGCGCTGGCACAGGTCCTTCTGTGCCCAGGGCAGCTCCAGCCCGGCTGCCACGTGCAGTTGCGCATGCACGAGGTCGGTGCCCGTGACGGCCTCGGTCACCGGGTGCTCGACCTGGAGGCGTGTGTTCATCTCCAGGAAGTAGAAGCGGGCGCTGTCGCCTTCGCCTTCCAGCAGGAACTCGACCGTGCCGGCGTTGCGGTAGCCCACGGCTTTGGCGGCGGCGACCGCGGCCTCGCCCATGCGCGCGCGCAGCCGGGGCGTCACGGCGAGCGACGGGCTTTCCTCGATCACCTTCTGGTGCCGACGCTGCGCGGAGCAGTCGCGCTCGAACAGGTGCACCGCGCCGCCGTGCGCGTCGGCGAACACCTGGATCTCGACGTGTCGGGGTCTCGTGACGAGCCGCTCGATATAGAGCGTGTCGTCGCCGAAGGCGCCCTTCGCCTCGTGGCGGGCCCCGGAGATGGCCGCCGCGAGCTCCTCGGCGTGGCGGACCATCCGCATGCCTTTGCCGCCGCCGCCGGCGGAGGCCTTGATGAGCAGCGGGAATCCGGCGCGCCGGGCGGCCGCCTCGAGCGACGCGTCGGACTGGTCGGCGGGCGTTTCGCCCGGGACCACCGGCACGCCCGCCCCTTCCATCAGCCGCCGCGCGGAGATTTTGGATCCCATCGCGGCGATGGCCGAAGACGGCGGGCCGATGAAGATGACCCCGGCCTGCTCGCAGGCGGTCGCGAAGGCTGCATTCTCGGCCAGGAACCCGTAGCCCGGGTGGATGGCATCGGCGCCGGCCGACCGGGCGGCCTCCAGAATCCGCGCGGCCGACAGATAGCTCTCGGCGGGGGGCGCCGGCCCTATGCGCACCGCCTGCCCGGCGGCGACGACGTGAGGCGCGCCGGCATCGGCGTCCGAGTACACGGCCACCGTCGCGATGCCGAGTTCGTCGCACGCGCGAAGAATCCGGAGGGCGATCTCTCCGCGGTTCGCGACAAGGACCCTCCGGATCATCGCCGCCTCCGGTCTGTATCGGGATCGTCCCGCCAGGAGGCCCGGCGCTTCTCGAGGAAGGCGCGGAGCCCTTCCTGTCCCTCGGCCGACACCCTGGCGTCGGCCAGCACCTCCGCGGCAAGGCCGGCGGCTTCGTCGGACGGGCCGGCGGCCACGCGCCGGATGAGCCCCTTGATCGCCGCCACCGCCTGCGGCCCGCAGGCGAGAATGCCATCGACCACGCGCCGCGCCTCGTCGTCGAGCGCCTCGGCCCCGACAATCGTGTGCACGAGGCCGATCTCGCGGGCCCGCTCGGCGGAGAAGCGGGCGCCGGTCAGGAACAGCTCGCGCGCGGCCGACGGACCGATCTTGGCGACGACGTAAGGCGAGATGATGGCCGGCAGGATGCCGAGCCTGACTTCCGTGAAGCCGAAGACCGCATCCCGCGCGGCGACGACGATGTCGCAGACGGCGGCCAGGCCGGCCGCTCCACCCAGCGCGGCGCCGTGTACGCAGCCGACCAGCGGGAAGGGCAGCGTGTCGAGCCGGCTGTACATCCGCGCGAGCGCCTCGGCATCGGCGAGGTTCTGCTCCCTCGTGTACTCCACCGTTCTGGCCATCCACGAGAGGTCGCCGCCGGCCGAGAACACCGGGCCGGCGCCGCCGAGCACGGCCGCGCGCACGGTGAGGTCGGCGTGCCGCGAGAGCGCCCACTCGGAGATCTCGTCGATCATCTCCTCGTTGAAGGCGTTCCGCAGCTCGGGCCGGTTGAGCGTCAGGTGTTCGACGGCGCCCTCGCGGCGCGCCAGCAGATGAGTGAAGGCCATCGTCACATCCTGAAGACGCCGAAGCGCGCGTCGGGGATCGGAGCGTTGAAGGCCGCCGACAGCCCGAGGCCGAGTGTGTCCCTGGTCTGGGCGGGGTCGAGCAGCCCGTCGTCCCACAGCCGCGCGGTGGCGTAGTAGGGCGAGCCCTCGCGCTCGTACTTCTCCACGATGGGCCGGCGGATCTCCGCTTCCTCGATCTCCGTGAGGGACCTGCCGTCGCGGGCGTACTGGTCGCGCTTGACCGTGGCGAGCACACCCGCCGCCTGCTCGGCCCCCATCACCGAGATGCGGGCGTTCGGCCACATCCAGAGCAGTCTCGGGTCGTAGGCCCGCCCGCACATCCCGTAGTTGCCCGCGCCGAACGACCCGCCGATGAGCACGGTGAAGGTGGGCACGACGGAGTTCGCGACGGCATGCACCATTTTGGCGCCGTCTTTGGCGATGCCGGACTGTTCGTACTGGCGGCCGACGATGAATCCCGTGATGTTCTGCAGGAAGATGAGCGGGACGCCGCGGAGGTTGCAGAGCTCGATGAAGTGCGTCGCCTTCAGGGCGGATTCCGAGAAGAGCACGCCGTTGTTCGCCACGAACCCGACGAGGAATCCGTGCAGGCGGGCGAACCCCGTGACCAGGGTCGAGCCGTAGCGTTCCTTGAACTCGTCGAACCGCGACCCGTCGACGATCCGCGCGAGCACTTCCCGGACGTCGTATGGCCGGCGCGTGTCCATCGGCACGATGCCGTAAATCTCGGCGGGATCGTAGCGCGGCGGCTCGGGCGACGTCAGGTCCGCGGGCAGCGTCTTCGACGAATGCAGCGTCGAGACGATGATCCGCGCCAGCCGGATCGCGTGATCGTCGTCCTCGGCAAAATAGTCGGCGACGCCGGAGAGCCGCGTGTGCACATCCGCGCCGCCCAGCTGCTCGGCCGTCACCTCTTCGCCGGTGGCTGCCTTCACGAGGGGCGGGCCGGCCAGGAAGATGGTCCCGGTGCCGTTGACGATGATCGTCTCGTCGGACATGGCGGGCACGTACGCGCCTCCCGCCGTGCACGATCCCATGACGACCGCCACCTGGGGAATGCGTGCAGCCGACATCCTGGCCTGGTTGAAGAAGATCCGGCCGAAGTGGTCGCGATCCGGGAACACCTCGGCCTGGAGCGGCAGGAAGGCCCCGCCGGAGTCCACCAGATACAGGCAGGGCAGGCGGTTCTGGAGGGCGATTTCCTGCGCGCGCAGGTGCTTCTTCACGGTGATGGGGAAGTAGGTGCCGCCCTTGACCGTGGCGTCGTTGGCGACGACCATCACCTCGCGGCCGGACACGCGGCCGATGCCGGTCACCATGCCGGCCCCCGGCGCGCCGCCGTCGTACATGTCCCAGGCGGCCAGGGGCGAGAGTTCGAGGAACGGCGATGCCGGGTCGAGGAGCCGCTCGATGCGCTCGCGGACGGGCAGCTTCCCCTGCTCCCGGTGCCGCGCCACGTAGCGGGGGCCGCCGCCGGCCCTGGCGACCGCCAGGCGCTCGCGCATCTCGGCGACCAGGCCTTCGAAGTGGCGCCGGTTCTCGGCGAACTCGGCGCTTCCCACGTCTGTGTGCGTCGGGAGGATGTCCATAAGAGTAGCGGCGATTATACCGGTTGCGGTATGTTGTCGGCACGCGGCGGTGCATGGCCGCGTGAGGAGGCGGCGTGGACGATCGGGCGCGTGTGGTGATCTCGGCCTGCCTGGGGGCGCTCATCGGGGGCGTGGCCGGCTACCTCTTCCTGACCGGCGACGGGCGCCGCCTGCGGGAGCGCCTCGAGCCAGGCATGGACGACCTGCTGCGCGAGATGCGGCATCTTCGGTCGGCCGCCGAGAAGGCGAGGATGGCCGCGGCTGAGGGCGTGATGACCTTCAGCGACCTGCGGCGGTCCGTCGCGCCGAAGGAGGCGTCGCCCTGGAGCGGCCGGCCTCCGGCGGCGTCCTGATCGGCAGCCCTCAGGCCCGCGTGACTGATGGTCTGATGTCCTCAATCAGCGTTGACTGGACGGCCCGGCGCCTGAGACGCCTGGCTGAACAGGCCCGCGACGGTACCATCCTGACCGGGCGGGCCGCCTGGCGGGGCGTCCACGAGGTCGCCTTCGTCAGCGACGACCTGACGCATGCCGCGGCCATCGCGTACTACGCGCTGCTGTCGTTCCTGCCGTTCCTGCTGCTGTCGATGTCGGTGCTCGGCGCCTTCGAGGCCGGGCGCGAAATCCGCGGCGACGTGCTCGAGTTCGTCATGCGCTATTTCCCGGCGCAGCCCGACTTCGTGGCGAGCAACATTGACGCGTTCACGAACACCCGCATACGGCTCGGCATCGGCGGCGCGCTCGGCCTGCTGTGGGCGTCGCAGGGCGTGTTCGGCGCCATCAGCACGGCCGTGAACCACGCGTGGGCCGTCGAGCGGCCGCGCTCCTTCTGGCGGCACCGCTGGTTCTCGCTGCTCATGATGTCGACGGCGGTGATGCTGCTCTTCGTCGCTCTGCTCGTGCTGAGCGCGTCGAAGGCGAGCGGCACGCCGTGGTCGGCGGTCCTGTTCTCGCAGATGCCGGTGCTGGAGTCCGTGGCGGACTGGGGAAACCGGCTGACGACGTTCCTGCTGTTCGTCCTGATTGTCGGCCTGATCTTCTACTTCGTGCCCAACACGACCGTGCGGCTCCGCGACGTCTGGCCGGGGGCCCTGCTCACCGCCGTGCTGTGGCGCGTGGCGTACGAGGGGTTCTCCTGGTACGTGCGCTCGTGGGCCCGCGCCAGCGTCCATGGGTCCATCGCCACGGTCGTCTGGTTCCTGATCTGGATCTACATCTCGGCCGTGATCCTGCTGTACGGGGTCGAATTCACCGCCGCCCTCGCGCGGATCAGGCGCGAGCGGCGCGGACCCGCCGCGCCGCTGAACGCGTCTTAACACGATGGCCAACCGCCTCGCGTCCGAGAAAAGTCCCTATCTCCTCCAGCACGCCGCCAATCCCGTGGACTGGTATCCCTGGGGGGAGGAGGCGTTCGCCGCCGCGCGCCGCGAGGAGAAGCCGATCTTCCTCTCGGTCGGCTACGCGACGTGCCACTGGTGCCACGTGATGGAGCACGAGTCGTTCGAGGACCCGGCGATTGCCAGGCTCCTCAATGCGAAGTTCGTCTCCATCAAGGTCGACCGCGAGGAGCGCCCCGACGTGGATCGGGTCTACATGCTGTTCGTGCAGGCCACCACCGGGTCCGGCGGGTGGCCCATGAGTGTGTGGCTCACGCCGGATCTCCAGCCCTTCTATGGCGGCACGTACTTTCCGCCGGACAACCGGTATGGGCGGCCGGGCTTCGCGGCCGTCCTCGACGAGATCAGCCGGGCGTGGCAGGAGGACCGGGACCGCGTCCTGCAGTCGGCGGCGGGCCTGACCGGGCGCCTCCGGGGTCTTGCCTCGGCTGGTCCGCAGCCGGTGTCGCCAGTCCCCGGCCCCGAAGTTCTCGCCTCGGCGGTGCGCGAGTTCGAGTCGGCATTCGACCGCCTGCACGCCGGTTTCGGCAGCGCGCCGAAATTTCCCCGGCCCGCCGAACTGCTCTTCCTGCTGCGCGAGTTCCGGCGCACCGGCCATGCCGCCGCCCGCGACATGGTGGCGAGCACGCTTCGCGCGATGGCCGACGGCGGGATCCGGGATCACGTGGGCGGCGGCTTCCACCGCTACTCGGTGGATGCCGGCTGGCGCGTGCCGCACTTCGAGAAGATGCTCTACGACCAGGCCCAGCTGTCGCTCGCGTACCTCGAAGCGTACCAGGCGACCGGCGACACCGCCTTCGCCGAAGTCGCTGAAGACACGCTGCGCTACGTCTCGTTGGAGATGACCGACCCGGGCGGAGGGTTCTACTCGGCGGAGGACGCCGACAGCCTGCCGCCCGAGCACACGTCGACTCCGGGCGCCCGCAAGTCCGAGGGGGCCTTCTACCTGTGGTCGGCCGGCGAGGTGGACGGCCTGCTTGGCGAAGACGCCGGACTCGCCAGGGAGCGATTCGGCATCGAGCCCCGCGGGAATGCGCCATTCGATCCGCACGGCGAGTTCACGGGCAAGAACCTCCTGCACCTGGCATCGCCTGTCGCGCAGATTGCGAGAGCGCGGGGCCTCGACCTGCGGGAAGTCGAGCGGCGCCGTACATCGCCGCGCGAGCGCCGGCGAGGCGCCGCTCGAC
>JAWOGY010000180.1:0-7759 GCA_046496425.1 Vicinamibacterales bacterium
TTCAACGTGTGGAAGATCGCGCCCGCCGGCGGCGCGGCGGCGCAGGTGACGTCCTTCAAGAAGGATGGCGTCCAGTTCGCGTCGATGAGCCCGGACGGCAAGACCATCGCTTTCGAGAACGAGTTCGGCATCTGGACGCTCGACGTGCCGGGCGGCACGCCGCGACAGGTCGTCGTCGACATCGAGGCCGACTCGAAGGAGAACCTCGTCGAGATGCTGCCGTCGAGGAACAAGGCCGACAGCTTCGACCCGACGCCGGACGGCGACGGCGTGGCCGTCGAGTTCCACGGCGAGATCTTCCTGGTGCCGACCGACCCCGAGATCGGCGAGAAGCGGCAGGTCACCTCGTCGCCGTGGCGGGATCAGCGCCCGGTCATCTCACCCGATGGCCGGTACCTCGTCTACGTCTCCGACGAGTCGAAGGAGCAGGAGTTCTGGCTCTTCGACCGGCAGGGCGGGTCGCGCCGGAAGCTGACCACCCACGCGTCGTTCAAGGACAGCGCCGTGTGGGCGCCCGACTCCAGGCGGCTTGCCGTGACGGCGGCGAACCGCCTGTTCGCCATCGACCTCGACACGAACGCCGTGACGGAGGTGGCCTACAACCAGGCCGGCGGCTACCAGGTGAGCCAGTTCTCGCCCGACGGCAAGTGGCTGATCTACGCGCGCAGCGACGACAGGCAGAACCGCGAGATCTACGCGTTCGACATCGCGGGGAAGCGCGAACACAACCTCACCGACAGCCCGTTCACCGAGATGCGCGGCGTGCTGACGCCCGACGGCCGGAAACTCGTGTTCGTCTCGGACCGCGCCGACGGCGTCAACCATCTCTTCGCGGCCTCCGTGGAAAAGCTCGCCGAGGACCCCGACGACCCGCTCGTCAAGGAGCGGCTGAAGAAGGCGCAGGCGGAGAAGAAGGAGGCGAAAGACCAGCCGCCGCCCGCGTTCCGCGTGGACGCGGAGGGCATCCGGCGCCGGGCGGTGCAACTGACGCGCGGCACTGAGCCGGCCGGCAGCTTCTTCCTCTCGGCCGACGGCAAGCTGGTCTATTTCACGAGCGCAGACGACAAGGGCCGCGGGCTGTTCTCGATCACCATCGACGGGAAAGACCGCAAGCGCGTGACGGACGGCGTCTTCGCGAACCTGACGCCGACGCGCGACCGCAAGAAGGTCTTCTACGCCCAGGACGGCGAGGTGTACCAGATGGAACTCGCCGGCGAGAAGAAGAAGTCCCGCGTCGAGTTCGCCCTGTCGGTGAAAGTCGATCGCCGCGCCGAATGGGCGCAGATGTTCGACGAGGCCTGGCGCGTGATGAAGTACCGCTTCTACGACGAGCGGATGCACGGCGTCGACTGGGCGGCCATGAAGGCGCGCTACGAGCCGCTGCTGTCGCACGTGGGCGAGAACCAGGACCTCTACGACATCGCCAACGAGATGATCGGCGAATTGAACGCGTCACACGTGGGTGTGAACGGGCCGCCGAGCCGGCCGATGCCCGCGCAGTACACCACGCGGCAGCTCGGGTTCGAACTCGAGGCTGCAGGCGGCGCCTACCGGATCTCGCACGTCTATCGCGACGGCCCGGCCGACAAGGAGTGGCTCGGCCTCAAGGCCGGCGACATGCTGCTGGCGATCGACGGCAAGAGTATCCGGCCGCCCGAGAACGTCTGGCGGATGCTCAACGAATCGCTCAACGAGTACGTGACCGTCACGGTCGGGTCCGCGGCCGACCCCAAGGCGGCGCGCGACGTGCGCATCAGGACGGTGACCTCCCTTGGCGACATCAAGTACGAGGAGTGGGTCAAGAAGAACCGCGAGTTCGTCGAGAAGGCTACCGGCGGCGAGATCGCCTACGTCCACATCCGCTCGATGAGCGCCGGGCCGCTCAGGCGGTTCCAGAACGAGATCAACGAACTCTGGGATCGCAAGGGCATCATTGTCGACATCCGGTTCAACGGCGGCGGCAACATCGACCAGGAGCTGCTCGACATCCTCGAGCGGCGGCCCTACCAGTACTGGAACAACCGCTGGGGATCCCGCACGTGGGGCCGCCGGCCGAAACAGGCGATCGCCGGGCCGAAGGTGATGCTGATCAACTTCCGGTCAGGCTCCGACAGCGAGGTGACCCCGCTCGGGTTCCGCCAGCTCGGCCTCGGCCGCATCGTCGGCAACACCACGGCCGCGGCCGTGATTGCGACCGGCAGCTACGGCCTGATCAACGGTGGCAGCATCCGGACGCCCGGCTCCCTGGTGGT
This sequence comes from Vicinamibacterales bacterium, assembly GCA_046496425.1. Classification (GTDB taxonomy): domain Bacteria; phylum Acidobacteriota; class Vicinamibacteria; order Vicinamibacterales; family JAKQTR01; genus JAKQTR01. The sequence continues at coordinate 2,253 of JAWOGY010000180.1, forward strand.
GACCTACGATCCGACGAAGCCGAACAACTACGGCGTCAATCTCGAGAACTACGGCGTCGACCCGGACGTGTGGGCCGAGAACACGCCCGACGACGAGCTGAAGGGCGTGGACCGGGAGCTGCAGGCGGCCATCGACGAGGTGATGCGCATGCTCAAGGAAGGGAAGTGGCAGTACGACGGGCCGTCCAAGTAGGCGAGGGGCGAGGGGCGAGCGGCGAGCGGCGAGAGGCGAGAGGCGAGAGGCGGGGGGCCCGCGCTACCAGCTCGGCAGCAACGGGCGGCCGTAATCCAGGAACGGCCACGGCAACACGGCGGCCACGAGCAGGAAGGCCAGGGTGAAGTACCAGGCCGCCTGGCCGTGGCCGTCGGCGCCTGACCGGCGCCGGGCCTTCGCGACGCCGACGTGCGCCAGGACGAGGGCGACAATCATCGCCGCGGGGTGTTCGACCATCCAGAAGCGGTGCGAACTGTCGGCCATCGCTCCGGACATGTTGCCCAGCCCGGACGCCACCGTCGGGCTGAGCGCGAGGTACAGCACGAGGCCCACGACCAGTTGAAGATCCAGGGTGACCGCGAAGGCCCGGCCGGCACCGGACGTGGTGTCGGCCCATGACGATGAGCCCCGGCGGCTGCCCCACGCCGCCGCCGCAGCGAGGAACCCAGCGCCGAGCGCGACCCACCGCAGGGTCGAGTGAATCGCGAGCACCAGGCCGTAGGCTTCGAAGTCCATGATCCAGGTTCTCCCCGCCCTTATTTCTTGCGCGGCGGCATCGACGGCCGGATGTCCACGTGGCTGGGCAGGCTGCGCCCCGGGTGGGCGATGAGATCCGCGACCACGCGGGCCACGTCCTCCGGCGCCAGTTTCCAGTCCGCCGGCGCGCCGGCGTCCGAACCGGCGAACCCGGTGTGCACCGACCCGGGGCAGACCGTGCTCACGCGGATGCCGTCGTAGCGAAGTTCCTGCATCAGCGCTTCGCCGAAGGCATTGAGCCCGGCCTTCGTGGCGGAATAGGCGGCGCCCCGGGGGAACGGGTTGCGGCTGGCAAGGCTGCTGATGTTGATAATCCAGCCGCCGCCCCGGGCGCGCAGGTGCGGAATCGCGGCGTGGGTGCAGTAGAACACGCCGCTCAGGTTGGTCTCGAGCGTCTCGCGCCACTCGTCGCCGGTCATCTCGGCGGTCTCGACGAGGATGCCGACGGCGGCGTTATTCACGAGGATGTCGAGGCCCCCGAAGCGCCGGGCGGCCTCGTCCACCATCGCGCGCGCGTCGCCTTCGCGGCGGACGTCGCCGGCCATCCATTCGACGCGGCCGCCGGCGGGATGGCCGCGCTGGGCGAGCGCGCCGGCCGAAGCCGCCAGGGCGTCCTCGTTGCGGCCCGTGACGAGGACGTGGCAGCCCGATTCCAGCAGCGCGGCCGCGATGGCGCGGCCGATGCCCTTGGATCCGCCCGTGACGATCGCCGCCTTGTGCGCGTGTGACATGGTACGCGTGATCTCCGTGTCCGTTGGACACCCAATTCCTACCTTACTCGGAGGAGAGTTGCGACGGCAAGGGCGACGGTTCGTGCTGGTGGTCGCGGGCGTTGCTGCTGTCGGGGTGGCGGAGTCCTGGTTGCCCAGAGTGCGCTCGGCAGCCTTGGCGTGAACGACGCGACGGGCAGGCAGAGTGTCGACTTGACAGCGAGGAAGCCGGGTGCATAAATGTGCACAACTTTTCACATGCCTGCATAGCGCCCGTCCCCGGCATGGACGAGCGGCTCTTGCAAGGGAGGCCACCTCATGAAGCGTTTCGCGGCTCTCGTCTTGATGGCAGTGCTGACCGTCGGCGGCGCCTTTGTCTTCAGCGCACCACAGGACAAGCTGATCGGTGTCAACGTGGTGCTGAAGGCGGGCATCACGAAGGCGGCCCTCTCAGAACTCGGCCGTTTCGGAAGGGTCCGGGACCAGATTCCCGCGCTGAACGCGGTGACCCTGCAGGCGCGCGAGAGCGAACTCGCCTCGATCCAGGCCCTGCCGATCGTGGCGTCGGCTTCTCCGGACGCCGAGCGGACCGGTGCGCCGGTGGACACGGTGCTCGCGGACAACTTCGGGGACGGGCTCAGCACCTGGAACCTCGATGCGGTCAACGTGACGGACTTCGGATTCAACAATCGGCAGGTGGCCTACGACGGCACCGGGGTGTACGTCGCCGTGCTGGACACGGGGCTGCTGGATTCGTGGCGCCAGTACTTCCCCGAGGAGCGGATCGCGGTCGAGCACGCGCGGTCATTCGGCGGCGGCGGAGGTGAGAATGGCAGCGTCTCGTCGCAGCCCAACAAGTGGGAGCACGACCAGAACTCACACGGCACGCACGTCACCAGCACGATTCTGGGATACAGCCTCGGCGGCACGCCCATCAATGGTGTCGCCCCGATGGCCACGGTGATTCCGGTCAAGGTGCTGAACCAGAACGGGTCGGGCTGGTCGTCGGTCATCGCGCGAGGGATCGTCTACGTTGCGGACCTGAAGGCAGGACGCTTGGCGGAATTCCCCGTCGTGATCAACATGAGCCTGGGCGGCCCGGTGCTGGATGCTGTCGAGAGGGCGGCGATCGACTACGCCATTTCGAAGGGCGTCATCATCGTGGCGTCGGCGGGGAATGGGGGCACCGCCGGGATGGGGTATCCGGGGGCGTACGCGCCGGTCATCTCGGTCGCGGCGTCCGGTTGGATCGGTGAATGGACTCCTGCTGGCAATTCGAGCTGGTGGTGGAACCGTGACGTCACCGACCCGACGAGCGCGGGGGATTTCTACATCGCCGATTTCTCGGGCCGCGAGAAGACCGGTCAGGATCTGGACGTCGCCGCGCCGGGCACCTGGGTGGTCGGGCCGTACCAGATCAACAGCGGTAAGACGTCCTACTACTTTCTCGGCGGCACCAGCATGGCCAGCCCGCACGTGGCCGGGATTGTCGCGCTCATGGCGCAGGCACGGCCGATTCTCACTGCTCAGGAGGCAGAAGACGACTTGGTGGCCTCCGCCATTCCGTTGGCTGCCGGCTGCAGAAATGTCAGGGGACCGAATGGCGTGGTTGCGTCGGTCTGCTGGGGCGCCGATGCGACCGGGTCTGGCTTGGCGACCGCGGACGCCGCTCTCGACCTGACGTTGTCTAGGTAATGTGCAGCGAGTCGCCGGTGCAACCTCGTTCAGGGGTGCACCGGCAACCCGTCACGCGGCCGCCGATCTAGAGAGGTTTTCCGCGACTCGGGACCGCCTCGGGGCGGGTCGGGCCTGGCGGCGGACGAGCCGTACGGAGCAGGCCGCGCACGGTGGCCGGAACCCGACGAGCGGGCGGAAGGTTCCCGGGCGCCGCGCGTAGCGATCGATCAGGCGCGGATAGCGCAAGCCCGTGGAGAGGGCCGGAACTTGACGCCAAGCCGAGGAGGGTTCCCGACCTGCGGAGTCCGGCTCGGGAGCCGGCGGGCCCGACCCGCCGGCGACTCAGAATCGCGGTCACTTATTTCCGATCCGGCGATCATCTGCGGCGGAGGAATGGGATGTGCGCTGACTGGCATCGTCTGTTGACCCCAGGTGCCGCGCTCGCGGCGATCGCAAGTCTCGGTGCGGCGCAGGGCGCTCCCTCACCGGCCGACATCGCGAAAGCGGTTCGCGAATACCGTGTGGCGCACGAGCAGCCGATCATCCAGGAACTGGTCGAGCTGCTGTCAATTCCCAACATCGCGTCGGACGAGCCCAATATCCGCAGGAACGCCGATCGGCTCAGGGCGATGCTCGAGCGGCGCGGCTTCGGCGTGCGGTTCTTCGAGATTCCGACGCGCGGGCCGATCATCTTCGCCGAACTGGCCGCGCCAGGCGCCGCGCGCACGGTGGTGTTCTACGCGCACTACGACGGCCAGCCGACGGACCCGAAGGCCTGGACGGGCACCGGTCCGTTCGAACCCGGCCTGCGGACCGCCAGCATCGAGGCGGGCGGCACGCTTCGGCCGTTCCCGGGCGCCGGCACGCCGTACGAGGACGACTGGCGCATCTACGCGCGTTCCGCTTCCGACGACAAGTCGCCCATCGTCGCGCTGCTCGCCGCTGTCGATGCGCTCGCCGCGACGGGCATTCCCCGGACCGTGAACCTCAAGCTCGTCCTCGACAGCGAGGAGGAGAACGGGTCCCCCGGGCTCGAGCCGGCGCTCGCCGCCAGCCGCGAGTTCGTGCGGGGCGACCTGCTCGTCACCGGCGACGGTCCCGTGCACCCGTCCGGACGCCCGCTCGTGTTCTACGGCAACCGCGGCGTGCTCGACTTCAATTTCACCGTCTACGGGCCGGTGCGCGGCCTGCACAGCGGGCACTACGGCAACTGGGCGCCCAACCCGGCGATGCGGCTGTCGCAGCTGCTGGCGTCGATGAAGGACGCCTCGGGGCGCGTCCTCATCGACGGCTTCTATGCCGACGTGGTGCCGCTGACCGGGCGCGAGCGGGCGGCGGTGGACGCGCTGCCGCAGAACGACGCCGAACTGATGCGCGAGCTGCAGTTCGGCGAGGCCGAAGGCGGGGGCCGGAAGCTCGCCGACCTCATCAACGAGCCGTCGCTGAACATCCGCGGCCTTCGCAGCGCGTATGTCGGCGACGAGTCACAGAACGTCGTGCCCGATCGCGCCCTGGCGTCGTGCGACATCCGGCTTGTCAGGAACATCGACCCGGATCGCCAGATCGCGCGCGTGCTGGCTCACATCGAGAAGCAGGGGTACTTCGTCGTCCGCGACCGCGAGCCCACGCCGGACGAACGGCGCACGCACGCGCGGGTGGCCCGCCTCGACTACGGCGGCGGATACCCGGCCACGCGCACGTCGATGGACCTGCCGGTCTCGGCGGCGGTGGCGCGCGTGCTCGACGACGCCCTCGGGGGCGGCGTGGTGAAGGCGCCGACGCTCGGCGGCAGCGTCCCGATGCACCTGTTCGACCGGCTCGGCCTGCCGGTGATCGGCGTGCCCATCGTCAACTACGACAACAGCCAGCACTCGCACGACGAAAACCTGCGCCTCGGCCACTTCTGGCGAGGCATCGAAACCTATGCGGCGCTGCTCGCGGCGCTGCGGTGGTAGGGCACGAAGATGAGACACCGGGAAACCGCCCTTCGGAAGCGTCGGCCGTGCGTGGCCGCCGGGTTGCTCGCGCTCGCGGCTGCCGCGTCCGCCGTTTCGGCGCTCGCGCAGGCGCCGCCCGCGTTCGAGGTGCAGGAGGCGAGCATCGCCGGGATTCACGAGGCGATGCGCGCCGGCCGGCTCTCGTGCCGCGCGCTGGTCGAACAGTACCTCCGCCGCATCGACACGTTCGACAAGAACGGCCCGGCGCTCAACGCCATCGTCGTCACGAACCCGGACGCCCTGAGGCTCGCCGATGAGCTGCACCGCCGGTTCGCCGCCGGCGGGCTCGTCGGGCCGCTGCACTGCGTGCCGATGATTGTGAAGGACAACTTCGAGATCATCGGACTGCAATGCGCGAACGGCTCGCCTGTC
>JAWOGY010000209.1:0-12278 GCA_046496425.1 Vicinamibacterales bacterium
GGCCGCGGGCGGCGGGGACGCGGCGGGGCCCGGAGCGGCGACGGCGCCAGCGTCGCCGCCGCAGGTCACCACGAGGCGGTATGGAGCCGGAGCCAGCCGCGAGACGCAGCGCGCGTCCTCCGACGTGTCCATGACGATGCGCGTCAGGTTGTTGGGGTGCCGGCCGATCCGCACCTGGCGAACTGGCCCCGAGTCGAACGACAGCGTGGCGTCGCGCAGGGCGTCGGTCGTGCGGGTCTTCGCCAGGTCGAAGAAGACCCGGGCCGGGTTGTAGAGCCGCTCCTCCCGGAACTGGACCGGGCCCTCCAGCTCGATCTCCACGATGGCGGCGGCGCCCTCGGTGAGGCGGCGGACGTCCCGCACGAGCACCGTCTCCGCGCTCCCGGCGGCAGAGGTCTCCGCCGGTTTCGCTGCAGCCGCGCCGGACGGCTTCGCCGGCGCGGCCGTTGCGGTCATGCCGGCGACGCGTGCCCGCTCCGCTCTGACACGTGGCACGAACGGGCTGGTCGGATACTCGCGGGCGAGCGAGTCGAGCAGTTGCAGCGCGGCCTTGCGGTCGCGTTCGTCGCCGTGCCGGACGAAGGTGTCGGCCGCGAGTTGTGCCGCGAGCCAGAGCGCGTTGTCGCAGTAGCCGCTCTTGGGGTAGCGCAGCACCACCTGCCGGTACGCGGCTACCACCTGGCGCAGCGCATCCCGCGTGGGAGACGGGTCGGGCGGCGACGCGTCGAGGGCGGCCCGGATGGTCCGCTCGCGCGCCTGGGCCGACGCGTAGAGATCCTTCGCGGTCGGCGGGGCAGCCGCTGCCGCCGGTACGGACGCCTGCCAGATCAGGACCAGCGCGAGCGCCGCCCCTGTCGCAGCGGGCAACGCCGCGCGCAAGAGGCGGTGACGGTCCGGTCCGGGCAGTCTCATCGCATCTATCTCAGCTGCTGATCGACTTCCTCGAAATAGCCCTTGTCGACGAGCACCTCTCTCGGCTTGCCGCCCATGGCCGCCGACACGATGCCTTCGGCCTCCATCATGTCGACCAGCCGAGCCGCCCGGCTGAAGCCTACCCGCAGCCGGCGCTGCAGGTAGGAGATCGACGCCTGGCCGGTCGAGACCACCAGCCGCGCGGCTTCGTCGTAGAGGTCGTCTTTCTCGAACTCGATCGCATCCGGGCCTTTTTCCTCGGCCGTGATCGACTCGTCGTACACGGGCTTGCCCTGCTTGCGCAGGAACGCCGCGAGGCGCGCCGTTTCCTGTTCCGAGATGTAGGGGCCGTGCACGCGCACGAGGCGCGAGGAGGCGGGCGGCAGGAACAGCATGTCGCCTTTCCCGAGCAGCTGTTCGGCGCCGTTGCCGTCCAGGATCGTGCGCGAGTCCACCTTCGACGACACCCGGAAGGAAATCCGGGCGGGGAGGTTGGCCTTGATGAGCCCGGTGATGACGTCCACCGACGGCCGCTGCGTGGCGAGCAGCAGGTGGATCCCGATCGCGCGGGCCATCTGGGCCAGGCGCGCGACGGACTCCTCCACCTCGTTGCGCGCCACCATCATCAGGTCGGCCAGTTCGTCGATGACGACGATTATGTAGGGGAGCGGCTTCGGCAGCGGCTCGTCCGAGTTCGCCGGCCATTCGAGGGCCGCTGCCCGGATGTTGCGGTTGTACTGATCGATGTTCCGCACGCCCTCGGCCGCCAGCGTCTTGTAGCGCTCTTCCATCTCCCGCACGGCCCAGGTGAGCGCGTTGGCCGCCTGCTTCGGGTCGACCACCACCGGCGTGAGCAGGTGCGGGATCTCCTCGTACATCCCGAGTTCGAGGCGCTTGGGATCGATCATGATCAGGCGGACCTCCTCGGGTGTCGCCCGGAAGAGGACGCTGGTCAGCATCGCGTTGAGCGCCACCGACTTGCCCGTGCCGGTCGCCCCGGCGATGAGCAGGTGCGGCATCGCGGCGAGGTCGCCGAGGAAGGGCTCGCCGTGAATCGTCTTGCCCAGCGCGATGGTGAGCTTGGAGGGCGCCGCCTGGTACGCGTCCGACTCGAGCAGTTCGCGCAGCGAAATCGGTTCGCGGTGCTGGTTGGGAATCTGGATGCCGACGGTGGATTTCCCCGGCGTGCGTTCGATGAGCACCGACTCGGCGCGCATCGCCAGCGAGAGGTCGTCGGCCAGGCTCGTGATCTTGCTGTACTTGACGCCGGCTTCGGGCTTGAACTCGAACGTGGTGACCACCGGCCCGGGGTGGATCTGGACGACGGACCCGGCCACGGCGAACTCGCGGCACTTCTCCTCGAGCAGGCGCGCGGATTCCATCAACTCGCGCTCGTCGATCTTCCGCTCGGTGCGCGGCGCGTCCAGCAGCGTGACGGGGGGAAACGCGAACCCGCCACGCTTCTTCTCGGCGGGCGACTTGCTGGCGCTCTCCGCGGAGGGCGGCGTCGCGGGAGCCGGCACCTTGATCGCCGGCGCCTTGCGCGGGCTCAGCCATCCCGATCCGGCCGCCGCCGGGGCCCGCTCGACCGCCGGAGGCTTCGACTCCGCGGCGCGGGGCGCCGGCCCGGACGGGCGGCGCAGATCCAGGTCGAGATCCGGCGACGGCGCGGGCCTGGGGGGCGCCTTGGCCGTGTCGGCCTGCGCGGCCGCGCGCCTGGCGTGCTTCGACACGATCTCGCGGCGCTGCCGATCGCGGCGCCGCTCCTCGCGCCAGTTCCAGAAGGCGGCCACGCGTGCCGACACGCGCTCCCGCAGCCAGCCCGTGATCGCGCCGAACACCCTGCCGAACGAGAACTGCGTCGTGAGCACCAGGCTGAGGCCGAGGGCCGTCAGGATGATGATGAGCGAGCCGGTGCGGTTGAACGACGCCGCGAGCGCGCCGGCCAACTGGTCCCCGATCCACCCGCCGGGCTCGAAGGAGGCGCCCGTCACCCGTGCGGCGGCGAGCGCCAGGCTCAGGAACGACGCGGCCGCCGAGAGCAGCAGGACGATGCCGACGATCTTCGTGTAGAGGGCGTCGATGGGCGTGCACCAGAAGCGGCACCAGCCAACGACGGCGGCGATGACCGGGAACAGGTACGCGGCATAGCCCAGCGTCTGGTGCGAGAGTTCGGCGACGAACGCCCCCGCCCGCCCCGCCAGGTTCGTGGCGGGCTGGCCGGATCCGGTGTTGAAGAACCAGGCCGGATCCATGGGGTTGTGGGTCGCGAGCGCGATGAGCCACAGCAGCGCGACGGCGAACGACAGCACGCCGACGAATTCGCTGAGGCGGCGCGAGAAGGCGGACGAGGCGCTCACCGATCAGATCTCCATGATCACCGGCAGCACGAGGGGCCGCTGGCCCACGCGCTTCCGGAAGTAGCGCCGCAGCTCGACGCTGATCTTGTCACGCATCATCCCGTAGTCGGTCCGCTCCTCGAGGCTGGCCCCTTCGAGGAGGTCGCCGATGAGGCGCGCCGCGCCGGGGATGGGGTTCTCGGCCCCCTGCTCGACGGCCAGGCCGCGCGTGATGATGTCCGGCACGCCTTCGATGGTGCCGGTCTGCTTGTTGATGGCCAGCACGGGCACCACCAGCCCGTCCTCGGCGAGATGGCGCCGGTCGCGCAGCACTTCGTCGCCGAGGCCTGTGACCGCCGTGCCGTCGATGAGCACGCGCCCGGCCGGCACCTTGTCGGCGATCCAGCCGCCGCCCCGATCGAAGTGGAGCACGTCGCCGTTCTCTGCCACGATCACCTCGACTCGGTTCGGCAGGTTCCGTGTCAGGCGCTCGCCCACGCGCGCGTGCCGGGCGCGCTGCCGGAACGACCCGTGGATCGGGATGAAGCAGCGGGGCCGCACGAGCGACAGCAGCAGCTTCAGCTCCTCCTCGCTCCCGTGGCCCGATACGTGGACGTGCTTGATGCCCTCGTTGATGATGTCGGCGCCGCGCCGGGCGAGGTGGTTCACGACGCGGTCGATCGAGCGCTCATTGCCGGGGATCTCGCGGGCCGAGAACACCACGACGTCGTCGGGTGCCAGCCTGACGTGGCGGTGGTCGTCGATGGCGATCCGGGAGAGCGCCGACATGGGCTCGCCCTGGCTGCCCGTCACGAGGCAGGCGACGCTGGCGGGCGGGTGCGACTTGATCTCCGATTCGCGGATCACCAGGCCGGCAGGGATCGTCAGGTAGCCGAGGCGCTGGGCCAGCTGCGAGGATTCCACCATGCCGCGGCCGAGGAACGCGACCTTGCGTCCGAACTGCGCCGCCATGTTCACCAGGATCTGGAGGCGGTACACGCTCGTCGCGAACGAGGTGACCACGATCTTCCCGCGCGTGCTCGCGAAGATCTCCTCGAAGGCCGGCACCACGTCGACTTCCGACCCGGTGAACCCCGGGCGCTCGATGTTGGTGCTGTCCGAGAAGAGGGCGAGCACGCCCTCGCTGCCGAGTTCCGCGAACCGGTGGAAGTCGAAGTGCTCCGCGTCGAGCGGCGTCTGGTCGATCTTGAAGTCGCCCGTGTGGACGACGACGCCGACCGGCGTGTGCACGGCCACCGCGACGCAGTCCGGCATGCTGTGCGTCACGCGCAGGAACTCGAGCGTCAGATCGCCCACCGTGACGCGGTCGCGCGGCCGGACCGGCACGAGGCGGCCCGCGGCGTCGATGCCGTGCTCGGCGAGCTTCGCCTCGACCAGGGCGAGCGTCATGGGCGTCCCGTAGATGGGCCCGTCAAAATGCCTCACCACGTACGGCACGGCGCCGATGTGGTCTTCGTGCCCGTGCGTCAGCACGATCGCCCGCGTCCTCGCCGCGCGCCCGAGGAGATACGTGAAGTCCGGGACGATGAGATCGATGCCGAGCAGTTCGGGCTCCGGGAACATCGAACCCGCGTCGATGAGGAGCAGCGTGTCGGCGTAGGAGACGGCTATCGAATGGAGGCCGAACTCGCCCAGCCCGCCCAGGGGGACGACTTCGAGGAGGGGCTGGTTGGATGCAGGGTCCGCCTGGTGCACGGCCATCAGTGCTCTCGCGCTCCCCACCCCGCGCACGCTGGCGCGGCGATGACGACACAGCAATCGAGTGGATGCCGGACCCAGCGCCTGGGACCGCAACACGCGTCATGAGACCGGCCGGCGTCGCGACGCAGCCGCACGTGGGGCGCGCGCCTGCCGTCATGCCGCCGGGTTGGGCCACCGGCGGCCGCGCCGGCCCGATCGGCACCTGTCAGGCTGCTGGGACAACCGCGTCGACAGGCGTGATCTCGCCGGTATTTCCTCGCGAACTATACCACACCAGCCGCGTCCCCGGCGTCGAGGACATCCGCAAGCCTCGCCAGTTCTTCAAGATGCAGGGTCTCCGGTCGGCGGGAGGGATCGATCCCTGCCGAGCGGAGCGCGTCGGAAGCCAACTGGCCCCGCGACGCGGCGGCCGCCTGGAGGGCGTTGCCGAGCATCTTGCGCCGTTGAGAGAACAGGGAGCGAACCAGGGATTCGAAGCGGCGCCGGTCGGCGACGGCCACCTTCGGCGGTCTGAAGTGCAGGCGGATGACGCTGGACCACACCTGCGGCGGCGGTCTGAAGGCGCCCGGCGGAAGCGTGAGCAGCGGCTCGACGTCGGCGTCCAGTTGCACCATGATCGACAGCGCGCCGTACTGCCTGGACCCGGGCGGCGAGGCCACCCGGTCGGCCACTTCCCGCTGCAGCATCAGCGTGGCGTCGCGCAGCCTGCCGCCTGTCCGGCCCAGTTCGAGCAGCCGGAAGAGGATCGGCGACGACACGTTGTAGGGCAGGTTCCCGATGACACGCCAGCGCGCGTCGTCGCTGCCTTCGAAGAGCGCCGCGGCCGGCACATCGAGGAAGTCGCCCTCGATCACCCGGGCATGTCCGGGCAGTCGGCCGCGGAGCACGGGGACCAGGTCCCGGTCGATCTCGACGGCCGTCAGCGCGGCAACGGCGCCAGCCAGGGGCACGGTGAGCGCGCCGCGCCCGGCGCCGATCTCAATCACGTGGTCCGTCGGGGCGAAGGCCGCCGCCTCGAGCACCCGCGACGACCAGGACGCGCTGAGGAAATGCTGGCCGAATCGCCTCCGCGCCGTCACCTCTGGTCCTCGGGCGGTTCGTCCTGCGCCCGCCAGTACCGCTCCTCGATGTCCTCGAGTTCCTCCTCGGACAGCCCGAAGTAGTGGCCAACTTCGTGGATGAGCGTTTCGCCGACCGTGACGACGACGTCGTCGTCGGTCTCGCTCGCGTCCTCGATGGGGCCCTGATAGAGGACGATGCGGTCGGGCAGGGTGTTGCCGTAATCCCACGCGCGCTCGGTGAGAGGCGTGCCCTGGTAGAGGCCGAACAGCGTGTCGGGCGGTTCGATCTCCATCTCGTCGAGCAGGTCGTCCGGCGGCTCGTCCTCGACCATCACGGCAATGTTGCGGAGTTCCTCGCGAAACCGCAACGGAATGGTGCGGATGGCCTCGGCCACCAGCTGTTCGAAGCGGGCACGCGTCATCGGCGTCGGCGGACCGCCGGCTTCTTCCGGGGCGCGGCACCGGCGGGTTTGCGTCGCCTCGTGCCGGCCGATGTCGGCGGCTCCGCCACGCGGGAGGCCTCCGCGTAGAACTCGCAGGCGTCGGCCGCCCCGCACGCTTCGCACAGCGGTTCGGGCTTGCAGATGCGGCGTCCATGCAGAATCAGGGTGTCGGACGCGCGGGTCCAGAGCGCCGGGGGAAGCGCCCCGGTCAGCTGTTGCTCGACGCGCTCCGGATCGTCCGAGTCCGAGATGCCCAGGCGATTGCTCACCCTGAGCACGTGCCGGTCCACCGGCAGGCCGGGAACCCCGAGCGCGTGTCCGAGCACGACGTTCGCCGTCTTGCGCCCCACGCCGGGGAGCTTGACGAGCCCCTCCATCGTGCGCGGCACCTCGCCGCCGTGGCGCTCGACCAGGGCGCGCGACATGCCCATCAGCGCCCGGGCCTTCTGGCGGAAGAATCCCGTCGCGTGAATCAGGTCCTCGACCTCCGCGGCCGGGGCGCCCGAAAGCGCTCGCGCGTCGGGGAACTTCGCGATGAGCAAAGGTGTGACCTTGTTGACGCCGGCGTCGGTGGACTGTGCCGAGAGGATCGTGGCCACCAGCAGTTCGAAGGCGTTGCGGTAATGCAGCTCCGTATCGGCATCCGGATGCTGGCGGGTGAGCGTCTCGATCACGGACTGGGTCGCAACAGCCGACTTCACTCAGTGCACCGGTCCCTTCGTGACCGGCGCGTTGGCGTAAGCGTCGTTGTAGATACGCAACTGGTCCTGGAGCGCGGCCACGAGGCTCGGGATGATCTGGACCGGCACCACCACCCGCGCCCGGACCGGGGCCGTCACGACGTGATCCTGCTGGGCGCGCTGGATGTCCTGCTCCGAGAGCGGCTGCACCTCGCAGAACGTCAGCGTGAAGTCGAACGGCGTGTGCGAGACGCCGCAGAAGTTCGCGTAGATCCGCTCCGTGCCGGCCGGGTCGGCCGGCACGATCGTGAAATTCACCTGGCGGGGTTCATCGGCCACGGCTGTCTCCCTGGCCGGCGTCGGCGCCGGCCGTCGGCTCGCTCAGTACCTGCGCATCACGCCGATGACGACCCCCTGGATCTGGATCTGGTCCGCGGCGACAATCAGGGGCTGCATCGCCGGGTTGGCCGGCTGGAGCCGGACGTTCCCGTTCTCCCGGTAGAACTTCTTCAGCGTCACGTCCGACCCGCCGAGGAGCGCGATGACCATCTCGCCGTTGTCGGCCGACTTGCGATCCTCCACGATCACGAAGTCGCCGTCCCGGATCTGCTCGTCGATCATCGAATCCCCGCGCACCTTGAGCACGTAGGTGTCGCGCTTGCCCACCAGATCGTCGGGCACCGCGATGGTCTCGGTCGTCGCCACGGCTTCAATCGGCGCTCCGGCGGCGACATACCCGAGCAGCGGCAGTTCCAGCGCGCGCCCGGCGCCGCGCGTCGGCACCATCTCGACCGAGCGGCTGCGGTTCCACGCCCGGCGGATGAACCCTTTTTCCTGGAGATTCGTGAGGTGCTTGTGCACCGTCGCGAGGGAAGACAGCCCGAAGCGGCGGCCAATCTCTTCGAGGCTGGGCGCATACCCGTGCTGCTGGATGAACTCTCCGAGGTAGTCGAGAATCTCCCGCTGCCGCTTGGTGAGTGGAAATGCCACGGAACGGCCCTCCTGCAGGCTGCGGCGGGTGGCGCCGCGCCCTTATTGTCCGCAAAGGAAAGGCGAAAGTCAACCGCCGCCGTGATACCATCCCCGCGATCGATGTCACCTTCGTTCCGCCGGACGGTCTAATCAGCGAGGACTCGAGAGGAACGACCGATGTCGACCCGCGCGGAGGCCTGGCCGGCAGACGGCACGAAACCCGACTGGACGCTGAGAGTGGCGGCATCGAACCAAGACGAGTCTGGCCGCGAGCTGCCGCTGGTTGAAGTGGACGACCGGCATCTGGTGGAGCTCTGCCTCGGCGGGCGCATCGAGGCATTCGACTTCATCGTCGAGCGCCACCAGCGTGCGGTCTACCAGTTGTGCTTCAGGTTCGTCCGGCGGCACGAAGACGCGGCGGACCTGACGCAGGAGGTGTTCCTGCGGGCCTATCGGGGCCTGCGGCGCTTCCGCGGCGACTCGGCGCTCGGTACGTGGCTTTACCGCATCGGCGTGAACGTGTGCCTGAACCACGCCTCGGCGCGCCGGACGCCTGAGACGTCGCTTGATGACGCGCCGCAGATTGCGGCGGCCGGCGACGACCCGGCGTCCTCGCTGGTGAGGGCGGAGCGCGGCGCGCGTGTGAGGGCGGCCGTGGCGCGCCTCCCGCGGAAGCAGCGGGCGGCGCTCGTCCTCCGGGTCTACCAGGATCTGTCGCACGGGGAAATCGCGTCGGTGCTCGGCACGACCGTGGGCGCGGTGAAGGCGAACGTGTTTCACGCGCTGGGCAACCTGAAGAAGCTGCTCGCCGAGGAGGCGGCCGGCAAGTCATGACACACCTTTCGCCCGCGCAAGCCGTCGATGTCGCGGAACGCTCCGCGGCTCCGGCGATCATCGCGCACGCGGCGTCGTGTGAGGCGTGCCGCGCGAAAGTCGACACGCTTCGTGAGGCCGCGCGCCTCGCGGCGGAGGATGCTCCGCCCGAGCCGTCGCCGCTCTTCTGGCCGCACCTCGCCGCGCGCATCCATGAGGCCGTGCGCCGTGAGCGGGCGCCCGCGCGGCCCTGGGTGCGGTGGGTGTGGCGTCTCGTGCCGGCGGGCGTGGCGGCCCTTCTGGTGCTGGCCCTGGGCGTCGGCTTTCGTCTCTGGAACGGCGCGCCCGCCGCGCCGGCAGGCGTCCTGGACGCGCCGGCGCCCCAGTCGGGGGAAGCCCCGGCGGATCGAGTGGCGGCCGGCGACGCGCCAGTCGACCCGTCATGGCTGCTCGTGATGGATCTCTCGGCGCAGGTGAGCCTCGACGATGCCGAGGAGTCGGGCGCCCTTCCGCTCCCGGGAGGCGTCGAGAAGGCGCTCGGTCAGCTGGACGAGAACGAGCGCGTGGAACTGGCTCGGATCCTGCGCGAGGAGATGGCGGCGCTCGCTCCAAAGAGACCGCAGGGTCCTGGGGCGTGAGCCGCGGCGGCAGGGGCGGGCGTCACGAAGGGAGATCGCAATCATGTGGACACAGCAGCACCGGCCGATCGCCTTCGTGGTCGGACTCCTGGCGGTGATGTGGACGGCGGCGGCGGCGAATGCGGCGCAGGATGCGCAGGCGCCCCCGGCAACCGCTGCGCGCGTGCGCCCCGAGGCGCGGCAGGCGCAGGGCCGCGCGGCGGCGGCGCCCCAGGCCGACCGGCTCGACGTCGCGGAGCTGCAGCGGCTGTTTGACGCCTACACCGTGATGCAGGTGCAGGAGGCGCTGCAGCTCGACGACGAGCAGTTCGGCCAGTTTCTCCCCAAGCTGAAGGCGCTGCAGGACACGCGCCGGCGCGGCGAGCAGGCCCGCAACCGGCTCGTCGCCGATCTCGGGCGGCTCACCGCAGCGCCGGCGGCGGTTGACGAGAGCGCCGTGCGCGCCCGGCTGCGCGACCTGCAGGAGCTGGAGAGCCGGACGTCGGCCGATTTGCGCCGCGCCTACGACACGCTGGATGCGCAACTGGATGTCCGGCGCCAGGCCCGGTTCCGGGTGTTCGAGCAGAACATGGAGCGCCGGAAGCTCCAGCTCATGCTGCGCGCCCGGCGCGGTGTGCCGGGCGGCACTCGCTGAGGGCCGCGCGCGCCGGGGGCGTGCTAGACTCGAAGCGTGAGACTCCCGCTCGTTCTGGCGTGCGCGTGCCTGTGCATGGCCGCCGCGCCGCAGGCGCCCGAGGCGCCGCCGCGGCAGACCCGCCTGCCGTTCACATCCGCCGACGGTGATCGCTTCGCGCTGAAGTACGCCGCCGTCGTCGCGCGGGCGCCTGCCCGGGACGGCGCGCGCGGGAATCCCCTTCGGACGATTGTCACCGAGCCGGAGATCAACGCCTACCTGCGCTACCGCGGCGCTGACGTGCTGCCTGTGGGTGTCGTCGATCCGTACGTGTTCGTCCTCGGATCCGGCAGGCTGTCCGGCGTGGCCACCGTCGATCTCGACGCCGTGCGGTTGTCGAAGCCGCGCGGGATGCTGGACCCCGCGCAGCTGCTCCGCGGTCGGGTGCCCGTCGCCGCCACCGGCCTGCTGCGGTCGAAGGACGGCGAATTCCGGTTCGACCTGGAGTCGGCGACCGTGGCCGGCCTGGAAGTTCCCAAGTCGGTCCTCCAGGAACTGGTCAGCTACTACACCAAGAGCCCGTCGAACCCCTCCGGGTACGACCTCGACGCGCCGTTCTCGCTCGCGGGCGGGATTCGCGCGATCGCCGTCGAGTCCAAGCGGGCCGTCATCATCCAGTGAGTGTGACGCTCGACACGCCGCTCCTGTCGCTCAAGGGCGTCGGCCCGCGGCGTGCGGCCGACCTCGAGCAGGCCGGGCTGCGCACCGCGGGCGACCTTCTCGCCCGCTTCCCGCTCCGCTACGAGGACCGCGCGCGGTTCCGCGAGATCGCGGCGGTCGCCCCGGGGGAGCCGGCGACAATCGCGGGTACCGTCGTGTCGTGCGGCATGCGCCTGACGCGGCGCGCCGGCTTCAAGCTGTTCGAAGCGGTCGTCGGCGACGGAAGCGGCACGGTCCGGGCCGTGTGGCTGAACCAGCCGTTCATGGCGAACGTCATCACGCGGGGCAGGCAGGTCATCCTGTACGGGCCGGTCGAGCAGCACGACGGCGGGCCGTTGCAGCTGACCAACCCGCAGTACGAATCGCCGGGCGGGCAGGATCGGGACGCCATTCATACCGGCCGCATCGTGCCGATCTACGAGCGGGCCGGGTGCGCGACCTGCAGGGTGCAGCGCGCGCTGGTCTACGATGTCCTCCGCCAGCTGCCGGCCCGTCTCGACGAGGTGCTGCCCGCGTGGCTGCGCGCCGAGACGAACGCGCCCGACAGGCGCACGGCGATCGCCGAGGCCCATTTCCCGCCGGCCGGCACGCCGCTCGACGTGCTCAACGGGTTTCGCAGCCCGGCCCAGCGCAGGTTGATCCTCGAGGAGTTCCTCCTGTTCCAGGTCGGCCTGGCGCTGAGGCGGAAGTCGGCGGGGGCGATGCGGAAGCCCGTCGTGCCGGCAATCGACGATCGCGTCCGCGCGGCTGTCCGGGCGGTCCTGCCGTTCACGCTCACCGGGGGCCAGCGGCAGGCTCTCAAGGAGATCGTAGGCGACATGGTGCGGCCCGCGCCGATGCAGCGACTGCTGCAGGGCGATGTCGGGGCGGGGAAGACGATCGTGGCGCTGCTCTCGGCTGTCGTCGCCATGGAGAACGGCCTGCAGGTGGCGTTCATGGCGCCGACCGAGATCCTGGCCGAACAGCACTGGCTGACGATCCGGCGTCTGCTCGGCGCAGGCGGATACGCGGCGGCCCTGCTGACAGGATCGGGCCCCGGCGCCGAGCGCCGTCGCGTGCTCGCCGATCTCGCGTCTGGCCGCGCCCGGCTCGTGGTCGGCACCCATGCGCTGGTTCAGGACGAGGTGACCTTCGCGCGACTGGGGCTGGTCGTGGTCGACGAGCAGCACCGCTTCGGCGTCGTTCAGCGGGCCGTGTTGAGCAGCAAGGGCTGGAACCCGGACGTGCTGGTGATGACCGCGACGCCCATTCCGCGGACGCTGGCGCTGACCGTGTACGGCGATCTGGACGTCTCGGTGATTCGCGAACGTCCTCCCGGGAGGGCGCCGGCCGAGACGCGGGTCATGCCGCAGTCGCGCCGCGCCG
>JAWOGY010000243.1:0-4584 GCA_046496425.1 Vicinamibacterales bacterium
GCCGGCGGGTCGGCCGTGGCGGTCATCAACGCCGCCACGCGCGAACGCTTCTTCGGCGACGCGTCGGCCCTCGGCCGGTCCATCACGGCCGATGGCCAGTCGTTCCGGGTGATTGGCGTCGTCGCCAACGTGCCGACTACGCGGCCCGTCGCCTCGGGCGATATCTACGTCCCCCTCACGACCGCCAAGACGGATGCGTACCGCCAGGAACTGCTCGGAGACTTCTTCGGACTGCTGCTCGCCAAAAGTTCGTCGGATTTCCCCGCGATCAAAGCGGAACTCGAAACGCGCCTCAAGTCGGTCGAGATGCCCGAACGGGCGTTCGACCGCTTCGAGGCGCCCGCCGAGACGTACTTCGAGTCGGTCGCCCATCAGTTCAGCAGCCGGGACGACGTGCGGGGCCGGCCGGAGCGGCTCTGGGCGGCGATGGCGCTAATCGGGTTCCTGTTCCTCCTGCTGCCGACGGTCAACCTCGTCAACCTGAACGTCAGCCGCATCATGGAGCGGGCGTCCGAGATCGGCGTCCGCAAGTCGTTCGGCGCCTCGTCGTGGACGCTCGTCGGCCAGTTCGTGGTCGAGAACGTCTGCCTGACGCTTGTCGGCGGCCTGATCGGCTTCGTGCTCTCGGGCCTTGTCCTTTACGCGATCTCCGCCGCCGAGATCATTCCCTACGCCCACCTCCGGTTGAACCTGCGCGTGTTCCTGTACGGCGCGGCCCTGTCGGTGCTCTTCGGCTTGATCTCCGGCGTATATCCAGCCTGGCGCATGTCGAGGCTTCACCCCGTCGACGCGCTGAGAGGAGCCGCGCGATGATCCGCCACCTGCTCCGCATCGTCTGGAACCGGCGCCGCACGAACCTGCTGATCTCGATCGAGATCTTCCTCTCGTTCCTCGTGCTGGCCACGATCCTCATCCTGGGTCTCTTCCTGGCCGACAACTACCGGCAACCGCTGGGCTACTCGTACCAGGACGTCTGGTCCGTCAGGATCAGCATGAACGCGCCGGGCGGGCCGGAAGCGAGCGCCGGCGAATTGCCGTTCGAGTACTCGCCGGCCGGACAGCGCGCGAAGATCGCGACGCTCCTGGGCCTGCTTCGCGATCTGCCGGGCGTCGAATCGGCGGCGGCCGCGATGAACGCTCCGTACGGCAGGAGTTCCTGGTCGTCGTCTATCAGCATCGCCGGCCGTAATGTCGACTACGGCGCGAACGAAGCCACCGATTCGTTCGGCGAGACGATGCAGATGGTCGTCACCAAGGGGCGCTGGTTCGACAGATCGGACGCCAGCGTGCCTGGAGAGGCCATCGTGATCAACGAGCGCCTGGCTCGTGCGCTGTTCGGAAGCGACGATCCCGTGGGCCGCACGGTCACCCCGGATCCTCCGAAGCTGGCTGACTTTCCGCGCCAGGGCAGCACGCCGATGCTGATCGTCGGCGTCGTCCGCGATTTCCGGAAGGGCGGCGAATTCGAGCCGGCGGCCAACTTCGCGTTCTTCCGGAACAACGTCGACGAGACCTACAAAGGTCCGCGCATGCCGCGCTGGCTGCTCGTGCGGGCCCGGCCGGGATCGGGCGCCGAGTTCGAAGCGCAGATGATCGCGCGCCTGCAGCAGGGCGCGCCCGAGTGGTCGTTTCGCGCCGAGCCCCTCGCGCGGGCGCGATCGACGGTGCTCCGCTCGTACGCGCCCGCGATCGCCGGATGGACGATCATCGCCGTCTTCCTCATGATCATGGTGATGCTGGGCCTCACGGGCGTGCTGTGGCAGGCCGTCACGCAGCGGACGCGCGAAATCGGCGTCCGGCGCGCGAAGGGCGCCACCGCCGCCGCAATCCGCCGCCAGGTCCTGGGGGAGGTGCTGATCCTGACGACCTTCGCCGTTGTCGCCGGCGTGGCGGTGGTCGCCCAGTTTCCCCTCATCGAACTGCTCGGGCCGATCGGCGCGCGCGTGTATCTGGCGGGACTCGCCGCGGCGGTGGTCTGCATCTACGGCCTGACGGCCGTCTGTGCCTGGGCGCCCAGCCGCCTCGCCAGCAGCATCGTGCCGGCGGAGGCGCTGCGGTACGAATAGGGGCTAGGGACTGGGCGCTAGGCGCTAGTCAGTCAAGGGGACGCGCAACGTCTCGTTCGGACGACAGCACAGTTGCGTCTATTCCGTGGTAGGTTCCCACTAGCCCCCAGCGCCTAGCCCCTAGCGCCTGATCATGATCCTCCTGGTCGACGACGACCCGTCCGTCACCGCGTCGCTGGCGCTGCTGCTGAAGCAGCACGGCTACGTCACCGCCTCGGCTGCGACGCCCCAGGAGGCCCTCGCCGCAGCAGCCAGGCCGGATCTCACGCTCGTCATCCAGGACATGAACTTCTCGCGCCAGACGACAGGCGCCGAGGGGCTCGACCTGCTGGCGCGCCTCAGGGCGGCGCGGCCCGAGGTGCCGGTTATTCTCCTCACGGCCTGGGGGTCGATCTCGCTGGCGGTGCAGGGCATGAAAGCCGGCGCGGCCGACTTCGTCACCAAGCCGTGGTCCAACCAGCAGCTCCTCCAGAGCGTGACAACCGCGCTCGGCCTGGCTACGTCGCGCGCCGGCGAAGGCTCGCCGCTTTCCCGCGAGGAGCTGGATTCGCGCTACGACTTCGGCGAGGTGATCGGCAGCGACCCGCGGCTGCTCCGGATCCTCCAGCTCGCCGGCCGCGTGTCCCTGACCGACGCGTCCGTGCTCATCACCGGCGAGAGCGGCACGGGCAAGGAACTCGTGGCCGAGGCCATCCACCGCAACAGCCGCCGCCGCACCGGCCCGTTCGTCAAGGTGAACCTCGGCGGCATTTCGTCCACCCTCTTCGAGAGCGAGATGTTCGGCCACGTGCGGGGGGCCTTCACCGATGCGCGCGCCGACCGCAAGGGCCGCTTCGAGATCGCCCACGGGGGCACGATCTTCCTCGACGAGATTGGCGAGCTCGACGCGGGCTCGCAGGTGAAGCTGCTCCGCGTCCTCCAGGACCGCACCTATGAAGTGCTCGGCTCGAGCCAGACGCGGACGGTCGACGTCCGCGTCATCGCGGCCACCAACCGCACGCTTGCCGAGTCGGTCGAGCGCGGCGAATTCCGCGAGGACCTGCTCTACCGCATCAACCTGATCACGCTCCACCTGCCGCCGCTGCGCGAGCGGCCCGACGACATCCCGGTCCTGGCGTCGCGCTTCGTGCAGGCGGTTTCCCACAGCTACGGCCGCGACGAGCTTGCCATCACCCCGGCCGCGATCGCGTGGCTCCGCCGGCAGCCCTGGCCCGGCAATGTCCGCCAGCTCCGCCAGTGGATCGAGCGCGCGGCGCTTGTCGGCACGCACGCGGCGCTGGATGTGGCGGACTTCGAGTCGATCATCACCATGGAGCCGCGCGACGCCGCCCGCGACGCCCTCCCAGCGGTAGGGAGCATGACGATGGAGGAGATCGAGCGGGCGATGATCGTAAAGTCGATGAGGCACCACGGCGGCAACATCACGCGCGTGGCCGAGGCGCTGGGCCTGAGCCGTGCGGCGCTCTACCGCCGCTTCGAGAAGTACGGGATCAGCCCGTGAACCTGCGGCGCCGTTTCATCATCTATCTGGTCGTCGTCCACGCCATGCTCGCCGCCCTGGCCTGGTGGCTGCTGCAGCAGAACATCCTCTGGCTCATCGCCATCGAGATTGTCTTCATCCTGTCGCTCGCCGTCGGCATCGCCATCGTCACCAGGCTGTCGTCGACGCTGGTGACCGTGCGCCAAAGCGCGCAGATGCTGCGCGAGGGCGAGTTCACCACGCGGTTCCTCGAGGTCGGCCACCCGGACGTCGACACCATGATCCGCGTCTACAACCGGATGGTCGACAACCTGCGCGAGGAGCGCGTGCGCCTGCAGGAACAGCAGTACTTCCTCGGGCAGCTGCTGGCCGCCTCGCCGGGGGGCGTGATCGTCCTCGACCACGACGGCAGGGTGTCGGCCGTCAACCCCGCTGCGGCCAGGCTGCTGCAGGTGCCGGCGGCGGCGGTCGAGGGCCGGACGCTCGCCGATCTGCGCGCGCCGCTGGCCGAGGCGCTCGAGCGGACGGCGCCTGGCGACACGTGCGCCGTCACCCTGTCGAACGGCGGGCGCGTGCGCGGGCAGTGCGCGACGTTCGTGGAGCGCGGCCACCCGCGGCGGTTCTATCTCGTGGAAGAGCTGACCGAGGAGCTGCGGCAGACCGAGAAGTCGGCCTACGAGAAGCTCATCCGGCAGATGTCCCACGAGGTGAACAACACCGTGGGCGCCACGCGGTCGCTCCTGCAATCGTCCCTTGCGTATGGCGAGGGGATGCCGGCGCCGCGGCAGGCCGAAATGCAGGAGGCGCTCGGCATCGCCGGCGACCGCCTCGAGCGGCTCAACACCTTCATGCGCGGATTCGCCGACGTGGTGAGGATGCCGCAACCTGTGAAGCGGCCGACCGACGTGTTGCGGCTGCTGGACGCCTGCGTGCGTCTCGTGCGTACCGGCTTGAGCATATGGCTAAGCCGCTCCTTGATCTCGCTCGTGACCACGAACATCAGGTCGTCACGGCGGCCGTTCCCTCACACGTCGGTGG
>JAWOGY010000276.1:0-26075 GCA_046496425.1 Vicinamibacterales bacterium
CATCAGCACGAGCGACAGGTCTTCTGGAGCGACGCCGTTGCGCTCGAGAATCTGCTGCGCCGACTCGGCCATCTTCGTCGTCGCCATCTTGAAGACGTAGCGGCCGTCCATCTGCGGCCATTGCTCGTTCCGATCGAGCAGCGCGGCGTCCAGATAGGGGCGGTTGCGGGTGCCGGCGCCCGGGATGTACAGGCGGGTGAAGTCGGTGCCGTCCGCGCCAATGAGGTGGTCGATGATGCCGCGGCCCTCGCCCTCGAACGCCTGGACGACAACCGCCGCGGCGCCGTCGCCGAAGAGGACGGCGAGGTGGCGGGTCTCTGTGTTGAAATCCCACTCGTCCTGCGGCATGGGCGCGTCGATCGCGCCGGCGAGCCTGGCCCAGCTGCCCTCGCGGAACGGCATGAAGGCCGAGTGCACCTCGGCCCCGACGAGCAGGACGTTGCGCGCCAGGCCCGACCGCACGTGGGCATCGGCGAGCTGCAATCCGTACACGAACCCGCTGCACTGCTGGCGAATGTCGAAGCAGGGGACGCTCCTCAAGCCGAGCGCGGACTGGAGCAGGCAGCCGTTCCCCGGCATGTAGTAGTCGGGGGTCATCGTCGCGTAGACGACCATGTCGATGTCGGCCGGTGTCAGCCCAGCCGAGTCGATGGCCTGGTGCGCCGCCGGAATCGAGAGGCTGAGCGTGGAGGTGCCGCGCTCGACCCACTGGCGCGCCTCCACCCCGCTGCGCTCCCGGATCCACGCATCGCTCGTCTCCATGATGGTCGCGAGCATGTCGTTGGTGATCCGGACGGGTGGAATGCTCGATCCGCTGCCGGCGATGACTGCACGTGTCACAGGATGGGCCCTTCGGGAGTGGCGTCAGCCATATGGCGCCGCTTCCAGCGATTCTATCCCGGAGGGGGGAGGATCACGAGGGGCCGAGGCGCGCGAGGAGTTGTTCGGCGAGGCTCTTCATCTCGGGATTCGCGAGGGCGCGCTCGGCGAAGGGCCGGGCCTTCCCGGGTTCGCCGAGGTTCGCGTAGGCGACGGCGGCGTTGTAGCACGACCGCGCCTGCTGCAACTGGACCTTGAGGATGTCCCGCTCCTTGGCCGCCACCAGCCGATCCTGGCGGTCGTCCGGCAGGTCAGACGCCCTGATCGTGGCGATGCGCTGGCGCACGGCCTTCTCGTCGAGGGCGTAGCAGGGCTCGGCGCGCTCGAAGAACGGCGCGGCCTCGGCCCACTTGCGCTGCATGACGAGCGTGCTGGCCAGGTAGTAGCTCGAGTCGCAGTCCCGCTCGCCGCGGCCTTCGTAGTGCTGGACCGCGAGACGGAATTCCCCTTCGGCCCGCTCCACTTCGTGGCGCGCCAGCGCGATGAAGCCGGCCAGTGAATCCACCTTCGGGTCCATTGGCATCCGCTGCCGCGACGCCAGCACGTCGTCGTTCGCGGCGTCGTGTTGCGTCAGGCGGTGCCGGTTCCACGCGCGCCAGTAGTACATGTCCCCCATGTACCAAGTGCCGAGACGCTCCACCTCGTCGAGAATGGCGATGGCCTCGCCATGGCGGCCGAGGTAGCTGAGGCTCTTGGCCTCGCCGAGCATCGCCTCGCGCTGCCCGGGAACCGAGACGTTCACCCGGTGGTACGCGTCACGGGCCAGGTCGGGTTCCTCGATCGCCAGGTGGACGTGCCCGAGCAGCAGCCACGCCGGCGGGAGACCGGGCATCGCCTTCACGGCCTCGCCCAGGTGCTTCTCCGCCGTGCGCAACGTGAGGTTGCCGAGCGCCTGTTCCCCCAGGAACAGGTGCGTCTCCGCGAATCCGGGGTCGCTTTTCGCCAGCACGTCGAGGGTCGCATCGTCGACCATGCGCGGGCAGACGGCGGCGCGGAAGCGCAGCAACGGCGGCGCGGCGTCGGGAGGCGTCCAGGGCGGTACGTCCCCCTCGCCCTGGTACGAGCGGCGCGTGCAGTCGAGGGCGAGCAGGAAGTAGGCCTTCAGCGGGTCACGCTCTGCGCCGGCCGCCAGTCGGGCACGCCACGCCGGCCACGACTTGAACATCGTGCGGAGCGCCGGCAGCTGGCTGTCCTGCCGCTCCTTCGACACGCCGCCCGCGTGCCAGGGCTGCGATTCCGCAAGGGACAGGAACAGGCTGATGTCGTAGGGCGGGGGCTGACGATTCGCCAGCTCGATGGCGCGCTCGAGGGATCGCCCGCCAGCCAAACCCAGTTCACGCTCGCGAAGAGCCAGGAGCAGCGCCGTATCGATCGCCCGCAGCGCAGCGGCGGGGGCTTCGCCCGAGGCTGCCAGGCGCTCGTAGATGGCCTGGGCCTCCTGGAGGCTGGCGTACGAGCCGCGGCGGACGAGTGCGTCCGCGCTGGCGAGGTCGGCGGTCGCCGCGATCCCGGGCCTGGGGTCCAGCACCGGACGGGGCCCGCAGGCCAGAAGGCCCGACGCGCACAGGAGCAGGAGCCAGCAAGCCGTCGCACGCTCGCCCATTCAGCACGGTTAGACACCGCGCGGCGCAACCTGGCACCGGTGAATCCCGTAATTGGGACAGGTCCATGCGTCTGCAGCCTCCGTTTCGCGCTGGCGCCGGGACGGCCGAGGGGCGATAATACACGCGCCACGCGTGCCGTGGCGCGTTGTCGGAGACGGGGGCCTGGATCATGAACTGGTGGATGTGGGCGGTTCTCGGACTCGTGCTCGCCGCGGGAGAGATCCTGACGCCGGGCGGCTTCTTCGTCGTCTTCTTCGGCCTCGCCGCCCTCGTGGTCGCCCTGCTGGCGGCGGTCGGGCTGGCCGACGCGCTGTGGTTCCAGATCCTGCTCTTCTCGATCTTCTCGGTGGCGTCGCTGCTGCTCTTCCGCAACCCGCTGCTGCGCTACATGGGCCGCCACACCAGGCCGACACCGGTCGTCGACAGTCTCGTCGGCGAGATCGCGCTGGCGTCGTCGGCCATGCCGGCGGGTGGCGTCGGACAGGCCGAGCTCCGCGGCAGCACGTGGAACGCGCGGAACGGTTCGCAGGCGGCGTTGGCGGCCGGCAGCCGCTGCCGCGTGACGCGCGTGGAAGGCCTCGTGATCTGGCTCGAACCCGAGTGAGGTAACCCTATGACTGGCGCCGTCATCGCCTTCGGCATCCTCGCGATCCTCGTCCTCATCATCATCGCGAAGACTGCGGTCGTCGTGCCGCAGCAGAGCGCGTACGTCATCGAGCGCCTCGGCAAGTTCTCGGGCACGCTCTTCGCCGGCTTCCACGTCCTGGTGCCGTTCATCGACGTCATCCGGTACCGCCACACGCTGAAGGAGCAGTCGAGCGACATCCCGGCGCAGGTCTGCATCACCCGCGACAACGTGCAGGTGGGCGTCGACGGGATCCTCTACCTGAAAGTCCTGAACCCCGAACGCGCGTCGTACGGCATCGGGGACTATCACTTCGCCATCTCGCAACTCGCCCAGACCACGCTGCGAAGCGAGATCGGCAAGATCGACCTCGACCGGACCTTCGAGGAGCGCACCAATATCAACACGGCCGTGGTGACCGAGTTGGACAAGGCGTCCGAGTCGTGGGGCGTGAAGGTGCTGCGGTACGAGATCCGGAACATCACGCCGCCCGGAGACATCCTGGCCGCGATGGAGAAGCAGATGCGCGCGGAGCGGGAGAAGCGCGCAGTGATTCTCTCGTCGGAAGGCACGCGCGACGCCGCGATCAACACGGCCGAGGGCGAGAAGCAGCAGGTCATCAAGGCCTCGGAAGCGCGCAGGCAGCAGCAGATCAACGAAGCCCAGGGTCAGGCCGAGGCGATCCTGACCGTCGCGAACGCCACCGCCGAGGGGCTCAAGAAGGTGGGGGCCGCCATCACGATGGAAGGCGGCTACGACGCGGTCCGGCTCCGTGTCGCCGAGCAGTACGTCGCCCAGTTCGGCCAGCTGGTGCAGGGCACCACGAACCTCGTGCTGCCGGCGAATGTCGGCGACATCGGCTCGATGATCGCCCTGGCCATGAACGTGTTCAACCAGCAGTCCGTCAAGGGCACGCCCAAGCCCTGACCCCATGGCGCACCTTGCTGCAAGGTCGGCGTACGCCCACCTCGTCGAGCGGCTGAACCAGTTCCCCCAGGGTGCGCCGCCGTCGGATCTCCTCTATCGCATTCTCGGCCTGCTCTTCACCGAACGCGAAGCCGAACTGGTGGCGCAGTTGCCGATCC
Source organism: Vicinamibacterales bacterium (assembly GCA_046496425.1). Taxonomy (GTDB): domain Bacteria; phylum Acidobacteriota; class Vicinamibacteria; order Vicinamibacterales; family JAKQTR01; genus JAKQTR01. The sequence continues at coordinate 4,194 of JAWOGY010000276.1, forward strand.
GCCCGTTCACGGCGGCGCGCGCAGCCTCCGCCTGGAAGATGCCCCCGGCTGAGGCGCAGGCCATACTCGACTCCCTGGCGTCGAAAGCCATTCTCCTCGATCTCCAGCAGGGCGACGAGCAGTTCTACGTGCTGCCGCCTCCGATGGCGGGCTTCTTCGAATTCTCGCTGATGCGCGTGCGGGACGATGTCGACCAGAAGCTGCTGGCCGAACTGTTCTACCAGTACCTGACGGTGGAAGAGGATTTCGTCAAGCAACTCTTCACGACGGGCACCACGCAACTCGGCCGGGTTTTCGTCCACGAGCCGGTGCTCACCAGCGAGCAGGCGCTGCATGTGTTCGACTACGAACGGGCCAGCGCGGTCGTTGCGTCGTCGCCTGATATCGGCATCGGGCTGTGCTACTGCCGTCACAAGAAGCAGCACCTGGGCACGGCCTGCGACGCACCGCTCGGCATCTGCATGACCTTTGGCGGCGCGGCGCGATCACTCATCAAGCATGGCTATGCACGGCGCGTGGAGGCCGCCGAGGGCCTGGACCTCCTGCACGAGGCGCGCGGCCGCCGCCTCGTGCAGTTCGGCGAGAACGTGCGGCGCCATGTCGCGTTCATCTGCAACTGCTGCGGGTGCTGTTGCGAGGCGATGATCGCGGCCCAGCGTTTCGGGAGCCTCCGGCCGGTGCACACGACGAACTTCCTTCCCGTTGTCGATCAGGCGACATGCAACGGCTGCGGAAAGTGCGTCACCGCGTGCCCGGTGGGGTCGATGGCGCTTGTCTCTGCGCAGGACTCGACGCACCCGAAGAAGAAGCGCGCGCACGTGGATGCGGCGACGTGCCTCGGCTGCGGGGTCTGCGTGGCGGCGTGCGACAAGCCCGCGCTGTCGCTGACCGAGCGGCCGGAGCGCGTCATCACCCCGCTCGATTCGACGCATCGCGTCGTCCTGATGGCCATCGAACGCGGGAAGCTCCAGAACCTCATCGCCGACCACCAGGCCCTCGCCAGTCACCGGGCCATAGCGGCGATCCTCGGAGTCATCCTGAAGCTGCCGCCCGTCAAGCAGGCGCTCGCCAGCCGCCAGCTCCAGTCGCGTTACCTGGAGCGCCTGCTTGCCTCCTCCCACGCATGATCGGACCTATTCGTGGATTTCGACGATGTCGCCCTCGGCCAGGACGTGTTCCTTCTGGACTGCCTGACCGTCGAAGGCGCTCGTGCCCCAGACGCGCGCGAACGTCATCGTGCCGAGGAGGTCTTTGTGAATGCGCTCGGCGAGATCGCCGACGGTTGATCCGAGTGGAAGGGCGAATGGCGCCGACCCGTCCCGCGGCTTGCCCGGCTGCTTCGTGTAGACGCGCATGATCTCGAAGGCGTCGAAGGTGCGCCTGGCGAGTTCGTCCAGGCCGGCGCCGTTCGGCGCCGACACGCCGGCCACCCGCCAGCGCCCCTCCAGCAGGTCCTCCACGACCGGCAGGGAATCCGCGACACCGGGCTTGTCGAGGCCGGTCACGACGATGAGCGCCTTCTTCTGAACGGCGGCCGTGATGTAGCGGGGATCGGTGCCCGCCGGATAGAGGCCGACGTTCCTGGCTTCGAGCAGGCGCCTCGCCTCGTCGAACCCCTCGATGGCCCGCTCGCCGTCGACGACCACCCAGACGAGGTCGGCGTAGCGGATGAGATCGAAGACCCACGGTTCGACGTGCTGTTCGGAGATCGGCGGCAGGTCGACCAGCTGGAACGCGATGTCCTCGAAGGGCATCATGCCGGGGATCGGCTCCCGGGTCGTGAACGGGTAGTCGCCCACGGCAGGCGTCGCGCGCGTGAGCGCCCTGACCAGCGACGACTTGCCGCTGTTGGGCGGACCGGCCAGCCCGACCTGGCCCGCGCCTTCGCGGGGGATGATGTAGCTGAACCCCGCCTTGCCGGTCTTCTTGCCGCCCTCCTTCCGCGCTCTCGCGATGCGCGACTTGAGGTCGGCCTGCATGTGATCCGTCCCCTTGTGCTTGGGAATGACCCGCAGCATCTCCTCGAGCGCGGCGATCTTCTCACTGGCCGTCTTCGCTGCGCGCAGCCGCTCCTCGGCACGGTGGTACTCGGGACTCAGGTTCGCTGGCATGGCACAATCGATGCTCCGGCAGACTGATCATGCGGAAATGCCGGGCGGGTTGCAAGGCTGCTACACGGACTCGGGACTCCCTTCGACTCGCCAGATCCTCTGCTCGCTCAGGGCGGGCGGGATTCGGGATTCGACACGGAAGGCGCCGACGGGGTTTCTCGCGAGGCGAGCGATCGGGCAGAATACGCATGCCCGCCCGAGGAGAAGTCCAATGACGCCGCAATGGAGACTGCACGGATCCCCGCGCCTGACGGCCGCGGCGCTGCTCGTGTCGATCACGGTCGCCGTCACGGTCGTGGCTGCGCAGAACCGCCAGGCGGCCGGCTGGAAGCCGGTCGAAGGGAAGCTGCTCACCCGGTTCGCCCGCGACGTCTCGCCCGCGAATCCATTGCCGGAGTACCCCCGCCCGCAGCTGGTCCGCTCGGCCTGGCTCAACCTGAACGGCCTCTGGCAGTACGCCATCCGACCGAAGGACGCCACGGGCCCGGGCGCCGCCTACGACGGCTCCATCCTGGTACCCTTCGCGCCGGAGTCCTCGCTCTCCGGAGTTGGCAGGACGGTCGGTCCCGACAACCGCCTCTGGTACCGGCGCACGTTCCGCGTGCCGTCAGCCTGGAGTGGCAAGCGCGTCTGGCTCCGCTTCGACGCGGCGGACTGGGACGCCACGGTGCTCGTCAACGGCAGGAAGATCGGCTCGCACACCGGCGGGTACGATCCGTTCGCCTTCGATGTCACCGACGCCCTCGCGGGCAGCGGCGATCAGGAACTGGTCGTCTCGGTGTGGGATCCGTCCGACGCCGGGCCTCAGCCCCGCGGCAAACAGGTGCTCAACCCCCGCGGCATCTGGTACACGCCGACGACGGGCATCTGGCAGACCGTCTGGCTCGAGCCGCTGCCCAACCAGGCCATCGAACGCCTGAAGCTGACGCCTGACGCCGACGCGGGGACGCTGACGATCGAAACGCGCCTCCACGCGCCGGGGGGCGGCCACACCCTGCGCGCCTCGGCCCTCGCGGGCGGCCAGACCCTGGCGTCAGGGGAAGGGCCGGCTTCCGCCCCGCTTCGCCTCACGATCCCGCGGCCGCACCTCTGGGCCCCCGGCGATCCCTTCCTCTACGACCTGCAGGTCGCGCTCGTGCGCAACGGCGCCGTGATTGACGAGGCGGCGAGCTACTTCGGCCTGCGCAAGATCTCGATCGGCCCCGGCAGCGACGGCGCCGCCCGCCTGCTGCTGAACGGCAAGCCGCTCTTCCAGTACGGCTTCCTCGACCAGGGATTCTGGCCGGACGGCCTCCACACGCCTCCCACCGACGCCGCGATGCGCTTCGACATCGCCTCGACGCTGGGTTTCGGCATGAACCTCGCGCGGAAGCACATCAAGATCGAGCCGGACCGCTGGTACTATTGGGCCGACAAACTCGGCCTCCTCGTGTGGCAGGACATGCCGAGCGGCGGCAACGACACGCCGGAGGCGCGCACGAACTTCTCCAGCGAGTGGCAGCGCCTGATCGACGCCCGCTACAACCACCCCTCCATCGTCATGTGGGTGCCGTTCAACGAGGGGTGGGGGCAGCCCGATGCCGCCGGTACGCGCGAAGTGGCCGAGTGGACGGCCCGGTACGACCCGACCCGCCTCGTAAACAACACGTCCGGTTGGGCCGATTCCGGTGCCGGCCACGTCGTGGACGTCCATCAGTATCCCGGACCGTCGATGCCGGCCCTCGAACGCGGACGCGCCGCGGTTCTCGGCGAGTTCGGCGGCCTCGGCCTGCCGACGCGCGGCCACACATGGCAGGATGAGAAGAACTGGGGCTACGTGAGCTTCAAGAGCCCCGCCGAACTGCAGCAGGCGTACCAGAACCTGCTCGCCCATCTCAGGCTGCTCGTCGCGAGGGGACTCAGCGCGGCGATCTACACCCAGACGACTGACGTCGAGATCGAAACCAACGGATTGATGACCTACGACCGCGACATCGTCAAGATCCCGCAGGCAACGCTCACGGCCATTCACCGGACGCTCTACGAAGACCTTCCCGTGGTCGGGACCGTGCTGCCAACATCCGAACTGCAGGGTCGACCGTGGCGCTACGTGACGGATGAACCCGCCGCGTCGTGGCGGATGCCTGAGTTCGATGACGGCGCGTGGCAGACGGGCGCGGCCCCGTTTGTCGGCGGCAAACCCGAAGGTGTTCCCGCGCGCACGACCTGGACGTCTCCGGGAATCTGGATGCGCCAGACATTCGACTGGGTGGGCGGGAGTGTCGAAGGGCTTCACCTCGTCGTCGCCCACGACGAGGACGCCTCGATTTCCATCAACGGCGTCGAGGCCGCGGCCGTTCCCAGGCACTCGACCGGCTACGTGATGGTGCCGGTTGCCGCCGATGCCGCCCGGGCGCTGAAGCCGGGGCGGAACGTGATCGCCGTGCACTGCCGCCAGATAAAGGGCGCGCAAGCGATTGACGTGGGGATCGTGAGGGTGCGCTAGGTCCTATCGCGGCCTGAGAATCCAGTTGTTCGGGGTGCACCAGCGCGCCTGGCCGTTCAGCGAGAACTGCACGCTCCCGTTGATCCCTCCCGCCGCGAAGTTCCTGGAAGCCAGCAGGCCCGAGAACGTGGCGTCGCCATGTGTCGGGTAGTAGGGGTCCACGGACGGGGAAATCGTCACCACGACGCCGGTGGCCGGTTCGCGGGCCTGGCCCAGCACAGGGCCGTAGATGGACGTCGGCCCGGTCAATTGCAGCATGAGTTGGAACCGAAGATTGGCGTCGCCGACGGGGGTGACCCGGTAGATGCCGTCGAGAAGCGCCAGCGTCACCGGGATCGACGCGGTGTCCGGCACGTCGTTGTCTTCGACGCAGATGACGTGCTTGCCAGCCTCGCCCTTCGGCACGTACACCGTGAGCGTGTACGCGCCCGGCAGGAGGCCGTACTGCCCGGCCAGAGCGGGCGAGGGCGACACGGGCGTCCCCGAGCAGCCGAGTGCCGCAAGCAGCACGGCAGCCGGCGCGGCGAGCCGGGGCCATCGGCGCGATGCGCAGGCGATCGCGCTCATGCCCACGCCTCGCCCGCAGTCACGCGTCCGCACCGGCGCCGTTGCCGTCACCCTCGTCGCCATGGTCCCCTACAGCCGTTCTACGCTCCGGCGGCCGCGGCGTCAAGGGCACGCGGCCGGTATGCTACGATTTCCCCGCGACACGGGATACGCCATGGCAAAAATCTTCGCAGCGTTCGCGGACGGGTGGGGCCGGGTGCTCCGCGCCCCGGCCATCCTTTTCGGCGCCTTCGCCGTCACGTGGCTCGTCGCGTTTCCGGCCGGGCGCATCATGGATCAGCCGGTCCGCGCGGCAGCGCTCAGCCGCACGGATGCGGCCGACGCGCTCGCGGGCGGCTTCGACCGCACCTTCACGCCGACGCTCCTCGGCGCCGACCGGCTCGTGCTCGGCGTGCGCGGCTTCCTGGCCGACGGGACGCTGCCGGTCGAGATCGCGGCGGCGGCGGCCACCACGCTGCTTGTGTGGACGTTTCTCCTCGGCGGCATCCTCGACCGCTACGCCCGGCGACGCCCGATCCGCACCCAGGCGTTTTTCGGCGCCAGCGGCGTGTTCTTCTTCCGTTTCCTGCGCCTCGGCGTGATCGCCTCAGCCGGCTACTACCTGCTCTTCGGCCTGATTCACCCGTTGATCTTCCTGCCGTCCTATCGATGGGTGACCAGCGACGCGGCGGCCGGGACGACCACCGTCCCTCTTCTGGTGTTCCCCCTGTATGCGGCTTTCCTCGCCGTGGCCTCGTTCTGGAGCGCCGTTGTCGACTATGCCCGCATCCGCGCCGTCGTCGAGGACCGCCGCAGCATGCTCGGCGCGTTCCTGGCGGGCTGGCGCTTCATCGTACGGCACCCGATGAAGACGGGCGGCCTCTACGTCCTGAACGCCGCGGCCTTCGGTGTCCTGCTGGGCGTGAATGCGATCGCCTTCCCGTTCACGCCGGAGGCCGGCGCGGCGGGATTCGCGGCGCTCGCGGCGGCGAACCTGTTCCTGCTGGCCCGGCTGGCCTTCAAGCTCGCGTTCTTCGCGTCGCAGACCGCGCTCTTCCAGCGGTCTCTGGCGCACGCGGAGTACACCGCGGCGCCTCCGGTGCTGTGGCCCGAATCGCCCGCCGCAGAAGAGATCATCAACGCCGCAGCCACGAGACCGCCGCAACCTTGATTCGCGGCGGGCGTTGTCCGTTGGCCCTTCTGGCTTCTGATTTCTGTTCAGTGGCAGTTCCCTGCGCTATATTCATCCCATGCGTTTCCTTGCATCCTCGATGGCGGAGTGGCTGCGCGAGCGCGTCCACGAGGCGGGCGCGCGCGGCATCGTCCTCGGTCTGAGCGGCGGCATCGACTCCGCCGTTGTCGCGCGGGTGGCGCAGATGGCCGTCCCCGACGGCGTGATGGCGGTGATCATGCCGGCGGAGAGCGATCCCCGCGACGCCGAGGACGCCACGCTCGTGGCCAGTACGTTCGGCCTCCCGGTGATCACCATCGACCTCGCCCGCCCGGTGGACGTCCTGCTGGTCCAGGCGCAGCAGGCGCTGGGCACGTGGCCCCCCGGCACGGCGCCGGAGGACGAGAAGGCGGCGCGACTCGCCCACGCCAACCTCAAGCCGCGGCTGCGGATGACGACGTTGTATTACGTGGCGAACCGGCTGAACTACCTCGTCGCGGGCACCGGCAACCGCACCGAGATCGCCATCGGCTACTACACCAAGTACGGAGACGGCGGCGTGGATCTGCTGCCGCTCGGGTCGCTCGTGAAGAGCGCGGTGCGGGCCCTGGCGGGCGAGCTCGGCGTGCCGGCGCGGGTCATCGAGAAGGCGCCCAGCGCGGGACTGTGGCTCGGCCAGACCGACGAGGGCGAGATGGGATTCACCTACGCCGAGCTGGAAGAGTACCTGCTCACAGGCCCCGACGCGGTGGCGCCGGCCACGGCGATGAAGATCGAGCGGCTCGCCCGCGCGAGTGAGCACAAGCGGCACCTGCCGCCGGTGTTCGAGCCGCCGGCCGTATAGGTGCCGGGAGATAGGCATGACGAGGTTTCGCACGCTGCAGGCCACAGCCGCCCTGGCCGTCGCCGCCGTCCTGGTCGCGGCCTCCGGCCAGCCGCCAGCCCCGCAGGCAGCGGCGCAGGCTCCCGCGCCTCAGGCCCCGGCGTTCAGGTCGGGCGTCGATCTGGTCACCGTCGACGTCACGGTCCTGTCCCGCGGCGGAGAGCCGGTGGATTCTCTGAAGGCCGGGGATTTCACGCTGCTCGTGGACGGCGCGCCCCGGCCGATCGTGTCAGTACGGCTGGTAGAGGCGTCACGCGGGCTTGCCCCCGACGTGCTCGACGCGAGGCCCGACAATGCACCCGTGCCGGCGGTGGACACCGCCGCGCGCCGGCGGTTCGTGCTGGTCGTCGACCGCGATCACATCTACGCCGGTGAAGGTCAGCAGATGCTGCAGGCGGCTGCGAAGTTCATCGACGGCCTGGCGCCGGGCGACAGCGTGGCCCTCTGGACGCTGCCCGATTCGAGTACGGCGCTGCGGTTCGGCGAGGACCGTGAGGAGATCAAGAGGCGGCTCCGCCGGGCGGTAGGCACCTACCGGGCCGTCTACGGCCCGTGGGTCGTCGGCCGCGACGAGGCAATCCAGACCGAGTCGCCCCAGGGCCAGCAGGTGCTGGCGTCGATCATCGCGCGCGAGTGCGACCGGCAGCCGCCCACCTGCCCGGATCAGGTGGCGGCGCAGGCCAGGCAGACTGCGATGGACGCCCGCGAGCGCGCGGACGCGTCGATCGCGCAACTCGGTCCGCTCGTCGACGCGCTCGGCAAGGTCGAAGGTCCGAAGCACCTGGTGCTCATCACCGGCGGCCCGGTGACGACGATCGAGAACATCCGCGATGTCGCGGCGCTCGGACGGCGAGCCGGCCTCGCGCGCGTCACGATCCACGCCCTGCAGATCCACGACCCGTCGTACCGGGCCCGCACGGACCAGATGCGCGCGATGCCCGCCGACATCGAGCAGACGACGTCGGCCGCCTACCAGCTCGCCGCCACAACCGGCGGCCTCGCCCTGACGCCCACATCGGGCGAGATTGGTTTCGAGCGGCTCGACCGTGAGCTGTCGGCCGGCTACATGCTCGTGTTCGAAACGTCGCCGATGGACCGCGACGGCAAGGAGCACGAGATCTCGGTGAAGGTGCGCGACCAGGGCTGGGGCGGCCTCGTGAGGGCCAGGAAGTACTTCCGCGTCGATCCCAACGCCGTGGCGCCCGAGGCCGGGCCGGCCCCGGCCGCGGCGCCCGCGCCCCCTCCCCCTCCGGAGCCCGTGGGCGTCGACCCTGGCGACATGGCCGACCGGCTGGCGGATTACGCGGAGTTGTTCGAGCGGGAGATCGCGGCGGTGGTGGCCGAGGAGCGGTACGTCCAGATCATCCACCCGTGGCGCGGCAACCCGAGCGGCCCTCAGGGAGAGCCGGCGCTCACGTGGCGGGAGCCCGGCGACAAGGCGAAACAGGGCGGCCCCATCATCGCGCGCCGCCAATTGCTGTCGGACGTGGTGATGGTGCAGCTGAAGGAGCGGCAGTGGCTCGCCTACCGCGACGTGGCGGAGGTGGACGGCTCGCCGGTGAGGGACCGCACGGACCGCGTGCAGGACCTGCTGCTGTCGAGGGCCGCGGACCGCGACGACCAGTTCCGCCGGGTCAACCTGGAGAGCGCACGCTACAACCTGGGCGACCTTCGGCGCGAAATGAACCTGCCCACCGTCACGCTGTCGCTGCTCCGGCGGCAGAATCAGGCCCGCTTCCAGTTCAAGCGCGGAAAGGACGACACAATCGGCGGGCGCGTGTGCCGCGTGCTCGGCTACCAGGAGAAGGCCGTCCCGACGCTCATCGGCACGCCAAAAGGGGGCGACATCTTCGTCTACGGGCGTGTCTGGATCGACCAGGCCGACGGCCGCGTGCGCCGCACGGAGCTGCGCTTCGAACGCCGGTCGCAGGGCCGCTCGTACATCCGCGTGGACTACGGCACGCTCGAGGGTCTTCCGATCCTCGTGCCGGCGCTGATGTGGGAGTGGTACGAGGGCGGCGACCAGCTCGGGCGCATCGGCGGCGACGTCACGGCGATCCAGGGCCTTGCGACCTACGGCAAGGTCCGGCGGTTCCAGGTGACGACGGCGGAAGACATCAAATAGCCGCCAGCAGGGCGTCCTCGGTGATGCCGAAGTGCTCCCACACCTTCACGAAGTGCTCCGAGGGCGCGATCCGCGGATCCGCGATGCCGAAGTGCGCGAGCGCGACGCCGCTCGCGGCCAGGCGCGTGGCCACCAGTCCCGCGAACCCGCGCGTGCCCGACTGCGGATCGCCGATGAGTCCGTCCTCGATCGTCACGATGCGGCGGTAGCGGGAGGCGAGGCCGTCGAGGAATCCTTCCTCGAGCGGGAAGCCGTTCACCACGTACACGTCCACGGGGACACCATTCGCGAGGGCGCGGTCGGCGGCGGCGCCGGCCAGGTAGCTCGGCGCCCCGATGGCGAGCATCGCGGCCGCAGCTCCCGCATTCTCGCGGTAGACCGTGACCGGGGTCCACGCGCCGGCCGCGTCCCACAGCGGCTCGCCCGATCCGGCGCGGCTGAGCACGGGCAGGCTGTCGCGGGGGACCGCCACGATGTGTCCGCCCCGGCCGGCCGCGGCGTCCCGCACAGCGACGAACGCCGCGCGCGCGTCGGCTGGCGCGTAGAAGCGGCGCAGGTACGGCAGGTAGCCGAGCGCCAGGTTGATCCAGTCGAGGCTCCAGCCGGAGAAGTGGTCGCGCCCGGTGCACGCGCCCACGTGCGACAGGTGCAGGATGAGGTTCAGCCCCTCGTTCACGCCGGTGAGGTTGCGCTGGTAGCGCCAGAACTCGAAGCCCTCGCGGGCGATGCCCTCGAAGAACGCGGCAAACGTGGCGAAGACGTTCAGCTGCGGCTCGCGGCTGCTGAACGACAGGCCGCTCGTCATGAGCGCTGCGGCCTGCTCCTGGATGCTCATCTCGAAGCGCCGGTCACGGGAGACGCGTCCGGCGGCCCTGCCGAGCTTGGTCGACGGGTCGAGGTCGCACGACACGAAGAAGCAGGCGTCCGGGTGCGTCCTCGCGACGGCGTCATAGGCCGCCTCGGATCCCGCCCGCGGCGTCACCACCGCACCAGGACCGGGCAGCGTGAGAGAGGCGACATCGGCGTCGTCGAGCAGCAGGTTCGCCGACCCCATCGGCGGCCGGGCATCGGTCACGACCACCCGGGCCGGCAAGGCGCGCAGCCGGCCGAGCGCCGCCGACTCCTCGGCGCCGATGCGCAGCATCGGGCCGGCCAGCACGGCGGCCTCGTCGCGGCCCTTCATGCCGCCGTCGTGATGGCCCTCGCCTCCCGGCAGGCTGTTCACGTAGAACAGGCACTCGCACATCGCGTGCGCGTCGCGGAAACTCATCAGCGAACCGGGAATCCAGACTTCGGTGTCGAGGGCCACCCCGTGTGCCGCCGCAAACGCTTCCACCGCACTGTCGATGCCGTACATCTCTCCGAAGCTTCGCACCGTGATGCGCGCGTGACCGGACGTCCGGTGCCCGGTCGGGTAGATGAGCGACGGCTGGCCCGTCCGGGCCAGCGCCAGCGCGTCCCGGTACGCGACAAACAGCGCGGCGCGATCGTGCAGGGACGCGATCTCGATCACCTGAATACCCAGGGCCGACACGACGGGGCGCGGGTCGCGGTCCATCACACGGGCTGTCGGGCCAGAGAGCTGGATGCCATTGCGGTGCATCACGAGCACGAGCGGGGCGCGGTGCTGGCTCGCGGCGATGCAGCCGTTGAGCGCCTGGCCAGACACCCAGCCGGCGTCGCCGCAATGGCAGATGACGGCGGCCCCGGGGCCCTTCCGCGCGCGCAGGCCGAGCGCCTGGCCTGCGGCCACCGGCACGATGACGCCGAGGCGGCCCGAGCTCAGTTCGGTGCCGCCGGCCACGAACGATACGTGCCCCGCGATGTCGAGGCTGCGGCGGAACGCGTCGACGACGCGCGTCTCGGGGATGAACCCGAGGGCCGAGAGCGCAGCGTAGTAGCCGATGCTCGTGTGGCCGTGCTCGATCGTGAAGTGGCGCGTGTCGTAGTCCACGATCCCCAGCGTCATGAGCAATGCCGGGATGAGTTCGAGGCCGCCGCCGAGGTGATCGATGTCGCCCGCCCGGGCGAGGGACGCCAGCGACCGGATGGCGATCGCGGCGGCCGTTTTCTCCAGGGCCGAAAGGGCCGTGCCGGCTGCCGGGTCGAGCGCGGCCGACGCCGGGTCGAGCCTGAACGGCAGGACCGACGAGGTGACGCGCGCGCCCATGAGCGGTGTCGCGGCCAGCAGCGCGGCATTGCGCCGCGACTGGGCGGCAGCCAGGGTCTCGAGCGGATGGATCGGTCCGGTGGTCATGGCGTCTGGTGTCCTGGATGCGGGCCGGGGCCGGAAGTCGGAAGTCTAGCATAGGGGAAACGCCGGGAGGCGGGCTGGAGGAGACCCTGCGATCCGGCGCGTGGATCGCGCGCGCGATCCGGGCCGTATAATGGGGGCTGCGTGATCACCTGCAGGCGGCGGCTGGCGTAGCGTCAGATTCATGACCAAGATCAGATCGAGCGAGGATCTCGCACGGGCGGTGATAGCGCGGCCCGAAGTGGCGCGCCTCCTCGAGACCGGCTACAGCCAGGATCCCGCGAAGGTGCGGGAGCGGGTGCTCGCCTACCTCGAGGAACTGCGGACGACGCAGCGGTACCCGTTCTACCGGGCGCTGCAGCACCCGCTCTACCCCATCCTTCGCAAGGTGACGCGGCACGAGGAGCACATCGAGATCGTGCGCGACGCGGTGGAGGACCACCGCATCGTCTACGCCTCGAACCACCGGAGTCATCTCGACTACCTGGTGGAGCCGCTCGTGCTGGACGACAACGGCATCCGGCCGCCGCTCATCGCCGCCGGCATCAACCTGTTCGGCGGCCCGCTCGGCCTCATCCACAAGCACGTCACCGGCGCGGTCCCGATCCGCCGCGCCACCAAGGACCCGGTCTACCTGACCACGCTCAAGGCCTACGTCGCCGAGCTGCTGCGCGATCACGATCTGTTCTTCTACCCCGAGGGCGGGCGCAGCTACAGCGGCGAGATGAAGCCGCACAAAACGGGCATCCTGCACGCGGTGCTGCAGTCCGGCGTCAGGAACGTGCTGCTCGTGCCGGTGGCCATCGCGTACGATCTCGTCCTCGAGGATCGCGCCGTCTCCCGCCAGGGCGTGAAGAAGCGCCAGCGGCCGTTCACGCACGAACTGGCCGAGATGGTGGGCCTCGCGGTCGGCTACCGCTCGCGGGCGTTCGTCACGTTCGGGCCGCCCGTCGCGATTGGCGCCTACGATCCCGACTCGCGCAAGGACGCCCTCGACCTGGCGCACCTGACCCGCGACACCATCGGGCGGCTCTACAAGGTGCTGCCGACGGCCATTGTGGCCACGGCCATGCGCCCGTCGATCACGCCCGCGGACCTCGGGTCGCGCGTCGACGCCGCGCTGGAGCACCTGCACGCCGCCGGCGCCAACCTGCTCGTCGGCGACGTGAAACACGCCGTCGAGGACGGCGTCTCGCGCCTGGAGCAGCGCGGCGTCATCCAGGCGGGAGTGGGACGCCTCCGCGTGCGCGACCGGAACGTCCTGCGGTACTACGCCCGGAGCATCCAGCACCTGCTGCCGGCCTCACCCTCGCGATAGGACGCGCTCATGCTGGACGCCGTCTCGAAGTCGTTCTTTCACGCGCTGGCCCGGAGCAGGCGCCTCGAGGGCCTGGCCTCGCGCATCGGCATGGCCACACCCACCAGCTTCGCGCGCCGCTTCATCGCCGGCGAGACCGCGGAAGAGGCCATCGAGGCCGCCAAGGCCATCCAGGTGAGGGGTATGCTGCTCACGCTCGACCAGCTGGGCGAGAGCATCACCACGATCGCCGAGGCCAAGGCCGCGACCCGCGTCTACCTCACACTCGTGGAGAAGATCCAGGCCGCCGGCATCGACCGCAACATCTCGGTGAAGCCCACGCAGCTCGGCCTCGACATCGACCAGGCCGTCTGCATCGACCACATCACGCGCATCCTCGACCTGGCGGCGCAGCACGATTTTTTCGTGCGCATCGACATGGAGAACACGCCCTACATCCAGAAGACGCTGGACATGTTCGCGTCGGTCTGGTCGCAGGGGTACCGCAACGCGGGCGTCGTGCTGCAGTCGGCCGTCTTCCGCAGCGAGGAGGACGCGGTCGCAGTGTCGACGCTCGGCGCGCGCGTGCGGCTCGTGAAGGGCGCCTACAAGGAACCGGCGGCCCTCGCCCACCAGGCGAAGGCCGATGTCGACAAGGCGTTTGTCCGCATCATGAAGCTGCTGCTGAAGGAGGGCACGTATCCCGCGATCGCCACGCACGACCCGGCCATGATCGGAGCAACGAAGGCCTTCGCCGCCGAGCAGGGCATCCAGAAGGACGCCTACGAATTCCAGATGCTGTACGGCATCCGGCGCGACCTGCAGACGCAGTTGGTCGCCGAGGGCTACCGGATGCGCGTGTACGTCCCCTTCGGCAGGCAGTGGTTCCCCTACTTCATGCGCCGCCTCGGCGAGCGCCCGGCCAACGTCGGGTTCGTGCTGAAGGGGATACTCTCAGACAGGGGCTAGGGGCTAGGCGCTAGGCGCTAGTCGGACGCGGCTCTCGCCGCGTGGTGACAGTTCAGCAGCTTAACTGACTAGCCCCTAGCGCCCAGCCCCTAGCCCCTATCTCCAGTCCGCCATGAACACGTTCGTCTCGCCCTCCGTCTTCGCGTGGCGGTTGGAGGCGAAGACTAGCGACGTCCCGTCCGGCGAGAACATCGGGAACCCGTCGAACGTGTCGTTGTACGTCACGCGTTCGAGGCCGGACCCGTCCACGTTGATCAGGTAGAGGTCGAAGTTGCGGCCCTTCGGGTCGCCGACGTTCGTCGAGAAGATGATCTGCCTCCCATCGGGCGTGAAGAACGGCGCGAAGCTCGCCGCCTTGAGGTTCGTCACCTGCCGCACGTTCGATCCGTCGTCGTTCATCACGAAGATCTCGAGCGACGTCGGCCGCCAGAGGCCCTTCTTGAGCAGTGCGCGGTAGTCGTCAAGCTCCGGACCCGCCTGGAGCGCCCGGCCGCGGAACACGATCTGCTTTCCGTCGGGCGAGAAGAACGGACCGCCGTCCGGCCCTTCGCGGTGCGTCAGCCGGCGCACGTCGCTGCCGTCGGCGTTCATCGAGTAGATCTCCATGTCGCCGTCACGCACGCTGGTGAAGACGATGCGGCCGTCCTTGCGAATCGTCGCCTCGGCGTCGTAGCCCGGCGTGGTGGTGAGCGGCCGGATGTTCGACCCGTCGGCGTTCGCGACGTAGATGTCGTAGGTGTCGTAAATCGGCCACACGTAGCCCTGCGCAAACGACGGCACCGGGGGGCACTCGCGCCCGCCCTTGAACGTCGACGCGTAGACGATGCTCTTCCCGTCCGGCGTGGAATACGAGCAGGTGGTGCGTCCGCCGTCGCTGATCTTCCGGACGTCGGACCCGTCGACCTTCATCGTGTAGATCTGGTCGCAGGTGCCGGGGCCCTTGCTTGCCTGGAACGCGAGCCGCGCACCGTCGAACGAGAAATAGGCCTCGGCATTCTCGCCCCCGAAGGTGAGCTGCCTGACGTTCGACAGGCGTGTCTCACCCTCCAGCGGCGCCACGGACCTGGCCGGCGTGGATGGGGCCTGGCCCGACACGCCCGCGACGCTGGCGATGAGGGCGGCGCTCGCCGCGGAGGAGACCAGCAGACTCAAGATGCGGACAGATGGTTTTCGCACGTCGTAACGACCTCCAGCATGTGAAATGCACGCGGCTCCACGACCCGGTCCCGCGGGGGGAGCGTTCCGCCGTAGTGAGTTTAAGAGCCGTGCCTTTTAGGTATCATCTCAGCTAATGACGGAGCCTGTCCAGCGGCTGCCTGAGCCGGCGTTGACGATTGCGCGGATCGTGCGCGACGCGGGCGGCCGAGCGCTCGTCGCCGGCGGCTGGGTGCGCGACCGGCTCCTCGGGCTCGCCTCCGCCGACGTCGACCTCGAGGTGTACGGCGTCGAGGCGGTCCGGCTGCGCAGCCTGCTGGAGGCCGTCGGCCGCGTCGATGCCGTCGGCGAGTCGTTCACGGTCTACAAGGTGGCGGGCGTCGACGTAGCGCTGCCCCGCCGCGAGTCGAAGGTCGGCCGCGGGCACCGCGGCTTCGAGGTCACCGGCGACCCGTTCATGTCCATCGAGGAGGCCTGCCGCCGGCGTGATTTCACCGTCAACGCCATCCTCTTCGACCCGCTCACCAACGAGTACTTCGACCCGTGCGGCGGCCGGCGCGACCTCGAACGCCGCGTCCTGCGGATGGTCGACGAGCGGACGTTCGCCGACGACAGCCTTCGCGTGCTGCGCGCCCTGCAGTTCGCCGCGCGGTTCTCGCTGGCAATGGACGAGGCCACCGCGCGGGTGTGCCGCGGCATCGCCCTCGACGACCTGCCCAGCGAGCGGGTGCTCGGCGAAGTCGAGAAACTCCTGCTGCTCGCGAAGCGGCCGTCCATCGGGTTCGCGCTGGGCCTCGAACTCGGGGTCGTCGCCGCGCTCATCCCCGAAATGGCGGCGCTCGCCGGCTGCCCGCAGGAGCCCGAGTGGCACCCCGAGGGCGACGTCTGGACGCATACGCTGATGGTCGTCGATGAGATGCGGTCGGCGATCGGCGACCTCGATCGCGCGCGCCGCCTCACGATGATGCTCGGCGCCGTCTGCCACGATTTCGGCAAGCCGCCGACGACCGCGTTCGTCGACGGGCGCATCCGCTCGCCGGGGCACGAGCCGCAGGGCGTCGCGCCCACGCTCGCATGGCTCGACCGCCTGAACCTGCACACCATGGACGGCTTCGACGTCCGCCACCACGTGGTCGGCCTCGTCGCCTATCACCTCGCCCCGGGGATGTGGCGCAAGTCCGCGTCGCCGGTCAGCGACGGGGCGTTCCGGCGGCTCGCCCAGAAGGTCGACCTCGAACTGCTCGCGCGCTTCGCCCGCGCCGACTGCAGGGGCCGCGCGGGCGAGTTCGACTGCTCCGCGATGGACTGGTTTCTCGATCGCGCGCGCGCCCTCGGCGTCGAGCATCGCCCGCCGCCGCCGATCCTCCTCGGGCGGCACGTGCTCGCCTTGGGCTTCGAGCCCGGACCGGCGGTGGGCCGCATCGTGAAGGCGGTGTACGAGCGGCAGCTCGACGGCGCGGTCACGGATCTCGAGACCGCGCAGGCGGAAGCACGCGCGATCATCGCGCGCGGTCCGGACGCGCCAGCCGCTGCGACATAATCACAGGCGCATGCCCCGCGACACGCTCATCGACATCTTCACCGACCTGGCCGCGACGCGGGGCGAGTTCCTCGTCTACGACGACGGCTTCCGGTCGGTCTCCCGCACGTACGCGGACGTCGGCCGCGCCGCGCGTGCGCTGGCGGCGCGCCTCGCGGCCGCGGGCATCCGGCAGGGCGACCGCGTCATCCTCTGGGGCGAGAACCGGCCCGAGTGGGTGGCCGCGCTCTGGGCGGCGATCATCTCGGGCATCGTCGTTGTCCCCATCGACTACCGCAGTTCCCTCGAGTTCGTGCGCCGCATCCGCACCGTCGTCGAGGCCCGGGTGATCCTGGCCGGCGACGACCTGCCGGCCGAGGGTGCGGCCGGAATCCACGACGCCGGCCGCCTCGACGGAGCCGACGTCTGGCGACTGGCCGGCATCGACTGGCGGGCCGACGGACCCATGCCGGCGGTGCAGGTGTCGGCGGCGGCGACGGCCGAGATCATGTTCACGTCAGGCGCGACGGCCGAACCGAAAGGCGTGGTGCTGACGCACCGGAACATCCTGGCGAACACGGTGCCGATCGAGCAGGAAGTGCGCAAGTACCGGAAATACGGCAAGCCCTTCTTCCCGCTCCGCTTCCTCAACCTGCTGCCGCTCAGCCACATGTTCGGCCAGGCCATGGCCACCTTCATCCCGCCGATGCTGCCGGGCACGACGGTGTTCGTCCGCAGCCTCAGCCCGCACGACATCGTGCGTCAGATCCGAGAGCGGCGCGTCTCGGTGCTCGTGTCGGTGCCGCGGATGCTCGACGTGCTGCGCGGCCACGTGCAGCACGTCGCCCGTACGGCGGCGGCCCCCGCCGGGCCAGGGGTGCACTGGGTGCGGCGATGGTGGCTGCACCGCGACGTGCACCGGGCGTTCGGCTTGAAGTTCTGGGCCTTCGTCGTGGGCGCGGCTCCGCTCGACCCGGACCTCGAAGCGTATTGGTCGCGCCTCGGGTTCGCGGTCATCCAGGGCTACGGGCTGACGGAAACGGCGCCGGTGGTCGCTGTGAACCATCCGTTCGCGATGCACCGCGGGTCGGTGGGGAAGCCCATCCACGGCCTGAGCGTGAAAGTGGCGGCCGACGGCGAGATTCTCGTCCGCGGCGACAACGTGACACGGGGCTATTACAACGCGCCCGAGGCGACAGCCGAGGCCTTCGAAGACGGGTGGCTGCGCACGGGCGACATCGGCGAGGTCGACGACTCCGGCCGGCTCTACGTGAGAGGCCGCAAGAAGGAGATGATCGTCTCTCCCGACGGCTTCAACGTGTTTCCGGATGACGTCGAGCGGGTGCTGGATGTGGTGCCGGGCGTTCGAGAGTCGGCGGTGGTGGGCCTCACGGACGCGGCGGGCGAGCGCGTCCACGCCGTGCTTGTCGTCGATCCCGGGGCGAATCTGGATGAGATCCTGCGGGCGGCCAACGCGAAGCTGGCCGACTACCAGCGGGTCAGGACCGCGTCGGCGTGGCCCGGCGGGTCCTTGCCCCGGACAGAGGGCACCCGCAAGCTGAAGCGGGTCGACATCGGGCGCTGGGCCACGAGGGGCACCGGGGCAGACACCGTCGCGACGTCTGGAGACCCCGTCGAGGCGGTCCTGGCGAGACTGTCGCACGGCCGGAGCATGAACGAGTCAACCAGCATCGAAGAGCTCGGGCTCAGCTCGCTCGATCGAGTCGAGTTGATGGTGGCGCTCGAGCAGCGGCTGCAGACGTCGTTCGACGAATCCGCGTTCGCACAGGCCCGGACCGTCGCCGAACTGCGCGCGCTGGTGGAAGGGAGCGGCGCGGGAACCGACGCGGGGCGGGCAGGCACGCTGGAGATGCCCGGATGGAGCCTCTCCTGGCCGTCCCGGGCGGTCAGGCGCCTGCTGCAGGCCGCGCTCGTGCTCCCACTCACCCGCCATTTCGCCCGTATCACGGCCCATGGAACCGAGCACCTGCGCGATTTGACCGGTCCGGTCGTGCTGGCCTCGAACCACCTCAGCCACATGGACACACCGGTGATCCTCGCGGCTCTGCCTCCGGGGCTTCGGCGGCAGGTGGCACCGGCGATGGCCAGGGAATTCTTCCGGGCCCATTTCCATCCGGCGGAATTTCCATGGCAACAGCGCTGGAAGGCCTCGATGTTGTATTTCCTGGCAACACTGGCGTTCAACGCATTCCCTCTCCCGCAGCGAGAGGCGGGCGCCAGGGACACGCTCCGCTACATCGGCTACCTGACCTCGGCCGGCTGTTCGGTCCTGATCTTCCCGGAGGGCGCTCGGGGCGACAGCGGCTCGATCAGACCATTCAAACCCGGCGTCGCGATGATTGGCAGCCGGCTGGGCCTCCCGGTCATACCCGTCAGGCTCGACGGAGTGGACCGGGTTCTCCATCCTTCCTGGCGGATGGCCCGCAGGGGGCCGGTCGAGGTGTGGTTCGGAACGCCGATAGTCTTCCGCGGAGAAGACTACCCGGCCATGGCACGTGAGTTGGAAGAGGCCGTCCGCCGGCTCTAGAGACTGCTCGGCCCCCCTGCGGTTGCGGTGCCGTCCCCAATATGGCACAATCTTTGATATGGATGGCTATGATATTGAATCCGGAGAGGATACCGCAGCCGCGGTAACGCCGGAGGTTCCGGCTGCGGAGGCGGAACCGGCCCAGGAACTGTCTCCGGCCGTGCAGCGATTCCAGTCGTGCAGATGGCGGAAGGCCGCCGAAAACGGCGTGCCCGACCACTGCACCCACCGCGACGTGCAGCCGATGGCCGGCACAGCCGGCTTCGTCGCCGAGTCCTGGTGCGTCGACTGCGCCCAATACAAAGTTCGCCGGAACCCTCGCAAGCGCCCCCAGCAGTCGGCCGACGACCGCTACTACTACTGAGGGACGGCCCCCTCCAGCCCCGCCGGCGAAGGGGCCAGGCCCCGGCTCCAGGCCCCGCCTGTCTCAGTCGCTGAATTCCCGAGCCAGTTCAGCCCACTCCCCGTCCGGGGCCATGGCGTGGTACGCCCGCCAGTGGGGCTTGGCCTCGTCCGAGCGCCCGTCTTTCTCCAGCGCGACCGCCAGGTAGAGATGGGCGTCGGGATACCTTGGGTTGACGGCCAGAGCGTGCAGGTAGTACTCCTCGGCCGCCCGGTAACGCCCGAGGTCGTGATGGATGTTCCCGAGGTTGAAGTACCCCTCGAACACGTCCGGCTCGAGGATAATCGCGCGCTCGTAGAGCGCCATCGCCT
Organism: Vicinamibacterales bacterium; assembly: GCA_046496425.1. GTDB lineage: Bacteria > Acidobacteriota > Vicinamibacteria > Vicinamibacterales > JAKQTR01 > JAKQTR01. The sequence continues at coordinate 23,971 of JAWOGY010000276.1, forward strand.
CGACCAGGTGCTCCTGGCTGTAGTGAATGTTGGCGAGGTTGATGAGCGCCGGCACCAGTCTCGGGTCGATCTCCAGGGCTCGCCGGTAGGCCGCTGCCGCGTCGTCGCGCCTTTCGGCCGCGCCGTCATCGAGCGATGACCCAAGAGCGAAGTATTGCTCCGCCGCGGCTCCGTCGGCCGGGACCGTCTCGGCGACGGGACGCGCAGGGGGGCCGGGCTTCACGCGGCCCGGCGCTGGCGTGGAGGGCCGGCCAAGCGACAGCACCTTGGCGGGCTGCCGATCCACCTGGAAGTCCAGGACGAGCTGGCCCGACTGCGACGCGATGAAGGAGCGCAGGATCGCGCGGAACGGCGCGCCCCGCTGAAGCTCGGCATTGACCTGGCGTATCACGGCCACGTCGGCGAAGCGGACGAAGCGCTCGCCGCCGACGATATCCGGCGGCTCGACGAGGCTGCACTTCTGCAGCGTCTTCAGGTGTTCCTCGCGGACGAGCGGGTACAGCCCAAGCACCTCCGACAGCCTGTGCGCAGGCTGGCGCGTGCCGCCGGCTCCTGTCGGGGTTGCGAGATTCACGCCCTTCCGCGCCTCCGCGCGGACGCTAACTGACCGGCTTGAGCGGAATCACCGGTACCCTGAAGCTCTGGATCGACACCTGGGCCGCCGTGCGCTCCGCCGCCGTGACGAACGCCGCCGCCACGGGCGATTGCGGGTCGGCCAGCATGATGGGCACCCCGGTGTCGCCGCCGCGGCGCAGCGGTTCGGAGATGGGAATGCTCCCGAGGAACGCGATGCCCAGCTCCTCGGCCAGCCGCTCGCCGCCGCCGCGCCCGAAGATGTCGCTCTCGTGCCCGCACGTCGGGCACACGAAGTAGGACATGTTCTCGATGAGCCCGAGCACCGGGATGTTCAGCTTCTGGTACATCGCCACGGCGCGCCGGCTGTCGGCCACGGCCACCTGCTGAGGGGAGGTCACGACGATGGCGCCGGCCACATAGGCGGTCTGACTCAGGCTGAGCACGACGTCGCCCGTGCCTGGCGGCAGGTCCACGACAAGGTAGTCCAGATCGTTCCACCGCACGTCGTTGAAGAACTGCCGGATGACGCCGTGCAGCATCGGGCCGCGCCAGATCACCGGTGCGTCGTCCGACGTCAGGAAGCCCATCGACACCACCTGTAGGTCGTACTTCTCCGGCGGGACGATCTTCTCGCCGTCGGTGCCGAGCTGGCCCTGGAGGCCCAGCATGATCGGGACGTTGGGCCCGTAGATGTCGGCGTCGATGATGCCCACCCGGCTCCCCATGCGCGCGAGCGCGAGCGCCAGGTTCACGGCGACGGTGGTCTTGCCGACGCCGCCCTTCCCCGCGCCCACGGCGATGACGTTCTTCACGCCGGGAATCGGGGCCCTGCCCGCGTCCGGCGACACCGCCGCCCGGACCTGGGCGGTCATCGTGATGTCGACATCGGTCACGCCGGCCAGCTGCATCACGGCCGCGCGGGCCTGCTCCTTCATCTGCTCCTTGACGGGGCATGCGGGGGTCGTCAATTCGATGGTGAACGCCACGCGGCCGCCGTCGATGCTGACGTCCTTCACGAATCCGAGCTTGACGATGTCCTTGTGAAGATCGGGATCTTTGACTGCGGTGAGCGCCTGAAGAACCTGCGATTGATCGAGTGCCATACCCACTCAGCTTACCCCGAAAACGGTGACTTGGACCCTCTTGGGATTGGGGATTGGGGGTTGGGGATTCGGGCTGACACGGTGTACCCGTGACACGTCGCGCGCAGCGAGCGATCGGGCGACAGCTGTGAGCGTGTCCCTCGAAGCGGGACCGCAGCGCGCGAGGTGTCGCGGGCACGACGGCTGCGGACAGCCTTACCGTTTGTCCCAGGGATAGCCGGGCTGCGTGGTGAGACGGGGGTCGTCGACCGGCCCGCCGACGGTGAAGTGATACAGGCTCTGGAGAATGTGGTCGGTGATTCCGAGCAACTGGTGCACGCCGTCGTCGAAGAAACAGCCGATGCCCGTGCCCCGGAGGCCCGCGGCTTCGGCCTCGAGGTAGAGCGCCTGGCCGACAACGCCCGCCTCCCAGAACAGCCGGCGGTA
>JAWOGY010000142.1:0-7120 GCA_046496425.1 Vicinamibacterales bacterium
GCCCGCGCCGGCACGGCTACGAGAATCTGGTCCGCCGGTAGAGCACCACGCCGCCGAAGACGATGAACAGGATGGTGATGATCGTGAGCGCGGTTCCCCAGGCGGCGTCGAACCGGAGGCTCGGCCTGGCCGCCAGGCTGGCCAGCCAGGCGAAGATGCCGACGGCCACCGCCGCGACGAGGTACTCCCACCATCGCCGTCCCGTCCTGCCCGCGCTGAGCGGGTCGTCGCCGGCCACGGCCGCCGCCACGCGCTCCGCGTCCAGGCCGTAGCGGGTACACTCGCGGGTCATCGCGATGCGCCACGACGCCCGTTCGCCCTCGGGCGCCTCCGCGAAGCTGATGGCCGCCGCGCCGCCGATCATGATCAGAGAGCCCGCGACGAGCATCAGCCGGCCCGTCTCCCCGAGGCCCGCGAACTCCCCGAACACGAGGGCGCCCCACGCCAGGCCCCACAGCTGATTGGTGTTGGACAAGGGAATGCCGCGGCCGATGCCGATGTACTTGGCCGCGTACTGCTGAAACAGGTCGCCGATGACCCAGCAGAACCCGCCGAGGAACAGCCAGAACAGCACGGGCTTCGCGGCCGACAGCGCAGACACCAACCCCTGGGGCCCGCCCTCGTAGACGAGCGCGAAGGCGAGCGTGGTGCCGAGTTCGGCGAACGTGAAGACCGTCACGAACGACAGAGGGTTCATTCCGCTGATGTAGGCTTTCCGATACGGGATGTACATGGTGCCCCAGAGCATCCCGGCTGTCACGGCGGCCACAATCCCCATGCCCGGGTGCGGGCTCCCAGGCGCCTGGTGAGAGGTCGCCAGCCCCGTCAGGCAGGCTCCGACGACGATGGCGGCGGCCCCGCCGAGCACCCTGGTTCGCGCACGTGTGCCGGCCCCGCGCAACTCGTTGAACAGCAGCCAGCCCCAGAACAGCCCGACCAGGCTGTTGGTGTTCCAGAGCGGGAATGCGACCGACAGGCCGACGTCGCGGATGGCGAAGACAGTCAGCGTGTTCGCGACGGCCCAGAGCATGCCCGCCAGCAGGGCCCAGACGACCAGATGGGGCTTCTCACGCAGGTCGGCCCAGACGTAGTCGCTCCCCTTGAGCACCATCGGCACGGTCCACCGGGCGACGAACACCCCAGCCACCATGCCGAGCGACACCATGAAGGGCGACAGCCCGATCGTCACCAGCTTGGTTGGAGCCTCGGCGGCGCCCAATCCGGCACCCGCGGCCAGGCCGGAGATGACACCCAGCCAATGGAGGGACGTAGGGCTGCCGCGACGGGTGGCGTTGGAAGGTGCGGACATGGCCTACCGGAGCGTGACGAGGAGTCCCGCGCCGAGCGCGAGGACGATGACCGGCACCCAGAACTGGATGTCGGTGAAGATGATGGACCAGAAGCGTTGGCGCACGGCTCGCTCCGTTCTCGAGACCCGCTGGCGCTGCAGAGCGGCGCCGCAGTCCGCGGAGCGTAACAATAGACCTGTTTCGCGGTCGTGTCCACACCGGCACCGGACATCGGCCCGATGTCGTGATGACCGGAAACAGCGCGTCAGTATCCCCTGGCCTTGTGGCAGCCAGCGCACGCGGCCGGCATCGGGGCGTCTCTCAGCGCGTCCGTTCGCCGGCGATCGGCTGCGGTCAGTTCCTCCAGCGCGGCCACGCCGACCTCGTGGCCGAGGGCGGCGGCGAATGCCCGTTCCGACTCGAGCCGCGCCTGGAACGGCGCGATAAACGCCTGCCGCGCCGGTCCCTTAAGGATCTCGACGAGATTCTGCCCGGGAACCCTGCCGAACACGACCGGCGCGATGTCGATCCAGTCTGCCGGGCCGACCGCGCGCCGCAGCGTACCGAGAACCGGCAACAACAGATAGACGCACGGGCCCACCCGGCCGTCGGCCGACACGAACGCGAACCGGCCGGGATCGAGATCGCACGTCAGCATGTCCCGGGCCTCGGCGGCCGGGCCGCGAAACGCGATCCCCGCGCGGCGGGCCGACGCGGCCGCCCGCCGGACCGCCTCTCCGATCTGCGCGGCGAACGCCTCGTCGTCCAGGCCCGATTCCTCGAACAGATCGGCCCCTGTCGTGGCATCGAGCCGCGTGACGTACAGCTCCTTCGCGCCGGCCCTGGCCGCATCCTCGACGACGGCCTCCAGTTCATGGAGATTGCTGCGGGTGAGCAGGAACGACACCTGGACGCGCACGCCGCGCCTGCCACGCCCGCGGCCGGCGAGCGTTGTCACCGCCGCGAGCACGTCCTCGATCGGGGAGCCCCCTCGAAGCGCCGGATGCCGCGCATGGCCGGCCACCGAGACCGTGACGACGTCGATGCCCGAGTCGGCCAGCCAGCCCGCGGCTCCGGCGAGCAGGTCGCCGTTTGTCGTGATGCCGACCGTACATCCCGATCGCTTCGCGTCACCGATGCGCCCGGGCAGCGCGGGATCCAGCAGCGGTTCGCCCCACCCCTGGAGATGAACGTGCGCAACGTGCGGCAGGGCCGGCAGAATCGCGGCCCACGCGGCGGGCGTGAGAGTGCGGTCCTGCCAGTCGTCCCGGATGCCGGAACGCGGGCACACCTGGCAGACGCGCGTGCACCGGCTGGTCACCTCGACCTGCAGGGCTTCGATGGGGCGACGCACGGCCAATCGTCGCGCGGGCGCCGCGCAATTGCAAGACGGCCGGCCAGAGCACATAATCGCCGTGCAGGCTGGCGCGCTCGCCGGCTCCCCCGTGCGTTGCCCGGCCCCGCGGAGCTTCCGCCATGGACGTGATCCTCCTTTCGCGAATTCAATTCGCGGCGACCATTGCCTTCCATTACCTGTACCCGCCGCTCAGCATCGGCCTGGGTGTCGTTCTGGTGGTGATGGAAGGCCTCTACTTGAAGACCCGGCTTCCGGTCTACCAGCAGATGACCCGCTTCTGGGTCCGGGTGTTCGGCCTGACGTTCGCCCTCGGTGTGGCCACGGGCATCGTCATGGAGTTCGAGTTCGGCACGAACTGGTCGGCCTACTCACGGTTTGTCGGCGACGTGTTCGGCTCGGCGCTCGCGGCAGAAGGGATCTTCGCCTTCTTCCTGGAAAGCGGGTTCCTCGCCGTGCTGCTGTTCGGCTGGGACAAGGTCGGCCCGCGCACGCACTTCTTCTCCACGGTGATGGTGTGCCTGGGCGCCCATTTCAGCGCCATCTGGATCATCGTGGCGAACTCGTGGATGCAGACGCCCGCCGGCTTCCGTCTGGCCGAGCACGGCCTCGGCACGCGGGCGGAGGTGACGGACTTCTGGGCGATGGTCTTCAATCCGTCGACCGTCGATCGGCTGACGCACACGGTGCTCGGCGCGTGGCAGGCGGGCGCGTTCCTGGTGATCTCGGTGAGCGCCTACTATCTGCTGAAAGGAAAGACCGAAGATTTCGCGCGCCGCTCGCTCGGCGTCGGCGCAGCGCTCGCGCTTGTCGCGTCGCTCGGGTCGCTCGCGACGGGCCACGCCAGCGCGGATGGTGTGAGCCGCAACCAGCCGGCCAAGCTCGCGGCGATGGAAGCGCATTTCCCGGCCTCTGCGCCCGCCGACCTCTACGTGTTCGGGTGGGTCGACGAGGCGAAGGAGCGAGTCTACGGAGTGGCCGTGCCGGGGATGCTGAGCTGGATGCTCCGCGGGGATACGAAGGCGCCCATCACGGGATTGCTGGCGTTCGCGCCCGAGGACCGGCCGCCGGTGCAGCTGGTGTTCCAGTCGTACCACCTGATGGTCGCCATCGGCATGAGCCTCATCGGGCTCTCGATGGCGGCGGCCTTCTACGCGGCGCGCCGCGGCGCGCCGCCGCCGGGGTGGCTGCTGAAGCTGCTGGTCGTCGCCGTGCTCGGTCCCCAGATCGCGAACCAGGCGGGCTGGATGACGGCCGAAGTCGGCCGCCAGCCGTGGATCGTCCAGGGGCTGATGCGCACCAGCGAAGGCGTCAGCCGCTCGGTCTCGGCCGGGGAGGTGGTCTTCTCGCTCGTCCTGTTCACGCTCATCTACACCCTGCTCTTCGCGCTGTTCCTCTTCCTGCTCAACGCGAAGATCACGCACGGCCCGCTGGCGGAGGACCTGGCCGCGAGCCACAAGCGAGCCTGACCCATGGATATCGACCTCAATACGATCTGGTTCCTGCTGGTGGGCACGCTGCTCGCCGGGTACGCCGTCCTCGACGGCTTCGACCTGGGCGTCGGCATCCTCCACCTGTTCGTCGATCGCGACGAGGAACGGCGCATCTTCATCAACGCCATCGGCCCCGTGTGGGACGGCAACGAGGTCTGGCTCGTCACCGGCGGCGGCGCGCTCTTCGCCGCGTTCCCGGCGGTCTACGCCGGCGTCTTCTCGGGGTTCTACCTGGCGATGATCCTGCTGCTGGTCGCGCTGATCTTCCGGGCGGTCGCCATCGAGTTCCGTAGCAAGCAGCCGATGGCCTGGTGGCGCCGGACGTGGGACGTCAGCTTCAGCGCCGCGTCGTTCCTGGGGTCCTTTCTCATGGGCGTGGCCTTCGGCAACGTCATCCGGGGCATCCCGCTCGACGCGCGGGGCGAGTACCTCGGCGGCTTCCTCACGCTGCTGAATCCCTACGCGCTGCTGACCGGCCTGACGACGGTGGCGCTCTTCGCCATGCACGGCTCGATCTATCTCGTGCTCAAGACCGACGGCGAGGTTCAGGCGAAGGTCCGCGGGTGGGTGAACGACACGATCATCGTCTTCGTCGTCTGCTACGCGACGACCACGATGGCCACGCTGCTGTACCTGCCGCACATGGGCGAGCACTTCAAGGCGCACCCGTGGACGTTCGCGCTGCCGGTTGCGACCATGCTGGCGATCGCGAACGTGCCGCGCGAGATCTTCCACCGGCGCGAATGGCGGGCGTTCCTCTCGTCGTGCGCCGCGGTCTTCGGGCTGATGGGGCTCGTCGGGTTCGGGATGTTCCCCAACCTGGTCCGCGGGACGGACCCGTCAATGAGCCTCTCGATCTACAACGCCGCTTCGTCGGACGGCACGCTGATGACGATGCTCATCATCGCGGGGATCGGGATCCCGCTGGTCCTGGCCTACACCATCAGCATCTACTGGATCTTCCGCGGCAAGGTGAGGCTGGACTCGATGTCGTACTGAGCGGTCCCGCATACACCTCCCCCCGGGCGATGCCTGAACGAGGCTCTCCCGATCGGGCCGGACGCGCACCAGGAGTCGCTCATGGAAGCTGCGGCAGGAACAGTCGGGATCATGGGCTTCGGCCGGTTCGGCCGCTCGCTGGGCGAACTGATGGCCGAGTCGGGCATCCGCGTGCGCGCGTTCGATCCCCACGCGGCCGTGCCGGCGCCGTACGCCGCGGGCTCTCCGGCTGAGCTGGTGCGTGCCTCGCACATCGTCGTCCTGGCGGTGCCGGTGCCCGCCCTCGAGGCGGTGATCGAGCACGCGTCCGCACTCCTGACCGGCGAGCAGATCGTGCTCGATGTCGCCAGCGTCAAGGTGAAGCCGGCCGGGATCTTCGAACGGCATCTCGCCGGCCGCGTGCCCTGGGTCGCCACGCACCCGCTGTTCGGGCCGGCGAGCCTCGCCCGCCGCGAGCGGCCGCTTCGCGTCGTGGTGTGCCCGAACGACCGCCACCCCGCCGCCGTCGAAGCCGCCGCGAATCTCTATCGGCGCCTTGGCTGCCAGGTCCGGCTGCAGGACGCCGAGTCGCACGATCGGGAGATGGCGCGCACGCACGCGCTGGGCTTCCTGATCGCGAAAGCGTTCATCGACCTCGGTATCGGCAGCGAACCGGCATCCGTGCCGCCGTCGTTCCACGGCATTGCCGCCACCATCGAATCCGTCCGGGAGGACGCGGGCCATCTGTTCACGGCGATTCTCAACGACAATCCATTCGCGGCCGGGGCGCGGCGCGAGTTCCTCGACACCCTGACAAGCCTCGACGCGCAGTTGGCGCACGCGCCGGCCCCGGAGGGGGCCCCGGCACGAACCGGCTTCCCCATTCCCGATTTCGGCGAGCGTTCGCCCGACCTGGTGGAGGTGCGGGAGCTCATCGACGAGGTGGATCGGCACCTGGTCGGCCTGCTCGTGCAGCGGCACGATCTGGCCAGACGCGCGGGGCACATCAAGCGCCGCGACGGCCGGCCCGTCCGGGACCCGGTCCGCGAGGAGACGCTGCTCGCGGAGCGGGCCGGGTGGGCGCGCGATGGGGATCTCGATGTCGACAGCACCCTGAAGGTGTTCAAGGCCGTGCTCGACCAGTCTCGCGCGCTGCAGATTAAGCCCGATACCGGGGCCACATGAGGAGAGGCTCGCACCCATGCACGACAAGCCGCTGCCCGACTGGAACACGCTGACGTTCTCCTTCACGGAGACCGACCATATCTATCGCTCCGACGGCGATGCGCAGCGGGATCCGATCTGGGCCCCCGGCCGCATCGAGCCGTTCGGCGCCGTTGTGCTGTCGCCGGCCGCCGCCGTGCTGTCCTACGGCGTGGGGATCTTCGAGGGGCTGAAAGCGTTTCGCCGCGCGGACGGCCAGGTGCAGCTCTTCCGCCCCGAGGCGAACGCGGCGAGGTTTCAGCAATCCGCCGAGCGGCTGTCGATGGCGCCGTTCCCGGTTGGCGACTTCCTGTCGGCCGTGGAACGGCTGGTCGACGCGAACCGGCGCTTCGTGCCGCCGCACGGCCTGGGATCCTTTTACGTCCGCCCCATGCAGCACGCGACCGAACCGCGGCTGGTTATGCGTTATGGCTATCACTGATCGGCAGAAAGATTTCTCTGCCGGAGCTTCGCATCGGGTCGGTGACAACTTGGCCTGGAGAACGCATTCCTTGCAGCATAACATTTCAGGTCAGATCGCCGATTGAAATTAAACGGGCAACGCTGACCTTCAAGGGGTGGGAGCAGGTGAAGAAATTTACGGGAATGCATCGAACCACCGGGCCACTGAAAAAGCACCTCTATCATAATGAGGAACAGGTGCTTAACGTGCCGGCCCAAAGGCTTTCTGCAGGAACGATGGTGGAGATAAAGGGGGAATTTACAGTGCCGGCTACGGCACCCTGTACAATGGATTTTGATAATGAGATTAAATTTCTGTGGCAAGTCGAGTTTAGAATCCA
>JAWOGY010000213.1:0-17247 GCA_046496425.1 Vicinamibacterales bacterium
TGGGGGATGAGCGAGACGCTCGGCCCGATCAGCTTCGTCGCGCCCCAGGATGACGGTCTGCCTGCGGCCTTCCAGCAGCGGCCTTACAGCGAGGCCACCTCGGTGCTGATCGACGCCGAAGTTCGGCACATCGTCGACAAGAGCCAGCGCGAAGCGGCCCGGTTGCTGGCCGAGCATCGCGACCAACTGGACTCCCTGGCGCACGCCTTGTTGAGCGCTGAATCCCTCAATGGGGCGGAGATCCGCGACGCCACCGGCCTGAAGGAACGGCCCGCCCCGGAGCCCGAGGTGCTTGGACCAGTCGCGGCCGGCGCGGGAGAGATCGCGGCTGGCAATCAGCCCACGGACTCGTCCGCGTTCGCACCCTCCCGGTCCTGACCGATGGCGACGGAGTCGTCTGGCAGTCCGTTCTCGTCCAGGCCGGGGTGGCGCGACCGCTCGGGACCGGGTCGGTTCACTTCAGTCGCGCCCTTCTGACTGTCCTGATCGTCTCCTGAAGGGGCAGTTGTGGGTGTCTTCTCTCGTGGTGTTCCGGTGTCGCTGTTCATACGTCTCCCGTCCTTTTCGGCTGATCCGGAAGGCCTGGCCTATGCGAGCCGCAAGACCATCTGGCAAGAAGTTCTCCCTGCCTGGACGTTCCGCTGGGCGCGAGACCAACCGAATCTCGTGGCTCAGTGGAGGTGTCACCGTGGCTCCTGTCCGCCCGCGTGCGCTGTCGGACTCCGCGTGACCGCAGTGTGTCTCTTCACCGCTGCCGGCGCTGTTCGAATTGGCACACCCGGCGGGTCGCTACTGACGCCGATGGCGCCGGCGCGGGACCTGGATGATGGGGCTGACTGCGAGCCATTCTGCGACCGCGCGTTCGGTCGCTGGCGACACCGCGGCGTTACAGGCGGCTTTCAGCTGATCGAACATCCATCTCCCCCGGGACACTCTCAGGCTCAGGGTGCAGCGCTCGGGCGACAACACCCGGTAGATGGCCATCTTGCCGTCGGCGATACGCTTCGCGTAGTCTGCGGCGCAGTTCTTCTGGCGGCGCCCTTCTTCGATCAACACTGCCTTGGTGCGGATCGGGACGATGACGCTCGTGCCGGGCACCGGCGGGGGCGGGAACTCGTCTGCGCCAGCCCCGGCGAGCTTTTCGGCGTCCTCACGTAGCTGCGAGTGCACGTCGTGGATGCGTTCCAGTCGATGAAACTGCGGCACGGGCGCGGTTGGCCTGACGAGGCCCCAGAGGCGGAGCGCCTCGGCGAGTTTGCGCGCGGCGTCGCCACCGCCCCCGTCACCGTCGTCGCATCCGACGCGCTCGAGCACCGAGGGCTCGACGTGGGCAAGCGTCCGGTCTGCCACCATGGTCAGCACGCCGATGTTGATCTGGGACACGTGTGCCAGGCGATCCGCAACGTCAGCGTCCTCGAGTGACAGCCTGAGCTGCCGGAGGCGGGCGACGCTCACCGCGCGAGGCTGAACCTTGCGGAGAATATGTCTCGCTCGCTCGGTCGGAGGGAATCCCAGCCTCGCCAACACCTTGTGCTGGCTGTGGTAGGCCTGCAGGAATAGTGAGTCGCGATACGTCGCGCGCAACTTGGGGTCACACAGATCAGCGCCGCAGGCCACCGCGAATGCCAACGCCGGGTTCGACTCCAGCAACTGATCCGCCGCCGGACCCGTCCGCGCGACCCACGACAGTAGATCCCAATGCCGCTCCGGGAACTGGGCTACCGCCCGCCTGATACGGCAGGGAATGGTCAGGCAGAACCGGACGATACTTCCCAGACCGTCGACGTCTACGTCACCGGCCCGCAATAGCTGGTCCTGGTCTGGGGGGATTGCGAATTCAGGCCTGCATGCCGTCCATGGACCGTTCGGCTCTGGCCGGCGAAAGGCCTTCATCGTTGGCCAAGGTAGCAGAACGGTTACGTCGGCCCTCGTGAACCGCGACAGGCGTCCGCTCGCCTCGCTGAATTCGACGCGTGCCGGAACAGGTTCAGCGTATGCGGCCATGAGGGGAAGCTATTCTACCAGCGTCGGAGGGGGCGGTGCCGTCGTGGTCCATCGACGCGTTCCTCACTGCCCGATTGCGGGCCGCTTCGGGCCAAACGAAATGCGCTAGTTGAGGGGCGCCCCCGGTGGCTGCGGCGCAGGACACTTGACCGCCGGTCCGTGACCGGCGTAACGTCGGTCCCATGCGCTACCACGGACTTCGTTGCCCGCTCACCCTATGTCTTCTCGCCGTTGCCGGCATCGCCGCTGCCGCAGGAGGCCGCCCCGGGCCGGTGTCGCCGGTCGCCACCGGCGCCCCCGGCGTGCAACCCCAAGCGCAGGCGCCTGCAAGGCCCGCTGCGATCGGCCGGTGGGACCTCACCGTCCAGGGCCCGAAGGGACCATATCCCTCGTGGCTCGAAGTAACGCTCTCGGGCGCGCGGACGCTCGTCGGCCGTTTCGTGGGCGGCGGCGGCAGCGCACGCCCGATCTCGCGCGTGGACGTCAACGAGGGATCGATTCACTTCGCCATCCCGCCGCAGTGGGAGAAGGAGACCAACGACCTCGTCTTCGACGCGGCCGTGACGGGCGACACGCTGGAGGGAACGCTTGTGACACCGGCCGGCGAGCGCCAGCGCGTCGTCGGCCGACGGGCCCCGTCGCTGCGCCGCGCCAGCCCGCCCTCGTGGGGGCAGGCCGTGCCGCTCTTCAACGGGAAGGACCTCGCAGGCTGGACCACCTTCGGCGGCACGAGCAAGTGGTCGGCCGAGAACGGCGTCCTGAAGAACGCCGGGAGCGGCGCGAACCTCGTGACCACCGCGACGTACGACGACTTCAGGCTGCACCTCGAGGTGAACTGCCCGAAAGGCAGCAACAGCGGCATCTACCTGCGCGGCCGCTACGAGGTGCAGGTGGAGGACGCGATCGACCCCGAGCCGAAGTCGACCGACCTTGGCGGCATCTATGGCTTTCTGGTGCCGAACGAGAACGCGAGCGCGGGGGCGGGCAACTGGCAGGCGTTCGACATCACGCTCGTCGGCCGCCGGGTCACCGTCGTGCTCAACGGCAAGACGATCATCGGCGACCAGACCATTCCCGGCATCACCGGCGGCGCGCTGGACAGCGACGAGGGTGCGCCGGGGCCGATCTTCCTGCAGGGCGACCACGGCGCCGTGTCATACCGCAACCTGCGGATCACGCCCGCGGTGCCGGCGAAGTAGCGCGGCGGGGGGCCGACGCCGGGAATGCCACGAGATGAACGACCTTTCCGTCGACTAAGAGGCCGCCCCCGACGATCGAGTCGCCGGCAATCCGCACGTCCTCGCCAACGCCGATCGCGGGAAAGCGGTCTCGGGAAGCCTGCTTGAGTGCCGACAAAAAGACCTCAGGCTGAGGTTTCGCGTCGGACCCGCCTTCGCTCGCTCCACCATGTCCGCGAGCTTCGGCGTGGTCGAGCGCGTCGAGGCCGAAGCTCTGCACCAGCTTCCGCATGGACTTTCGCCACGTCGCCGGGCTGTCGAAGACGTCCAGGCCGGCCACGATGCCGTTGATGGTGAACACCGCACCGGCCTGGCGCGGTACCGCCTCGAGTTCCTCGACGAACGCGTCCAGCTTCGACCGCGAGCGCTCGTACATTGCGGCCGCCGCGTGCGTCGCTGAGCCGGCTTTCATCCGGCGCGACTTCTCATCGATGTCCTGCCACACATCGCCCTGGTCAGCCTCCCGCGTACCGAAGGCACGCATGGCGCACGACACCTGTTCCAGCTTCCGCGCCCGGCCCGTGGCGTAATGCGCCCGCCCGGCCGCGGCAAACTCGCGCGAGCGGCGCGCCCATCGTCCCGCCTCTACACAGGACACCGGAATGTGGAGCGTCTGCTGCGCCGCCACAAGGATCGTCAGATTCACAATGCGGTTCTGCTTGGCGCCCACGAGTTCTTCCCCGTCCAGGATCAGCACGGGCTTCCCAGCGCCGTTCTTCACCAGGAGCTCCGGCACGCTGCCGGACTCCGACACCTCCGTGACGGAGGCGAGACCCGCGGCGAGCGCCTCGTCCAAGGTGAGATACCCTGGCGCAGACTCCTTCGGCAGCAGGAGCGGGTACATCGTCAGGTTCGCTGCCGTGATGGGTGAACCGAGCTCGAGCTGGTCGAGCGCCGCGAGGATGGCATCCATGAGTACTCCTTTGTGACCCGGAGAAACGCACATCGCCAATCCTGCTGGCGTGCCTCCCGGGTCTCAAGGAAGTCTAGGGGCGAGGTGTGACAGGGCGGGTCACACGATGGCTCCTGGGGTGGAGAGGTCTGGATACGCCATCACGCGAATCGTGTTGACGTGCAGCCGATCCGAGACGCCGCGCACGTAGCCGCCCGCGAGATTCACGACCAGCGGGATGGCGCGCCCGCGGACCTGCTCGATCACGAAGCGATCGCGTTCGATCAGGAACACCTCGGTGATCCCGTCGATTCCCCCGACCGGGTCGTCCTCGAACAAGTCCATCCCGGCCTGGTATTGAACGAGGGCGGGCCGTACGCGATTGAGGAACACCGGCAGCCGGTTCAGCGCCTCCCGGTAGCCGGTCGCGTCCCGGGCGACGTGCTATTCGACCCGATGGTCGTTCCGCACCTCACCCCAGCGGCCGCCGGCGATGTCGAAGAGCGTCGTGCTGGCGGACTCCCCGATAGCGCTCGAACCTGGCCGCTACCTCAGCGTCCGTGAACTCCATCGAGACGAGCAGCTTCCAGGGATCATGCTTGGCCGTGTGCAATGACCTGGCGTCGTTGTGGGCCGCTAACCTCGCAGCGACGTCGGACGTCAAACCGCTGTAGTGGCGACCCGGGTTGCGAGTGCTTTCAAGGACATAGACAAAGTTCTTGGGCTCATTGGGCACGCTTGGAACTGGAGCAAGAGCGAGGCCAGCGGCCAAGCGTCGGCTTTTCGGGGCGATTCCCGGCAGTGAGAGATGGAGCGAGGCAAATTCTGCAATACCGCGCGCTGATGGAGGTTGCAGAAATCGTCCGCCTGCGCAGCGGTCCGCCTTCGCGACGGTCCGGCTGGATTCGCTCCTCCCGTCGCTTCGGCGTGACAAACTTCGCGTGTACGTGGCTTGCCAAGACGAAGCTCACCTAAGGCTCAGGCAAGCCGAGAGAATGGACATGGCTTGCCCAGACGAAGCTTGCCCGAAGGTCAGGCAAGCTGAGGGCGAGCGAAGTTTGGAGGCGGCGGGAGTCGAACCCGCGTCCGAAAGCACGTTGCCGAAGGAATCTACATGCGTGTCCGCTCTTGTTGGTTCGCACCCGGCGTGTGAGAGCGGCGAGAAACCGCCAGGCGCTAGCTCCGAGAACGATTCGCCACCGCGCGTCGGAACCGCGCGCATCGGCTAGCCTGCGAAGATGACATCCAGCCCGGCCGTGCAGGCCCGGACCAGGTGGACGTCGCGGTTAGTTAAGCCGCGAGAGCGAGCTGCGAGTTCGCAGTTAGGTTTGTTTCCACCGGTTTAACGAGTCAGCGGAGCTCGGCATGCATCCCTCGGTCCAGCACCTCCGTCGAAGCCAATGTCGCCCCCACAAGGTTGGCGCACGCAGCCGGCGGTCGGCCCGCCAGACTGCAACCTTCATTGTACGAGCCATTTGCCCGCCAGTCAAAGACGCGGGCCCGCGGGCGGTCGCGCGCCGCGTCTCGGCCGCGTCCGTGTGGCATAATGCCGCGAGCCGGAAGTTTCCCCCGCGCGAGGCGACGCACGATGGCACTGGATCAGCAGATCAAGAGCGCGATTGAAGCCGCGACATCGCAGCTGGCCGGCCAGTTCCAGGAGCGGCTGCAGTCGCTCGCCTCGGAACTGAGCCAGGCGGCGGCCTCCGAACACGCCCGCGAACTGGAGGCGGCGGTGGCGCGCGCGACGGCCGATCTCACCTCGCAGCACGAGGCGGCGCTGGCCGCGCTCCGCGCCGAGACAGCGGAGCAGCGCGACCTGGCGGTGTCGATGGCCAGAACGGAGGCCGTCGAGCAGCATGAGGCGACGCTCGCCACCCTCCGAACCGAGGCCGCGTCCGAGCAGCAGGCGGCGGTCGAAGCGCTGCGGACGGAACTGGCAGCGGAGCATCAAGCGGCCCTCGAGGCGCTGCGGGCGGAATCGACGGCGCAGCACGAGGCGGCACTGTCGGCGCTCGGCGCGGAGGCGGAGTCCCGCCACCAGACGGCCCTGGACGCCCTGCGGCTCGACCTGGCGGCGGAGCATGCCGCGGCGCTCGACGCGGTGCGCGCACAGCTGGTCTCCGGTCGTGAGGCAGACCTGGAGGCGCTGAGCGGCGAGCTCACGGCGCAGCACCAGGCGGCGATCGAGGCGCTCAAAGCGGACCTTGCGGCGCAGCACGAAGGCGCGACCGAGGCGCTCGAGGGGGACCTTGCGGCGCAGCACGAAGCGGCGCTCGCGGCCATCCGGGACGAAGCGGACGAGCGCGTGGCACGCGCGCGCGCGGAGGCGGACGAACTGCTCGCGCACGCGCGGACGGAGGCGGACGCGCGCCTCGCCGCCGCCAGGGCCGAGGCGGAGGCTGGCGCGGCGGAGACGATTGCCACGGCGAAGGCCGACGCCGCCGAGGCCTCGGGGCGCGAGGTGCTGGAAGCGCGCGCGGTCGAGCGCCAGGCCGAACTGGCGTTCGCCGAGCGCCAGTCGGATGCGGTCCGCCGCCTGGACGGCGCGCGCTCCCTTATCGAAGTGCTCGACGTGCTGGTCGGCGCCTCGGCACGCGAAGTCCCGCGCGTGGCGGTCTTCCTCGTGCGGGGCGGCAAACTCGCCGGCTGGCGGGCGGCCGGCTTCGGCCGCGACAACGACCCGCGCGATCTCGAGATTCCCATCGACCAGGCGGGGTTGCTCACGAAGGCGGTCCGTTCGTCGTCGGCCGCGGCGGCCTCGGACGCGACTCCCGATGACGGCGGCGCCACGCCGTTCGGGGCGCTCCCGGCAACCAGCGCCGCGCTCGCGATCCCGCTCCGCGTCGGCGGCGAGACTGTCGGCGTGCTCTACGCCGACGACGTGTCGCCTCGCGACCGCGAGGCGCCGAGCGTCTGGCCCGAGAGCCTCGAGGTGCTGGCGCGCCACGCGTGCCGCTGCCTGGAGGTGGTGACGATTGCCCGCGTGACCCAGCCGGTGTCGATTCCCGCCCCGCCGTTGCCGGCACCCACCCCTCGGCGGCTGACGCCCCAGGCGCGCACGTTCCAGCCGGGGCACGACGATGACGATGACGCTGCGCGGCGCTACGCGAGGCTGCTCGTGTCGGAAATCAAGCTGTACCACGAGTCGGCGGTCACCGCCGGCCGGCGTGATCGGAACCTGCTGGAACGCCTCCGCACGGAGATCGACCGCGCCAGGCGTCTCTACGACGAGCGCGTGCCCGCGGCGGTGCTCGCCCGCACGGACTACTTCGACCAGGAGCTCGTGCGGACGCTGGCCAACGGCGACGCGTCGCTGTTGGGGCCGGCGTGACGGGGCGCAGGGCAGGACACGTCACCGCGCTCGTTCTCCTCGCCGCTCTCGCGCTGCCGGATGCGACGCCGGCGACCTCGGCCCGGTCTGCGGCGCCGGCGCCTGGCGCCGCTGCGCGCCTCTCACAGGATCCTGCGGCTTCTCCCCGCCCGACCGCGCATCCGCCGCTGCCGTCCCGCGTGGCCGACTACTGGCTGGTGCCGGCCCAAGGGTGGCCGGCCGCGAGTGCGGAAGTGGTGTCGGCGGCCCGCGCGCTCGCCCAGGCCGCTCGGCTGATCGACGAGGAAAAGTACACCCAGGCTCTCTCTTTCATCAGACCTGCGGCGCTCGGGAGCACTCCGCTCGCCGGATACGCGGCCTACCTGACGGGCCTGGCCCAACTCGAACTCGAGCGTCTCGACGCCGCCGGACGGACTTTCCAGGCGCTTCGATCCACCAGCCCGGCCGGTTATCTCGCCGAAGCCGCCTCGCTCCAGCTGGCCGAGATCAGGACGACTCAGCGCGACTACGCCGCAGCCGTGGCGCTGTACGACGAGGCGCTCGCGCTGAACGCCGCGGCTCCCGATGACGTCCTGCTGCGCCTGGCGCGGGCCGCCGCAAGCGCAGGCGACCGGGCGCGGGCGCTCGACGCCTACCAGACGATCTACTTCGACTGGCCGACGAGCGAGGCCGCGGCAGCGGCCGAGGGCGAAATGCCACTCGCCTCGCTCGGGCCGGTGGCTCCAGGTACGGCCCGTTTCGCGCGAGAGCTCGCACGTGCCGAGCGCCTGTTCGCCGGGCGCCGCTACGCTCCGGCGCGCGAGGCCTTCGAACGGCTCGCCGCCGTGGCGTCCGGCGACGAAGCAGAGCTCGTGCAGCTCCGGATGGCCGAGTCGGATTACTTCCTGCGGCGGTTCAGCCGGGTCCGCGAGGACCTGACGCCCTTCCTCGACCGGGCGGCCCGCCGCGCGGAGGCCCGGTTCTTCTACCTGATGACGACGCAGCGCATCGGGAACCGCGACCAGTACATCGCGCAGACGCGGGCGCTCGTCGAGGACTTCCCGGACAGCTCGTGGGCCGAGGATGCGCTCAACAACCTCGCGTCGTTCCACATCGTCGCCGACGAAGACGAGCAGGCGGATGTCGTCTTCCGGGACCTCATCTCGAGATTCCCGTCCGGCCGGCACGCGGCGCGCGCGATGTGGAAGGTCGGCTGGCGGGCGTACCGGCAGAAGCAGTACGCCGAAGCCGCCGACATGTTCGAGCGAGCCGCCGTGGTCTTCCCCCGCACGGACTACAGGCCGTCGTACCTTTACTGGGCAGCGAAGGCGCGCGAGCAGCGCGGCGACGCGCCCGGGGCCGATGCGGGCTTCCAGCTGGTCTACATCGACTACGGGAACTCGTATTACGGCCGTCTGGCGGCGAAGGCCCTCGAGTCGAAAGGGACGGCCGTGCCGGGCCCCGGAGGCGTGTCCGCGCCGCAGGCCGAGGGCGGCGCGGGAGCGCCGACGGCCGACCTCATTCGCTGGCTGATTTTCGTCGAGATGTACGGCGAGGCCCTCGACGAGGTGCGGTACGCCGAGCGGGCCCACCGCTCGTCGGCGCAGCTGGCGGCCACGCGGGCCTGGCTGCTCCACCGGTCGGGGGAACTGCGCCCAGGCATCAACCTGATGCGGCGCACCTACCCGCAGTTCCTGGCCGCCGGCGGCGAATTGATGCCGACCGACGTCCTGTCGGTCATCTTCCCGATCCAGCACTGGCCGCTCATCAGCAAGTACGCCGACGCCCACAAGCTGGACCGGTACCTCATCGCCGCGTTGATCGCGCAGGAATCGACTTTCGACAAGGACATCGTGTCTCCGGCGAAAGCTGTCGGGCTGATGCAGATCATGCCGGCAACGGGCCGCCAGTGGGCGAGGCGGCTCGGCATCCGGAACTTCTCGACGCGGCGGCTGACCGTGGCCGAGACCAACGTGCGGATCGGCACGGCGTACTTCGCCAACCTCATCAAGCAGTTCGGCAGCGACCACGCTGCACTGGCCGCCTACAACGCGGGCGAGAGCCGCGTCGTCCGATGGCAGCGCGAACGGCCCGGCGTCCCGCGCGACGAGTTCATCGACGACATCCCCTTCCCCGAGACGCAGAACTACGTGCGCCGCATCCTCGGCACCGCCGAGGATTATCGCCGGCTGTACGGCCCGCGCCAGAAGCCGGCCGGACCTCCGAAGGCCGCCTCGCCGAAGGCCGCCCCGCCGAAGGCCGCCCCGCCGAAGCCAGTGATCATCAAGAAGTGACGAGCCGGTAGATTCTAATCCGGTTGCCTGACGCCGCGAGCTCCAGCCACGGCGCGGCGCTCAGGGCCGAGGCCATCGCGCTCGCGTGCTCGCCGTACGCGTCGAGGTGGACGACGACGTGGGTGACGCCGAGGCGCTGCAGTTCGGCGTGAGAATGAGCGTCGGGAAAGTCCCGGAGCGCGTGCGCGATGCCCGGGAAGCTCGCGGGCACGAATCCGCTGTAGCCGTTCACCAGCGGCTTCCAGTGCGCGGTCGAATGCAGGACGTACGGCGCGTTGCGATGGATGGCCCCCGGGGGATAGCACGGGAATTCCGCGACGGCGCCAACCGACTGGTCGCGCAGAGACTGGTAGATGCGCGGGATGCCGTCGAACGGCCGGAAGGCGATCGGCGCGCGCAGGGCCTCCACGCTTACCGCGGCGACCAGTGCGAGGGCCAGTGCCGGCCACCATCCGCGCGCGCCATACCGCGCGCGCAACGCGGCCACGCCGAATCCGGCCAGCACGGCGATACTGATGAGCGCGAGAAAGCCGAATCGCGCCGCGCCGCGGACGCCCTGCAGCAGAGGCAGCCAGTGGTAGAGCGTGGCGTAGCCCGGCAGGGCCGGGCCGAAGGAGAGCGCGACGCCGGCGGCGCCGGCAGCCGCCATCATGCGGATTCGGGCATCCTTCAGGCCGGGCGGCGAGACGAGCGCGATCGTGGCGAGGCCGAGTGCGGCCAGGCCGGGGAACAGCGCCGTCGAGCCTTCCAGGAACCGGTGGCTCCATGCGGCGTAGTGCAGCCGGCCGGCCGTCGACAGGTAGTCGCGCCAGGTGGAGGAGTAGCGCGCCACCTCATCGAGGCTGCGCGTGAGGCCCTGCTCGCGCTGCGTGGCGTAGTACGGATAGAGAAACGGCGCCAGCAGGGAGGCGGCAATAATCGCCGCGAGGCCCAGGAGAGCGGTGGCACGAGCCGGCGCCGGGCGCCGCCACTCGCTGGCGCGGACCGCGATTCCGGCAACGACGGCCGTCGCCGTGAACACCAGCAGGTAGTTGGATGTGAGTCCCTGGAGCGCGCAGGCGACGCCCAGAAGGACGGCGTCCCGCACGCGCCGATCCACGAGCAGCCGGTCGAGCGCGACGAGCACGACGGGCACGAACTCCAGGTGGAGCGCCTGGAGATGGGGCAGCCGCGTGAGCGTGTGCGCGTTGAAGGCCAGGAGCGTCCCGGCGACGGCGCCCGCGGCATGGCTGCCGGTCCAGCGCACCACGAGCAGCCACATCGCCCAGGCCGACAGGGAGAGGCCGGCGATGACGAGCAGGTTATAGGCCAGCAGCGGTGGCCCGCCGAGCCAGAGGACGGGCGCGCCCATCAGCCCCTGCAGCGTCATGTGCTCGGAAAAGGCCAGCGAACGAGGCTCGGGATGGAAGATGTTGGCGTCGAACAGGTGCAGGGGCGCCCGCGGCGCCTGGTGCGCGACCCACGCCACGATCCACTCGTTCAGCATGGCGTCAGCGTTGTCGTGGCGCGACAGCGACGCCGGCCCCGTGGCCAGGGGCCAGGTGTGCAGCACCGCCAGCGCGAGGCAGGCGGCTAGCGCTGCGGCGGCCAGGCGGCGATGTGAAACAGCCACACCGGGTCCTCGAGGCGGATCGGCCGCAAATACTCGCGGTACTCGTCGATCCGGGCCTTCAGTTCGACAACGGCGCGGCGGTCGTACAGATTCAGGTGGAAGACCACGTACTGCGCGCGCAGCTGTCTCAGGATGGCGAACGATTCGGGATTGGGAAACGAACTGAGCGGCACGACCATCGCCCGGAACTCCGGCGGGATATGGTCGCTATAGCCGTTGATGAGCGGCCGCCAGTGCGCCGTCGAGTTGAGCATGTACTCGGAGTGCCGCGGGAAGTCCATGCGCAGGTAGAAGAACGGGAACTCGGCCACGGGGCCGTACGGCCACTTGCGCAGCGACTCGTAGGCGGGCGCGACGGGCCGCGCCTCCACCATGAAGAGGGGCGCCACGCAGACATCGGCCATCGCCAGCAGCACGAACGCCGCCGAGGCCAGCGCCGTGCGGCGCCATCGCGCCACGATCGCCTGCACGGCGAACGCGCCCAGCACGGCAAGTGCCAGCACCACCACGAGGCCCAGGCGGGAGGGCGCCCGGAGCCACGAGAACACCGGCACCACCTGGTAGAGCCAGGCGTACAGGCCGAAGTCCGGACCGAGCGACGACCAGAACGCGACAACCCCGACGCTCGCGTAGAAGACGAGGTGGTCCCGGGCGGCGGTGTCCGGGCGGAGCCGGCGCACGCCCGCAAGGCCCGCAAGACCGAGGAGCCCCGCGAGTGTGGCCACGATGCCGGGAAACAGCACCTCTCCCCACGGGTCGAGGTACTGCAGCACCCAGCGGTGCGCCCAGGCTCCCGACGCCACATAGGAGCGCCACCCTGCCGACCATCGGCGCGAGTCGTCGAGGGACCTCGCGAAGCCCTCGCCCTGCTGCAGTTCGATATACGGCCAGAAGAAGGGGAGGACGATGGCGATCGAGAGCGCGGCGGCGAAGGCGGCGCCGGCCCAGAAGCGCCAGCCGCGCCAGAGGCCCCGCGACACGCTGTAGAACACGGCGCCGTATCCGACCAGCAGGCCGGCGAAAATCCCGTAGTAGCCACAAGACAACGCCTGGGCCGCGAGCGCCAGGCCCAGCGCGCACGCGCGGCCGGCGGTCTGCCGGTCCACGTAGCGATGCAGGGCCAGCAGCGAGTACGGGATGCCTGCCGTCATCAGGAGCTGGATGTGGGGGATGTGCGAAACGACGTACGGGCTGAACGCATAGGCGACGGCCGCCACGGCGGCGCCTCCCCGATGGCCCGTCAGGTGCCGCACGAGGCTGTAGGTGCCGGTGAGGGCGAGCACGAACGCGAGAAACACGACCGCATTGTGTGCGACGTAGGGGTTGCCGCCGCTCGCCCAGTAGAACGGCACCGCCAGCAACCCGGCGCCGAGGTTCGCCTCCGACCAGGCCAGCGTGCCGCGGTGCGGGTAGAAGATGTTGGCGTTGTAGAGACCCAGGGGATCGACGACCAGCGTGCGCGCCACCCACGCAACGTTCCAGATGCTGAACTGGCCATCGCCCGAGTCGATGCGTCCCGCCGACGCGCCGCGAACGACGAGCGGCCAGGTCATCACCAACGTGATGAGGAGGGCGGCGGCAGCGACCAGGACGGCCTCGCCGGCACGGGAGCGCATGGGGCCGTATGGTAGCATGACGCCCCATGCAGCCCGTCCGACTGACGCCCGCCGCCGCGCTGGCCGCGGCGTCGGCGGGCGCGGCCGCGTGGTGTTCGCTGGGTAGCGTCGCGCTCAGCGACGCCGGACTCCGCGCGGTCCGGGTGGCGGTGCTGCCGCCGCTCTGGTGGCTCGCGGCGCTCATCGCCGGGGCAATCGCGCTCGTCTGGGTCTTCCGCCTGTCGTCGGACCGGGCGAAGCCGCTCTTCTTCAGCGTGCTGCTCTTCCTGCCGTGGCTGCCTGTGACGCTGCCCGCCGCCCTGCTGCTGTGGGCGGGGCCCTTCGTGTGGCTCGTCTGGGCGGCGATTGCCGCCGCCGTCGTGACGGCCGGGGGCGCGCCGGCGGCCGGGTTCAGCCGGGTCCGCGCCAGCCTCGCGAGTCCCGCTCGCGCGCCGTGGCTGGCGTTCCTGTGTGCCGCGTTGATCTACAACGCGGCCGCCTGGCGGCTGGCGCCTCAGGTCCCCGGCGGCGACGAGCCGCACTACCTGATCATCGCCCAGAGCCTGTGGCGTGACGGCGACTTGCGCATCGAGAACAACCACGAGCGTGGCGACTACCTCGAGTACTTCGGCGGCGCGCTCCGCCCGGACTACCTCAAGCGCGGGGCCGACGGAGAGATCTACTCCATTCACCTCCCGGGCGTCGCCGCCATCATCGCGCCGCTCCTCGCCCTCGGGGGCTACGGCCTCGTGAAGGTCTTCCTGGCGCTCGCGTCGGCCGCCGCAACCGGCGTGGCCTGGCGCGCGGCGTACGTGGTCACGGGGCACACAGCGGCGGCCTGGTTCGGCTGGGCCGCGGCAGCGCTGGCGGCTCCGGTCCTCTTGCTCTCCTTCACGGTCTACCCCGACGGCCTGGGCGCTATTGTCGTGATGGCCGCCTTCGCCATGGTGGCGGTGCTTCAGGATCGGGCTTCGCGACCGGGATGGTGGTGGGCGCTCGCGGGGCTGCTCCCGGCGCTGCTGCCGTGGTTCCATCCGCGGTTCTCGGTGCTGGCGGCATCGCTGGGCCTGGTTCTCGCCGGCCGGGCGCTCCGGGATTCGCGGCCGGCACGTGCGCTCGCGAGCCTTCTCGCCATTCCTGCGGCGAGCGCCATGGGTTGGTTCGGCTACTACTACACGATCTACGGCCGCTTCAATCCGTCCGTGGCCTACGGCCACTACACCCAGATGTCGGCGGGGAGGGTGCCGACGGGAATCCTCGGCCTCCTCTTCGATCAGCAATACGGGCTGATCGTCTACGCGCCGGTTGCCGCGATTGGCGCCGTCGGGCTCGCGGCGCTGGCGCGCCGCCGCCCGCGGCTCGCCCTGGAGTGGACCGCCATCGTCGTGCCCTACGCCGTCGTGACGGCGATGTACCACATGTGGTGGGGCGGATTCAGTTCGCCGGCGCGGTTCATCGGCGCCACGCTGCTCCTCTTCGCGGTGCCTGCCGCCTCGGCGTGGGCTTCCGCGACGCACGCGGTCACGCGGACCGTGCAGGCGGCCGCCCTCGGCGTCAGCGCCGGCATCAGTGTGATGCTGGTCGCCGTCGACCGCGGGGCGTTCGCCTTCAACGTGCGCGGCGTGGAGGCGCCCTGGCTCGCGTGGGCGTCGCAGATGGCAGATCTCGCGCATGCCGTTCCGAGCCTGTTCCGGCATGGGCCGCTCACGGCCCTGGCCGAGGCGGCGGTGTGGATGGCGGCCGTCGTTGGCGCCTGGCTCGCCGCGCGCGCGGCGGCGCGGGCCGGGGCGCTCGAGGCGGGGTCAGCCGCCCTCGTTGCCTTGTGCGCCGTCGGCATCGCCGTGACCGCGGCGGCCGAAGCGACATGGCGCATCGAGGGCGTGAGCGGCACGCGGATCACCAGCGGGCAGCTGCGTGCACTCGAGACCGCCGGCGCGTGGCGCGGCTCGCGGGCAGCCGTGCTCGGTTCGCGGGCGGCAATCGGGGGAGGGCCCTCCCTTGAGCGGCTGCGCGTGGGCGCGGCGGCGGCTGCCAGCCGTTCGGCGGATGTCTGGATGGCGTTGCCGTTTCTCCCCGCCGGGCGCTACCGCATGTGGGCAGATCTTGCGGCGGCCGCCGGGCTCGACGTGCAGATCGTGGCCGGCCGGTCGGAGGGGCCGTTCAATTCCTGGTCCATCGCGAGTGACGGCGCCGGCGCCGTGAGCCGCGAACTCGTGTTGCCCGCCGCAGTGTCAGGCGTGCGCGTGCACCTGCGAGGCGATGCCGGTGCCCGGGCGGCCGTGCGCAACATCTGGTTCCAGCCGGTGGCTGACGGACGCTTCGCTCCGGTTACCGCGCGCCGAGCGGCGGCGGCGATGCGATACGGCTCCCTGGTGGTATATGCCCTGGCGAGCGCCTACCTCGAACCAGGCGGGCTATGGACGGCGGGCGGCAGGACGGCCGAACTGGTCGTGCAGGCGGAACCTGGCGATCGCGTCGCGGCGTTGACGATGCGCGCCGGACCCCTGGTGACGAGGGTTCGCGTCAGCGCGGGCGCCTTCAGCCTGGATGCCGAACTGGCGCCCGGTGAAGAGCGGGAACTGGCGATCCCGATGCCGCCGGCGGGGTCGGTGATTGTCGCCGTCCAGGCCGGGCCCGGCTTCCGCCCAGCGGATACAGACCCGTCGAGCGCCGACAGGCGGTTGCTGGGCGTGCGCCTGGAACCCCGCTAGAATCTCGCGACGCCTCCGAAGTAGAGCCCTTGGAGCTTGGCGTCGCCCCGGTCGCTCTTCGCGATGTAGCTCAAGTCGTGCGAGCGCCAGCCCACCTGGGCGCCGAGGTTCCTGGTGAAGTTCACCGTACCGTAGATGTCCCACTCGTAGTAGTGGCCGCCGTAGTCGGTGTCGATCTCGTCGGGCAGCTTGAACGCGGTGAACTCGGCGGTGATTGACGCGTAGTTGGTCACCCATGCGCGGCCGATGACGCCGAGGGCCGGGATGGGCGCGCGGGCCCGCGCGAACTCCGTCCCGATAGGGCTGTTGAGCTCGAAATTGATGTCCGTGAACTTGGCTTCGAGGATCGCGCCGATGAACCAGCGGGGCTTGGAGAGGAAGTCGTACTCGTACCCGATCCGGTAGGTCTTCCACTCGAGCAGGGTGCCGACCTGCGTGTTCAAGGGGAACTTGATACCGTTGAAGATGATGTCGCCCGTCAACGTCGTGTCGGCGTCGTACTTGAGCGGGATGTAGTTGAACCGGAACTTGTGCTTCTTGCCTGGCCGGAGCACGAGACGGAACTCGTAGGTCATCTTCTTCTCCAGGCCGAGGTCGGCCTGGACGTTGATGTCGGTCCCCGGGATGCCCAGCGACTCGCTGGCGATCACAATACTGGGCTCGGGATTCCACAAGTTGAAGGCGAATTCGATGTGGTACGGCTCGCCAACGGGGTTGTTGGCGGTCCCGTAGCTGCCCGCCGGCAGCGGACGGTACTGAGCCATCGCGGGCGCGGCGAGCCCGGCGACGATGGCGGCGGCCAGGAAGGGGCGGGCGAGAACTCGTGGGGCTGGGACTCGAATCATGGGCGCACTCCTCGGCGACACCGCGGGCGTCGCACGTATTCTCCTTATCGGTGCAATCGGGGTGCCCGCCGGCATCGTGCTGCACGGATCTGCACACGGCGGCACGAAATTGACGCCGGTGCCGGCGGAGTAGCGGGGCCCGGGACAGGTCCAGTATGCTGAAAGCTTCGTGACCGCCTCGCCCACCCGACGACTCGTCGCCTACATGCTGCGCTACCGCCGCGGATTCGCGCTGGGCCTGGCGTGCACGATGCTGTCGACGGTCGCGTCCCTGGCGACGCCCTGGGTGCTCAAGCACGCCATCGACGACCTGGCGCAGGGGGTGACCGGCGCGAAGCTCCGCACGTACGCCGGCCTCATCCTGGCGCTGGCGCTCGTCGGGGGCGTCTTCCGGTTCCTGATGCGCCGCATCATCGTCGGCGTGTCGCGGCACCTCGAGTACGACCTGCGCAACGACTTCTTCGCGCGGCTGCAGGCGCTCTCGCCCGCCAATTTCCACGCCAGCCGCACGGGCGACCTGATGTCGAGGGCGACCAACGACCTGAACGCGGTGCGGATGATGGCGGGCCCCGCGGTGATGTACTCGGCCAGCACGATCATCGTCTTCGGCGTGGCGCTCGTGCTCATGCTCGGCCTCGACGCGCGCCTGACGGCCATCGCGCTGGTGCCGCTGCCGTTCGTGTCGATCGCGGTCCGCGTCTTCGGGTCGGCGATCCACCGCCGGTTCGAGGCGATCCAGGCCCAGC
>JAWOGY010000247.1:0-2661 GCA_046496425.1 Vicinamibacterales bacterium
ATGCGCCTGGCGAGCGTCACGGCCTCGTCCATGCGCATCCCCAGGATCGCGTCCGTCAAAGCCTGTGACATACCGCCCCCCAAGATGCGTCGCCTCAAGCTTCACCGTAGCACACGCGGTCACCGGAGACGGAGAACGTGGTGCGTGCCGGTGACTCCGCGTGATACCCGGCTGAGAGCGGCTCTCATCGGCGACCGGCGGTGACGGCGTCGTGCAGACAGGCAGCCGCAGCCGTCGCTGAATGGGAGCCTCGTCAGCGTCGAGTCCCGGCGGCGGCGCCTCTCGTCGGCAAGGCGGCGGCGCCCGTGCCCGAACGGCTCCGGGAAATCGCGCTCCTCGGCCAGCTCGAAGGACTCTTCACGGACATCCGGAGTGCGAGTGCCAGGATCTCGTCGGTCGTTCGCTGGAACGCCGCACGGTGAAGCACAGCGCCCCAGGGCGCGGTCAGGCGGCGCCTGTCGTCAACCTCGTCTTGAGCGCCGGGAACGCCGTCAGCACCATGTCGACCAGCCGATCGGTCGGTCGCGTGAGCGCATCCGTGGCCGGGATGCCGAGCTCGAGCTCGTAGAGGATGATCGCGGCGCTGACCTCGGCGTCGGTCATGTCCTCGTGGTTGATGGTCAGGCCGATGACCGGCGTGCCGGCAAAGGCCCGCAGCAGGGCTATCTCGGCCGCCGGCGTCGGCGCCGGCACGTCGGGGAAGTCGCCCAGCATCCGGCGTGCGGGCGCGTGCTGAAGGATGACCGCGTCGGGGCGGGCGCCTCTGAGGATGAAGGTCGACGACAGGTACGCGGGGTGACTGAGCGCGCCCTGCCCCTCGATGATGATGACGTCCGGATGCTCGGCCTCGAATGCCTCCACGACCGTGGCCTCGACCTCGCCCGAGCAGAACTGACACGGGATGGCGTCGAGCGCGAGCCCGTAGCGCGCGCCCTGGATAAGCCCGGTCTGGCCGGTCCCGACCATGATCGCCTTGATCCCGCTCGCGTTGAGCGCCCGGGTGAGGACGACCGCGGTCGTTCGCTTGCCGATCGCGCCGTCGGTGCCGAGCACCGCGACGCGCGGGCAGGTCACCTTGTCGATGGCGCCGGTGAACATGCGCAGGTCCCTGGTCGCACGCGGACGACGCATGTCGAGCATCCGAACGCCGTACCTCGTCGCGGCCGCCGAGAACTCCGGGTCGTCGTTCAGGAACTCGTGCAGGCCGTTGACGATGTGCATGCCGCGGCGCATCGCGTCGAGCACGACGCCACGCTGGTGCGGAGAGAGCAGGCCGCTGAGGGGCGCCACACCGAGGATGAAGTAGTCGGGGACGCGGCCTGCGAGCGCGATAGCGTGGGCGAGGTCGGCGCAGATCGGGATCCCGTTGGGGACGTCGTC
Organism: Vicinamibacterales bacterium; assembly: GCA_046496425.1. Taxonomy (GTDB): domain Bacteria; phylum Acidobacteriota; class Vicinamibacteria; order Vicinamibacterales; family JAKQTR01; genus JAKQTR01. The sequence goes on from JAWOGY010000247.1 coordinate 1,381, forward strand.
GAGATACGCGCCGGCATCGGCTCCCGCCTTCGTGCTGTCGATCACCGAGAGGACCTCGTACTTCTCCGAGTGACGCACCAGGCCGTTGGCGGTCTTGCCGTCGGGGGTGCCGAAGAACGCCTCGGAGTAGACGACTGCGGAATTGCCCATCATGAAGAACCTCCCGGCTCTGGTCGTCTGCCGCCGTCGAAGCGCGGCGTGTGTCGCAGGAGCCCGGAGACGTCGAGGCCCTGATGGAACGTGCCGACATCCTGGCGCTCGAACAGGCGGGCGCGGCCGGTGACCACGGCGGCTCCGCCGCTGACCCGTAGCCACGAGCCCTCGTACAGCGCCAGAACGGCGCAGTCGTTCTCTTCGAGGAACTCCGCGATCCGCTCGCCCCGCGTCTCGCCCATGAAGGTCGAGGCCGGATCGGCGTCGATGTAGTGGAGATTGATCTGGAACGGCACCAGCCCGAGCGCCGAGAAGCTCGGCGGGTGACAGATCGGCATGTCGTTGGTGGTGCGGATCGTCGGGCAGGCGACGTTCGTGCCCGCGGAGGCGCCGACATAGCGGATCGCACCCTCGCGCACCCGGGCGCCGAGCTCGTCGATCACGCCGAGGCGGTAGAGGGAGTCGAGCAATCGAAACGTGTTGCCGCCGCCCATCATCACGACCTCGGCCTCGAGGATCGCCCGGTCCGGGGCGCCCGAGCGGTGGGCGGACACGGCCTCGATGCCGAAGGCTCCGAGCGCCGCGATGGCCCTGTCCGCGTAGTCGTCCCAGTCGGCGAGCGCGTACGGGACGAACGTCACGACGCTGCCGGACGAGACGCCGGAGAAGGCCTCGGCGGCATGGGAGAACATCGTGCCGCCGTAGTTGGTGGAGTTCGAGAGCAGGAGCAGGTCCATGTCCGCCTCAGTACCACACTGTCGGCCTCGGGCAAACGCCAGGGCGCGCGATCGCACCCGCCACGGGAACGAGCGGACCGGGCGGCCTTTGAGGGCCGCCCGGCGCGTGGCGTCCGCTTGAGCGCGCTTAGAGCGCGGTCACCTGCGTCGCCTCAGGCTTGCCCTTCTGGCCAGTGGCTTCCGTGAAGGACACGGCCTGGCCCTCGGCGAGGTTCTTCACGCCGTCGCCCTGGATCTCGGAGATGTGGACGAACAGGTCGTCGCCGCCCTCACGCTCGATGAAGCCGTAGCCCTTGTCTGCGTTGAACCACTTGACTTTGCCTTCTGCCATTTCAGTCTCATCCTCTCGCCCCACCGGGGCACAAACACAAAAAGCGACGTGACCTTCACC